>NZ_JBEYVI010000023.1:0-172292 GCF_040643955.1 Streptomyces sp. NPDC047061
CTCGCTCGGCACGAACCACGGGCGGGCCCGCACCCCGGTGGAGATCAGCACCCGGTCGAAGGGGACCTCGCGTCCGTCGGCGAGCCGCACATGGTGCGTCGCGAGATCCAGCCCGTCGGCGGGCACGCCCAGCAGCCACTCCGCTTCGATGGCACGACGGCGCGGCAAAGTGGTGCTCCCCGCCGGCACCCACCCGGTCAGCACCTGCTTGGACAGGGGCGGACGGTCGTAGGGCTCGTACGGCTCGTCGCCGATCATCGTCAGCGATCCGGTGAACCCCTCGTCGCGCAGGGACTCCGCGGCCCGCAGTCCCGCCAGCGACACCCCGACGACCACAATGCGGCCGTCGCGCCGGAACGCACGGAGGCTGTCGGCTCTGGTCACCCCGACCTCCACAGGAAGCTGGGAGCTGAGGGCCCTCAAGGCCGCGCCACTCCGGTGCGCGGCAGGGGGCTGCGGCGAACCGCGTCCGACCAGGGACGTGTCCCCGGCCGTTGGATTCCGGTCGCGTGAGCGGCGCTCATACCGTCAGAGGGTCAGCGTAGACAGCGCCACCGATACCGGCGAGTCGACTGCGGTGCGCCTCCCGGCCTCGTGCGCACGGCAGCGTGATCAAATGGGGCATGGCATCGTCCTGGACCGGTGAACGGGTACGCCTGCGCGCTGTCGAGCCCGGCGACTGGACGGCGTTCATGCGCCTGGCAGACGACGACGGGCGGCGCGGGAGCAGGCTGGATCTGCCGCGGTCCGCCGAAAGCTACCGTGCCTGGGCGAAGGAGCAGGCCGTCGCCGAGTGCGACGACGACCGCTTCCGGCTGGCGGTCGAGGCGACGGCCACCGGAGAGCTGGTCGGCGCCGTCGGCTCACATCGCACCGGCCCCCGTTCAGGCTGGTTCGAGCTTGATGTCACGATCGGCGCCGACCACCGGCGCCAGGGCTACGCGTCGGAAGCCGTGGTGCTGCTGCTGCGCTTCATGTTCGCGGAGCGGCGCTATCACAAATGCCTGGCGGCGGTCCTCGCCGACAACGAGGCGTCGCTGGCACTCTTCCGTCGGCTCGGCTTCACCGAGGAGGGGCGCTTGCGGAAACACGTCTTCTTCGCCGGCCGGCACCACGACCTCGTCCTGATGGGCATGCTCGCCGAGGAGTTCGACCAGCGGCACACGAAGAGCCGGCCATGAGCCGACCGAGCCGGCCGTGAGCCGACCGTCCACGCGGGGCGGGAAGCGGGCCGGAGGGCCGGGTTGCCCTCAGCCGCGCGAGGTGGCCCGCAGGCGCAGGCCGGCAGTCGCGAGGCCCTCAAGGGTGGTGACGTGGTAGCTGGGTTCCGGTCCGGGCGGCTCGCTCAACTCGTGGCGGCGGGCGGTCTGTGCGGTCAGGAGCGTCAGCATCGCCATGGCCAGCGCGGTGCCCTCGCAGCCGTGCGGCCCGGTACCGAAGGAGAGGAAGGCCCCGGGTTTCGTCGGCGGGCCCGCATCGGAGAGCCAGCGCTCGGGCCGGAACCGGTCCGGCTCGGGATGTTCCCGCGCGTCGCGGTGGGCGGTGTAAGGGCAGACGAGAACGGTGGTCCCGGCGTCGACGGTGTAGTCGGCCAGCCGGGTCTCTCGCGGGGCGCGCCGGGCCAGCAGCCAGCTGGGCGGGTACAGCCGGAGCACCTCACTCACCAGAGCCTGCGTGTACGGCAGGCCGCCCAGGTGGGTGCTGGTCGTCGCGGCCGGGTCCGCGGGCAGCGCGGCGGCTTCGGCGGCGACGCGGCTCGCCGCCTGGGGGTACCTGGCCAGGTGCAGCAGGATCCACCCGGCTGCCCGGGAAGGGGTCTCGAAGGTGGCGACGGTGATTCCGGGGAGCGTGTCGAGGATGGCCTCCTCCGGCAGCAGGCCGTGGCGGGGGGAGGGCCGGAGCATCTGTCCCAGCACGTCGTCACCGAGCCGTCCCGATGCACGACGGCTGCGGACGACGGGCCGCAGGGCGTCGGTGAAGGCGATCTGCTGCCGGGTGCGGAACCGCCGTGCCGGGGTGGGCACCCAACGCGGCCACACCCAGCGCGAGGGCTGTACGAGTACCTCCCGGGCCAGGAAGAGCTGCGCGGCATGGGGCAGCAGGGCAGGAGCGTCTTCGGAGAACAGATAGCTGACGCCGATCTCTGCCAGGGCGTGCCGGACCTGAGGCAGGATCTCGACGTCCCGGCCCGTGGGCCACTGGTCGGCAAAACGAGCGGTCCGGGACGCGATCTCACCGATCCGGGCCGCTACCGCCTGCGCACGCAGTCCCCGCATGCGGGCCGCGTGAGCGTACGCACGCTCCTCGCGCTCCTCGGGTGTCGGTGCTCCGCCCGACCGGCTCAACGGCGGGAAGAGAGGCGAGGACTCCTTGGGGAAGTCCCGCGCGCGACGCAGGACCGCTTCGCACGGCCCGGCCGCGGCGGCCACATAGACCCCCGGCTCCAGCTGCCAGACGTCCCCGCACTCTTCGGCGCCACGGCGCGCCAGCGCCAGCCGGTCGCAGCTCCAGGCCGCGAAGCTGCCTTCGGGCAACCGCGGCGGCTCGTTCCCTCGGCCCATGAGACCGTCCCTGACCTCTGGCGGGCGCCCATGGGACGCCCGCCGGCGGTGCGATCACACCGAGTCGTCGCAGTACGCCGCCCAGTCGTGGGCCCCGTACGCACCGTAGTGACGGGTGAAGGACAACTTGCGAAGCAGCTTGGCTATCACGATGCGCTCCTTTCACCTCTCCGAGCCCTATCGGTCAAGGACTCAAAGGGAAGCTCTGGCTAGCACAAAATGGCATATACGTAGCATATGACGCATCACCTCATGCGCAGGACGGATGTGCCGACAGAGCCCGGGAGACCGGCCCGGGCTCCTGCCCGGCTTGCCTACGTTGGCCTACGACCGTGCGCCCCGCGTCCGTACGACGGCGAACGCGGCCGCCGCCAGGCCCAGGGCGCCGACGATCAGGCCCGCGATGCCGAGGCCGCGGGCGGTCGAGTCGCTGGAGTCGGCGGCCGCGGTCGTCGCCTTGGCGCTGCTCTTCGCGGCCGGCGCGGCCGAAGCGGTGTCCTCGTCGCCCGCCGCCGTCAGCTTGAGCGTCGGCGCCGGGTTCTCCGGCTCGTCGTCGCCGCTCTGCGCCTCCTCGATCCAGCGGACGACCTTGCCGTCGGAGTAGGTCTGGAGGGTCTTGAAGGTCAGCTGGTCGGTGTCCTCGGGCAGCTGCCCGAAGGCGACGTCGAAGTCCTGGTACTGGCCGGCGCCGATCTTGCCGCCGGTCCAGGTGACCTCGGAGACGGCCTCGGTGATGGTGCCGTCGTCGGTCTTCACGGGCGTCTTGAGCTTGGTGGTGGTCACCTTGGCGGTCCAGCCGTCCTGCGGGGTGACGAGGACGCCCAGGACCGGGTGGTCGGTGGGCAGGTAGACCTGGACCTTGGTGGTGGAGGCGGTGTCCTCCTCGTTGGGCACCCGGAAGGTCAGCACGCCGTCGGTGGCGCCCTTGGCATAGCTCTCGGGGTGGACGGTGACGTGCGCCGAGGCGACGCCGGCGGCGACGAGGACGGACGCGGCGGTGAGCGCGGTGACGGTGGCGGCGCGGCGCAGGGTGTGACGGGTCGCAGAGACAGCAGGCATGAGTGAGTCGATCTCCGTACGAGTGATGTCTGTTAGAGAGTCTTACTGGTGTTAGACCGTGTACGGGATCGGGTTCGGGGGGCCGCGTCGGCTCACGGCGTGCCGCAGCGCGAGCAGCGGGCGGGGCCGTATCGGGCCGGCCGGGGCCAGGCGGGGGCCGGCGGCCCGGGCGGGCAGTGGGGCATCCCGCCACCAGGCGGCCAGACCGGGGACGAGCGCGGCGGTCCGCCTCAGCAGCGACCACAGCGCGGCCTCGCCGCGCCGCAGCCACCAGGAGGCGACGAGCGCGGCGACGACATGGGCGACGGTGGCGTGTGCGGTCAGGACGTGGACCTGCGGGTGCTGCTGCGCGGCACCGGCCACACCCGCCATGCCGGCCATGGCATGACCGTGCATGCGCATGGGGGCCATGTTCATGGTGGACGCCGGAGCCGGACCGACCGCGCGGGCCGCGTCGAAGCCGAAGTGCAGGCCGGCCTGGGTGAGGAGCATGCCGACGCCGATCTCCGGCAGCCCACGCTCACGTCCCGCGAGGGCGCGGCCCAGGGCGAACACGGCGGCGAACCCGGCCGCGTCGGCCCACAGCGGCGGCATGTCGCCCATGGCGAGACCGTGGCCGGCGGCAGCCAGGAGCACGCACACCGCGGCGAACACCGCGGCACGCAGGCTCCGTACCGCCGGTGACGCATTCATGGTGAGCGATCCTCCCACGGTCGGGGGATACGCGAGGCACGGACGCCCCGTTCACTAACGGCTGGGGTTTTCCCGTGCGAGGGCCGTGGCCTGCTGTGAGGGCTCCGGCGCGGAGACCGAACCGCGTCCTCGCCCGCCGTCCCATTCCGGTGCCCCCCACACAGACCGGCTGATAACGTGTGAAGATCGCATGGATCCTGGTGGGGGGACGCCGCCGGGCCGGAGAGCAGGAAGACAGTGCGTATTTCCCAGATTCTCGACAAGGTGGACTCCGGCGACATCGCCCTGCCGGAATTCCAGCGCGGATACGTGTGGACGCGTGACCAAGTACGCGAGTTCTTCCAGTCGTTGTACCGGGGTTATCCGATCGGCGGCTTCCTCACCTGGAGCACCAAGGCCGAGACCACGCAGACCAGAGGCGACGGCGCGGCCCGGGACGGCGCGATCCACCTCCTTCTGGACGGCCAGCAGCGTGTGACGACGCTCTACGGGGTGACCCACGGCCGTCCGCCCCGTTTCTTCGAGGGCAATCCGGCGACCCTGGCCGGTCTTCACTTCAACCTGGACACGGAGGCGTTCGAGTTCTACGCGCCGGCGAAGATGAAGGACAACCCGGTCTGGGTCGACGTCTCCTCGCTGCTTCAGCAAGGGCTGGCAGGCCATTTCCAGCAGGTCACCGAACTCACCCAGGGGGACGGCCGGCTGTACGGCCCCTACATCGAGCGGCTCAACCGGATCACCCAGATCAAGGAACGCGACATCCACATCGACGAGGTCACCGGTCAGGACAAGACCATCGACGTCGTCGTCGAGATCTTCAACAAGGTGAACTCGGGCGGCACCAAGCTCTCCAAGGGCGATCTGGCGCTGGCGGCGATCTGCGCCTCCTGGCCGGAGGCCCGGCCCACGATGAACGCGGCGCTGTCGACCTGGTCCGACGCGGGCTTCGACTTCAAGCTGGACTGGCTCCTGCGCAACGTCAACGCCGTACTGACCGGCGAGGCACAGTTCTCGAAGCTCGCCGATGTCGATGTGCCCACGTTCCAGAAGGGTCTGACGGAGACCATCGACTCCGTCGCCCATCTGCTGAACGCCCTGGGTGGCCGGCTGGGCCTGGACCACGGCAAGGTACTCAGCGGCCGGGGCGCGTTCCCGGTGATGAGCCGGCTGCTGCACGACCACGGCGGCCGCTTCCCGGACGCGATGACGCGGGACCGGCTCTTCCACTGGTACGTGCACAGCTTTCTGTGGGGCCGGCACACGGGCGCCACGGAGACCGCGCTCAACCAGGACCTCCAGGCACTCGAGGACGGTGGCGTCGACCAGTTGACCGACCTTCTGCGCCGCAGCCGCGGTGGCCGGCTGGAAGTCAGGCCCGACGATTTCGTGGGTGCCGGGATGGGATCGCGCTTCTATCCGCTGCTCTACATGCTCACGCGAGTCCACAGGGCGCAGGACCTGGGCAGCGGGGTACCGCTGCGGGACGGCATGCTGGGGCGGCTGAGTTCGCTCCAGGTGCACCACATCTTCCCCAAGGCGCGCCTGCGCGAGTACGGGTACAACCACGCCGAGATCAACGCGGTCGCGAACTTCTGCTTCCTCACCCAGGACACCAACCTGCGGGTCGGCGCCAGGAACCCGGCGGACTACCTGGCGGAGATCACGCAACGGGTGCCGGGCGCTCTGGAGTCGCAGTGGATCCCCGTGGATCCGAGGCTCTGGCGCGTCGAGAACTACCTGGACTTCCTCGCGGCCCGTCGCGAACTGCTGTCCTACGCGGCGAACGACTTCCTGGACACCCTGCACGACGGACCCTCGCCCGTGGACCTCATGGCGGCCACTCGAACCGGTCTGCCCCCCACCACCGTGGCCGTGGCCGGGCCGGCGGTGGACGACGTCCCCGGCCTCCCGTTGCTGCTGACCGAGGTGGAGAAGGCCGGGTTCGCCGCCCCGGAGCTGGACAGTGAGGTCATCGACCCGCGCACCGGCGCCGCGATCACGGTGGCGGCCGCCTACTGGCCGCAGGGGCTTCAGGAGGAGGTGGGCGCTCCCGTGGTCCTTGCTCTGGACCCGACGGCGAAGGAGCAAGGGGCGTTGGAGGCGAGCGACTACCGCGTCTTCCACAGCGCCGACGCTCTGCGGCAATACGTCAGGAACATGCGCGCTCAGCATTTCGAGCAGTGATCCGGCCGGGTCTCGGGCGGGTCTGCTCCCGCCCGAGGTCCCGGCGCACCTGGGTCGTGCTACTTCTTCTGCTCCACCCGCACCCAGTCCACCTCCGCCTGCACTCCCCCGGCCGCGATCCTGTCCACGCTGGACTGCGGGAGGCCCCAGTAGGGGGTGGTGACCTGGTTCCAGCCGGCCGGGTAGGCGCCGCCGAGGGCGAGGTTGAGGATGACGTACTGGTTGTGGTCGTAGACCCACTGGCCGCGGGTCGACTCCAGGACGTTGCGGGTCGTCTCCTGGACCAGGGTGTCGTCGACGTAGAAGCGCATCGCCGTCGGCGTCCACTCCACCGCGTAGGTGTGCCACTGGTCGATCGTGCCGCCGTTCGGGAAGGTCTGGCGGGCGCCGATGTTGCCGTCGGCCGAGTAGCCCGGTCCGTGGAGGGAGGTGCTCGTCCAGGTCGGGTAGCCGATGTTCTCCATGATGTCGGTCTCGCCGGAGGCCGGCCAGGAGACCGACGGGTCGTCGACGTTGCTGCCGAGCAGCCAGAAGGCGGGCCAGAAGCCGTCGCCCACGGGGAGTTTCATGCGGGCGCTCACGCGGCCGTACGTGAAGTCGAAGTGGGTGTCGGTGTCGATGCGGCCCGAGGTGAAGTCGTAGGTGCCGCCGCCCGCCTGGGTGCAGCCCTTGCAGTACTTCGCCTTGAGGATCAGCTCGCCGTTCTGCGTCTGGATGTTGTCCGACGAGTCGACGTACGCCTGTGCCTCGCCGTTGACCGAGCCCATCTCGGTGCCTGTGCGCACGACCCGCCACTTGGAGCGGTCGAGCGAGGAGCCGGTGAAGTCGTCGAAGAACGTGGTCTGATAGGTGCCGGACTGGTCGCCGGGGAGGGCGGGGTAGGCCGCCGAGACGCTGCCGCCGGTGCCCCAGACCTGGAACTCGTAGAGGGAGTAGCCGAACTGCGCGGTGTAGGGCGCCGGGTTGTAGAAGCTGCGGCGCTCCTTGCCGAGCATGCGGACGTAACGGCCGGTCGTCGGGGAGGCGAGGGTGACCGTGTCGTGCAGGCCGGAGGCGTCCGAGGGGGACACGACGTTCGCGCGGCGGGCGGCGATGTCGGCGGCCGAAGGCTCGTACACCGTGCGCCAGTTGACGTTGTCGTCGGAGACCTGGAGGAGGTAGTCGACCGCGTACGCCGACTCCCAGTAGAGGTCCACGGAGGAGATCGTGGAGGTGGCGCCGAGGTCGACCGAGATCCAGCGGTCGGCGTTCCAGTCGCTCGACCAGCGGGTGTAGTCGCCCTTGAGGTCCGCCGGCCAGCCGCCGTCGGTGGCGAACGCCGGTGAATTGCCCGCGTGCTGGTAGTAGTCGGAGTACGCCGGGTGGTTCAGGGCCAGGTTGGTGACGGTCGAGGACGCGGGGGCGGGTTCGCCGCCGTAGACCTTGAAGTTCCAGAGCGAGTAGCCGTAGGGATTGGCCCGCTGGATGCCGCGCATGCGGACGTATCGGCCGGTGACCTCCTGCGGGTAGGTGTGCGCGGTGACCGAGCCGCCGGTGCCCGCGGTCTCGGTGTAGAAGGGCGTCCAGTCCGTGCCGTTCTTCGAGGCCTCCAGGACGTACTTCTTGCCGTACGCGGCCTCCCAGTCGAGTTGCACGCTGTCGATGCGGATCGTGGTGCCGAGGTCGATCCGGATCCAGGCGTCGTCGGCGAAGTTGCTGGACCAGCGGGTCGCGCCGTTGGCGTCGAAGGCCAGGCCGGGGGTGGTGCCGGCGTTCTCGTAGCCGGAGGCGGTGACGGCGGCGGGGTTCGCGGCGTAGGCGGTGTTCGCGCGGTCGGTGTCCCAGGTCACGGCGGTGGCGGCCGAGGATGCCGGGGCGGCGAGGATCGTGCCGGAGGTCAGCAGGGCGGCTGCCGCGAGGGCGGCCAGGACGGTACGGGGGATGCGGAACGGGGATGGCATGCGGGTCTCCTGAGCGTCAGTGGTCCGTTCGAGCGTTGGCGTTCCGTTCGGTTTGTGGTGTGGGCATGTTGTGTTGTGGGCATGACAGATCAAGCTCCGTGCCTGGTGCTCGTACGTGTGGCGATGACACATGACGGTCGTGTTGTGTGCGGTGGGCGCGGAACTCCCCTGGTCCGCGCCCACCGCGGTGTGTGTCAGGCCGCCCGGCGGGCCTGTCCCCGGTGGTCGCGGATGATGTCCGCGTACCGGTGGCCGCTGCCCTTGATCGTGCGGACCTGGGTGCGGTAGTCGACGTGGACCAGGCCGAAGCGCTTGTCGTAGCCGTACGCCCACTCGAAGTTGTCCAGCAGCGACCAGGCGAAGTAGCCGGCCAGCGGGGCGCCCTTGCGGGCCGCCGAGGCGCAGGCCGCGAGGTGGGCGACCAGGTACTCCTGGCGCTCGGGGTCGTCGACGGTGCCGTCGGGGCGGACCACGTCCGGGTAGGCGGAGCCGTTCTCGGTGACGTAGATCTTGCGGGCGCCGTACTCCTCGGTGAGGCGCAGCAGCAGCGTCTCGATGCCGCTCGCGTCGATCTCCCAGTCCATGCCGGTGCGCGGGACGCCGGGGCGGTAGATCGAACGGGCGTAGGGCGCGGGGCCGTTCGGGTCGTTCTCGATGTAGGCCGGGAAGTAGTAGTTGAGGCCCAGCCAGTCGAGCGGGGCGGCGATGGTCGCCAGGTCGCCCGGCCGTTCGGGGAGTTCGACGCCGTACGTCTCGACCATGTCGGCCGGGAAGCCGCGGCCGTGCACCGGGTCCAGCCACCAGCGGTTGACGTGTCCGTCGTGGCGGCGGACGGCGGCCGCGTCCTCGGGACGGTCGGAGGCGGCGAAGACGGTGGAGAGGTTGTTGACGATGCCGACCTCGGCGCCGGGCGCGGCGGCACGGATCGCCTGGGCGGCCAGGCCGTGGCCGAGGAGCAGGTGGTAGGAGGCCCGGACGGCGGCCGTCAGATCGGTCCAGCCGGGGGCCATCTTGCCCTCCAGGTGGCCGATCCAGGCGGAGCAGGAGGGCTCGTTGAGGGTGGTCCAGTGCTTGACCCGGTCGCCGAGGCGTTCGGCGACGACGGAGGCGTACCCGGCGAAGTGCTCGGCGGTCGCCCGCTCCGGCCAGCCGCCCCGGTCCTGGAGGGCCTGCGGCAGGTCCCAGTGGTAGAGGGTGACCGAGGGGGTGATGCCGGCCGCCAGCAGGGCGTCGATCAACTCGTCGTAGAAGTCGAGGCCCTTGGCGTTGACCGGGCCGTCGCCACCGGGCATCACGCGTGGCCAGGCGACCGACAAGCGGTAGGCGTTCGCGCCCAGTCGGCGCATCAGGCCGATGTCCTCGCGCCAGCGGTGGTAGTGGTCGCACGCGACGTCGCCGTTGTCGTCGCCTGCGATCTTCCCCGGGGTGTGCGAGAAGGTGTCCCAGATGGAGGGTGCACGGCCGTCCTCGGCGACGGCTCCCTCGATCTGGTACGCCGCGGTTGCCGTGCCCCACAGGAAGTCGTGCGGGAGGGCGGCGAGGTCGATGGTCACGAAATTCCCTTCGGAACTGTCCTCGTTGCGAGGTGGGTTCACTTGACGGCGCCGGCGGTCAGCCCGGCGACGAGGTAGCGCTGGAGGAGCAGGAAGCCGGCCACGACGGGGACGCTCACCACGAGCGAGGCGGCCATGATCTGGTTCCAGTACACGTCGTTGAGGGTCGAGTAGCCCTGGAGGCCGACGGCCAGCGTGCGGGTGGTGTCGTTGGTCATGACGGAGGCGAAGAGGACCTCGCCCCAGGCGGTCATGAAGGCGTAGACGGCGACCGCGACGATGCCGGGGATCGCGGCCGGTACGACGATCCGCAGCAGCGCGCCGAGCGGCCCGCAGCCGTCCACCAGCGCCGCCTCGTCCAGGTCCCGCGGCACCGAGTCGAAGTACCCGATCAGCATCCAGATCGAGAACGGCAGCGAGAAGGTCAGGTAGGTGAGGATCAGGCCGCCACGGGAGCCGAACAGGGCGATGCCGGTGGCGTTGCCGATGTTGACGTACAGGAGGAACAGCGGGAGCAGGAAGAGGATGCCCGGGAACATCTGCGTGGACAGCACGGTGACCGTGAAGACGCGCTTGCCGCGGAACTCGTAGCGGCTGACCGCGTAGGCGGCGAACACCGCGACGACGACCGAGCAGACGGTCGCCGCGACCGACACGATCAGCGAGTTCACGAAGTACTTGGCGAGCGGGACCGTCGACCAGATGTCGATGTACGGGCGGATGGTCAGCCCGCTCGGCAGCCAGCGGAACTTGCCGGTGACGTCCGCGAGGGGCTTGAGCGAGCTGGAGATCATCACGTACACGGGGATCAGCACGAACCCGGTGAGCAGCGTGAGGAAGATCCGGCGGGACCAGAGGAAGGACCGCGGCGGGGCCATCGGCGAACTGGGGCTAGACATCGGCGGTCCTCCGTCCGCGTGAGGTGAACACCAGGTACACGCCGGTCACCACGAGCAGGAACAGCAGCAGGAGCACGGACATGGCCGAGCCGCTGCCGAAGTTCCAGGTGACGAAGGAGGCCTGGTAGATGTGGACCGAGATGAGGTCGGCGGCTTCCGGGGCGGACTTGCCGAACAGCACGTACGGCGTGTTGAAGTCGTTGAACGTCCACAGGAACAGGACCAGGATCAGCACCTGGTTGACCGGGCGCAGGGACGGCAGCGTGATGCGGCGGAGCTGTTGCCACATGCCCGCGCCGTCCAGGGCGGCCGCCTCGTACAGCTCCCGCGGGATGTTCTGGAGTCCGGCCATCACGATCAGGAAGGCGAACGGCCAGCCCTTCCACACCGACACGGTCAGCAGGGCGTAGAAGCTGTTGTCGCCGATCAGCCAGAAGGACGGCTTGTCGGTGAGGTGCAGCTGGTCGTGCAGGACGTGGTTCACCAGGCCGTTGTCGTGCTGGAACATGAACACCCAGGTGATGACGGCCGCGTAGACCGGCAGCGCGTACGGCACCAGGAACAGGGCGCGCAGCAGGCCCCGGCCGCGGAACGTGTCCTGCATGAAGACCGCGGCCGCGGTGCCGATCAGCCAGCACAGGCCGACCGAGAGCAGGGTGAAGCTGACGGTGACGAAGAAGGAGTGCAGCAGGGCCTTGCCGACCGGGGCGTCGAAGTCGACGGACATCTTGTAGTTGTCGAACCCGGACCAGGGAGCGGTGGTCCAGTCCCGGATGTAGAACTGGGTGAGTTCCTTGAAGCTCATCACGACGCCGATGACCATCGGGATGAGGTGGACGAGGAGTTCGAGCAGCAGGGCGGGCAGGAGCAGCAGGTACGGCAGTCCGATCCGGCGGATCCGCCCGGGGCGGCGGCCCGAGCCGCCCGCCGCCCCGGGGGAGTTCGCACGCACCGGCTCTTGTACGGCGGTGGTGGTGGTCGTCATGGTCCTCAGGCCGCCGGCATCTGCTGCTGGGCCTTCTCCAGCTCGGCCTTCACGGAGTCGGTGGTGACGGCCTTTCCGGCGGCCACGGCGGCGAAGAGGTTCTTCACGGCCGTGCCGACGGTCGTCTCGAACTGGGACTCCGAGGCCACCTGGGGCAGTGCCGCGGCGCTGGTGGCGAGGGTGTTCTTCAGGACGGAGTTGGCCGGGGTGTTGAAGGCCGCGTCCTCCTGTGCGGTCTTGACCGGCGGGATGGAGCTGTAGGCGGTGTTGAGGATCTTCTGCTCGTCGTCGCTGGTCATGAACTTCACGAACTTGGTGGCGCCGTCCAGGTTCTTGGTGTTCTTGAAGACCGCCAGGTTGATGCCGGCGACCATCGAGTTGACCTGGGTGCCGGTGCCGGGGGTGCCGGACTGCACGGGCACCGGGGCGATGCCGTAGTCGCTGTCGCTCATGCCCTGCGACTTGAGGTTGGCGGACGCCGACTGCCACAGCAGCATGGCCTGCTTGCCCTTGGCGAAGTCGCTGACCGACTGGTTCTGCGCGTACTCGGCGTCGCCGGTCGGGATGACCTTGTCCTTGGCCATCAGGTCGACGTACTGCTTGACCGCGGCGACGATGTTGTCGTTGGTGAAGTCCGGCTTGCCGTCGGAGGTGAAGAAGTCGGCGCCGTGCTGCTTGGCGAAGACGAAGACATGGTGGATGTTCTCCGAGACGTTGCCGCCCTCGGCGCCCAGCACCGACTTGCCCTTGGCCGATATCTTCTTGCCGTCCGCGATCAGCTCGTCCCAGGTGACCGGGGGCTGGGAGATGCCGGCGTCGGCGAAGATCTTCTTGTTGTAGTAGAGCGCGTACGCCATCGAGTACAGCGGTACGGCCGCCGGGTCCTTGCCGACGGCGCCCGTGGAGCCGAGTGCGGAGTCGACGAACCGGTCCTTGCCGCCGATCTTGCCGAAGTTCTTGGCGTCCCAGGGCAGCAGCGCGCCGGTGGCCTGCAGCGAGGCGCTCCAGGTGTTGCCGATGTTCAGCACGTCGGGGCCCTGGCCGGACGTGGTCGCGGTCAGGATGCGGTTGAGAAGGTCCGACCAGGGCACGACCTCCAGCTTGACCTTGATGCCGGTCTGCTTCTGGAACTTGTCGAGCTCCGGCTGGAGCGTCTTCTTGTCGATCTCGATGCTGGCACCCTGGTTGGAGGCCCAGTAGGTGAGCGTCTTCGGGGAGTCGTTGGACCCGCCCCCGGTGGACGAACCGCCACCGCAGGCCGTGGCCGCGAGGGCGAGAGACATGGTGACGGCGCCTACGGCCGCGGCTCGGATGCTGCGCATGGCTCCAGCTGTGCCTTTCCGGGAGTCGAGAACCCCGAGAGGGCTTCGCGAAGGCCGGCGCCCGCGTGTGCGGACGCCTGGACCGACGTTCGGCTTCCAAAGCCCCTCATGGCTTAATTTAGGACGTGAGTTAATCCCCCGAACAGTAGCTCGTCAAGGGATCCGGCACGGGTATCCGTGCAGGCGGGCCCGGGAACAGCTGGTTCCGGGCCGATGGTAGGGCCGCGCCCGGCGGTGTGACCTGGGCCGGAGCGGGGTGGCCTGCGCGGAGAGGGGCCGGACGCCGTTCCACAACGGTTGTGTTTCGACGGCCGATTGCGGTCGGCGGGAGGTGTCGCGCGGTGCCGGGGTACGACGGCGGGGGCCGGGGAGGTCGTCCCCGGCCCCCGCCCCGTGTCACCGGGCGGGCGCCGCGACCGGGGTCGCGGCCGGGGCCGGCGCGTGGCCGGCCGGGCGGGCGGTGAAGGTGCCCCGGCCCTGGGTGCGGCCGCGCAGCCGCGTCGCGTAGCCGAACAGTTCGGCCAGCGGCACGGTGGCGGTGAGCACCGCCGCGCCGCCCCGGGCCGCCGAGCCGGTGACCCGGCCGCGCCGGGCGGCCAGGTCGCCGAGCACGCCGCCCACCGCGTCCTCGGGCACGGTGACCGTGACCTCGGCGACCGGCTCCAGGAGCGTCATCGCGCAGGCCCGCAGAGCCTCCCGGAGGCCGAGCCGGCCCGCGGTACGGAACGCCGTGTCGGAGGAGTCCTTCACATGCGTCGAGCCGTCGGTCAGGGTGACCCGCAGCCCCGTGACCGGATGCCCGCCGAGCGGACCCTCGGCGAGGGCGTCCCGGCAGCCGGCCTCGACCGCGCGCACGTACTCCTGCGGCACCCGGCCGCCGACGACCGTCGAACGGAACTCGAAGCCGCCCTCGCGCCCTCGCTCACGCCCGTCCCCGCGCCCGTCCGCGTCCTCGCGCCCGCCTTCGAGCCCGCTTTCCTGCCCCAGGGGTTCGACGTCCAGGACCACGTGCGCGAACTGCCCCGCCCCGCCGGTCTGGTGGACGTGCCGGTGGACGAAGCCGGTCACCCCGTGGGCCACGGTCTCCCTGAGGGCGACCCGCGGCCGGCCCACCGTGACCTCGGGGCCGCCGTCCCGCCGGATCCTCTCCACCGCGACCTCCAGGTGCAGTTCGCCCATTCCGGACAGCACGGTCTGCCCGGTCTCCGCGTCGGTCCGTACCACCAGCGAGGGATCCTCCTCGGCCAGCCTGGCCAGCGCCTGCGCCAGCCGGTCGGTGTCGGTACGGCGGCGGGCCTCGACGGCGACCGAGACCACCGGTTCCGCGACGACCGGCGGCTCCAGGAGCAGCGGGGCGTCCGGAGCGCACAGCGTGGCGCCGGGGCGGGCCGACTTCAGCCCGACGACGGCGACGATGTCACCGGCGACCGCCCGGTCCAGCGGCTGGTGCCGGTCGGCCATGACGCGGAGGATGCGCGCCACGCGTTCGGTGCGGCGCGTCACCGGGTCCCACACGGTGTCTCCCTTCTCGATCGTGCCCGAGTAGATCCGGACGTGGGTGAGGCGTCCGGTGGCGGTCGCGGTCACCTTGAAGGCCAGCGCGGCGAACGGGCCCTCGGGGTCGGCGGCCCGCCGCTGCTCGGCGCCCCGGTGGGTACCGCGCACGGCGGGGACGTCGAGCGGCGAGGGCAGGTACGCCACGGCCGCGTCGAGGAGCGGTTCCATGCCCCGGTTGCGGTAGGCGGAGCCGCACAGGACGACGACGCCCTCGCCGGTCAGGGTGAGGTCGCGCAGGGCCCCGGCCAGGGTCGCGTCGGACAGCCGGCCGGGCGGCGCGCAGAACTCCTCCAGCGCGGCCGGGTGCAGCGCGGCCACCGTCTCCTCCAGCGCACGCCGGCGCCGGTCCGCCGTCTCCCCCAGCTCCTGCGGGACGGGCCCCTCCAGCGCCGTACCGCCGTCGTCCGCCCAGACCAGCGCGCGCATGCGCACGAGGTCGACGACGCCGGTGAAGCCGTCCTCCGAGCCGATGGGCAGGTGGACGACGAGCGGGGCCGGGTGCAGACGGCCGCGGATCGACTCGACGGCCCGGTCGAGGTCGGCGCCCGCGCGGTCCAGCTTGTTGACGAAGGCGATCCTGGGGACGCCGTGCCGGTCGGCCTGCCGCCACACCGACTCGCTCTGCGGCTCGACGCCGGCGACCGCGTCGAAGACGGCGATCGCGCCGTCGAGGACGCGCAGGGAGCGTTCGACCTCGTCGGCGAAGTCGACATGGCCGGGGGTGTCGATGAGGTTGACGCGGTGACCGTTCCAGGCACAGCTGACGGCCGCGGCGAAGATGGTGATGCCGCGGTCGCGTTCCTGGGGGTCGAAATCGGTGACGGTGGTGCCGTCGTGGACCTCGCCGCGTTTGTGGATGGTGCCGGCGGCGAAGAGGATGCGTTCGGTGACGGTGGTCTTTCCGGCGTCGACGTGGGCCAGGATGCCCAGGTTGCGAACGACGGCAAGAGGGTTGACGGAGTTCGGGTGGAGTTCGGCGCGCATGGCCCGATGCCTTTCGAATGACGGATTCCCGGAACGGCTCCGGGAAGGGACGGCGCAATTTCCCGTGCGGCGAAGTTCACCGGTCACGACTGACGGCACGTCAATGCGTGGGCATATGCCGGTAGTTGATTGATCCGGTCGCGCGTCACGGAGTCCGGGGCCGGCCGCGCGGCGGGCACCGGAGGGACGGGGACACGAGGATCACCTCGTAGCGGGAACGGGGAGAGACGACAGCGGTGCGATCCCGCATGGCCCTCTCCCCTCATTCGTCCGAACTCGTCATGGCAAAGCACCCGGGCCGCGTTCCGCGGCTACGGTGCGTGATACCGGGTGAGTGTAGGCAGGCGCTGCGGGGCGCGGCACGCGGTTTTCGACCGGCCACTTCGTTCCGGCACTTCGGGCACTCCCGGCACTCCCGGCACTTCGGCAGGGGTCGCGACGGGCGGGGCGGCCCGTGGGCCGGGCAGGGATTCCGGTTCGTTCCCTTTTCTCCACCGCTCGGGGAATGAGGCGGCCCGTTGTCCCGGCATTTTCCGGACATTCATCTGGCCGGCATCGATAACGCCGTGCATCGAGAAGGCGCTTTCCGGATCGACGGACCGGAGTGGACTTGTTCACCGGCAGAGACCGCCGCAACTGCAGCGATTGGCCGGAAAACACGCTTTACGGTTCCCACGGGGACATCGGGGCGCCGATCCACCGCACCGGGGCCGCCGAGTCCGGAAAGGACGTCCGGAACGCCCCGGATGCACGTCATCCCGGGTGGCACCGGGAGTGGGCCTTCCGGCGCCGGCGCGGCGGGAGTTGGTGTGGAACATGTGTGGACATTCGGTGAAGCACTGTTCTTGGCTGAGAAATTGGGATCCCGCCTCGGGTTCCGGTGGGGCGCGCAATGACCGGGAAGCGGTCCGTCCCGGTGGCCGGTGAACGCTCTACCGCAGTACGAGCAGGCCTAATCTGATGCGCGAGCAGGGTGAATGGGCCCGGTAAGCGGACGGATTGGAATCGATTGGACACGGAAAAGCCGCGGAGAGCGCCATTCGGCGCGCTGCGCCCGGGTACCTCGATGCCGGTCGCCGCGCAGGTGCTCATCGCGGGAACGATCTTCTCCCGTCTCGGTGACACCCTTGCCTCCCTGGGCCTGGTGCTGCACGCGGCGGACCGGGACATCCGCTTCGGGGTGACCGAGGTGATGCTCGCCGAGCTCATCCCCACGGTGCTCGCGGCACCACTGATCGGCACCGTGGTGGACCGGTTCAGTGCGCGCGCGGTCTGCCTGTGGGCGCTCCTCGCGCAGGCCCTGTCCCTGGGCGCGGCCACCGCGGTCGGCGGGTTCCATGCACGGGTGGCCCTGGTCGCGCTGTCGGCCCTGGCCGGAGTGGCCTCGGTGGCCGCCGGGTTCAAGATGCTGCCCGCCGTGGCCGGCGAGGAGCACACGGGCCGGGCGAACAGCCTGCTGACGGCGGGGCTGTCCGTCGCGGGACTCGTCGGCCCTCCCCTCGCCGGATTCCTGAACTCCCAGTGGGGCACTCCCGCGCTCCTCGCGGTGGACGCCGTCTCCTTCCTCGTCCTCGCGGGCTGCACCGTGCTGGCGGTGCCGAACACCCTGGACGTGGCCATCGGCCGCCGCCCCGCCACCAGGCTCGCGGACGGCTACCGGGCGCTGCGGGACGCGCCGGTGGTGGGCACGCTGATGCCGGCGCTGGCGGCGGCGATGGTGGCCACCAGCATCGAGAGCGTCGCGGGCGTCTACTACCTGCGGGACGTCGTCAACGGCGACGACACGGTGTTCGGTCTCTTCCTGGCGACCTGGGCCCTGGGGTCCGTCCCGGGCGCACTGCTCGCGGGCCGCGCGCGCTGGGCGGACCGGCACACCCTGCTGATCGTCGGCGGCGTGATGGGCATCGCGCTGGGCCTGCTCCTCACCGGTCTGATCCCGGTGGCCGCGGTCATCTTCCCGCTGTTCCTGATCGCGGGCTTCGGCAACGGCGTCTGCAACGTAGGCCTGCGCAACGCGGTGCACGCGCGTGTGCCGGCGGAGGTGCACGGCAGCGCCTGGGCCTGCTTCCAGGCGCTGTCCCGTAGCTGCATCGGCATCGGCTATCTGCTGGGCACCCCCAACAGCGTGGTCTCCAGCCAGGGACAGGTGATCATCTCCGGGGTCATCCCGCTGGCGGCCATGGTGTGGGCGGCCCTGGCCACCGTCCGCCGGCGCGAGGCCACCGTGACCGAGCCCTCCGCCTGAGCGACCGACCGACTGGTCGGAAAGTAACGGGCCCCCGGCGCCCCGTCCCACCCGGGTCCCACAAGACGGCCGACGAGTTCCGCGTTCACCTCCGCGGGCCGCCCCAGGCAGCCGAAGCGGCCGCAGCCGGGGATCAGGATCACACGGCGGCAACAGGACCCACGGATGGCCGGTAACGGCCATCCATCCCCGTGGAGTTGGCCGTTCCGCCCCATGTAAACACTTGGTCTAGTCCTCTTGACGGAGAGTCTGACCGGTTGTTTGGTATATACCAAAGCCTTCACGACCCCCTCCCCTCTCCACCCTCCCACGGGCCCCCCGAAAGGGGTTTCTGTCATGCGCCTGGCAAGATTCGCGGCCTCCGCCGGTGCCCTCGCACTCGCGGTCACCGGCGTCACCGTCGCGCTGGCCCCCGCCGGCAGCGCCGCGGGGAGCAGCGTCTACTCCGTCGCTCCCTACGTCGACATGTCGAACGGTCAGGAAGGACTGCTCGACACGGCCATCACCGGACACGGGCTCAAGGCCTACACGGCGGCCTTCGTACTCGGCGAGGGCTGCACCCAGATCTGGGGCGACACGCTCCCCATCGGCAACGACTCCTACACCGACCCCGAGATCGCCAGGGCGAAGTCCGAGGGCGCCTCCGTCATCATCTCCTCCGGCGGGGCGAGCGGTGAGCCGCTCGCCTGGACCTGCTCCACCCAGAGCAGCATCGACGCCGGGTACCAGGCCATCATCAACGACTACGGCGTCACCCAGCTCGACTTCGACGTCGAGGGCGCCGCCATCGCGGACACCGCCGCCGCGGCCCGCCAGATGCAGGCGATGAAGGACCTCAAGGCGTCCAACCCGAACCTGCGGTTCTCCATGACCCTGCCGGTCCTGACCAGCGGGCTGACCGGCGACGGCGTCAACATCATCAAGGCCGCCAAGACCGCGGGCATCAAGATCGACGTGGTCAACGTCATGGCCATGGACTACTACGCGGGCACCGGCACCGAGATGGGCCAGGCGGCGGTCTCCGCGGCCAGAGCGACGCTGGCGCAGATGCAGTCCGTCGACTCCTCCTACACCTACGCCAATCTCGGCATCACCCCGATGATCGGCAAGAACGACGACGGGTCCACCTTCACGCCGGCGGACGCCCAGACGGTGGAGAGCTTCGCCGCGCAGAACAGTGTCGGGCGGCTGTCGTTCTGGTCGGCCAACCGGGACCAGCCGTGCAGCGGAAGCGCCAACTCGCTGTCCACGTGCAGTGAGATCAGCCAGAACCAGCTCGCGTTCACCGACGCGTTCGTGCCCTATGAGGGCTCGGGCAGCGGCGGCGGAGGCACCACCACCGACTTCTCCCTGTCGCTGTCGCCGGGTTCCGCCTCGGTCGCCCAGGGCGGTTCGGCGACCGCGACCGTCGCCACGGCCGTCACCTCCGGCAGCGCCGAGTCGGTCAGCCTGTCCGCCTCCGGGGCGCCCTCCGGGGTCAACGTCTCCTTCAGCCCCACATCCGTGACGTCCGGCGGCAGTTCGACGCTGACGGCGACGGTCGGCTCGTCCGTGGCCGCCGGCACCTACCCGATCACCGTCACCGGCTCCGCCGCCACCGGCAGCCACACCGCGACCTACTCGCTCACGGTCACCTCCTCCGGCAGCGGCGGAGGAGGCGGGGGCTCGCTCACCAACGCGGGCTTCGAGACCGGCAGTCTGAGCCCCTGGACCTGCACCGGCGGCAGCTCGGTGGTCGCCGCCCCGGTCCACAGCGGCAGCCACAGCCTGCAGGTCACGCCGAGTTCCAGCAGCACCGGCGAATGCGACCAGACGGTCACCCTGTCCGCCAACCACACCTACACCCTCACCGCCTGGGTTCAGGGTCCGTACGCCTACGTCGGGGTCAGCGGCGGCGCCAGCGCGAGCACCTGGTCCAACAGCAGCAGCTGGAACCAGCTCACGGTCAGCTTCACCACCGGCGGCAGCGGAACGGTCACCGTCTACGCCCACGGCTGGTACGGCCAGTCCAACGTGAACGCGGACGACTTCACGCTGAGCTGAGCCGAGCTGAGCGCAGGCGACATCGACGAGGGGGCCGGTTCCCCGGGCGGGTGCCCGGGGAACCGGTCCCCTCGTACGTACTGCCGTACTGCCGTGCCGTCTACTGGCCGAAGCCGTAGGCGAACAGGTGGTCGGTGCCCGAGGAGCCGGTCACCGGCAGCGTCACCGACGCCACCTGCCTGGACGGATCCAGCGGGACCTTCGTGGCGAAGACATAGGTCTTCACGCCGTCCCGGCCCCCGCTCCCGGTGTTCCGGTAGGCGGTGGTGACGGCCGTCGTGTCACCGGGCAGCGGCTTGCTCGGTCCGCCGTTGAGCGTCCAGTCCGAGAAGCCGACCGTCGCCTGCGAGGTGGTGCCGTCGGTGTAGGTGACGGTCAGCGTGCCGGAGACCCCGCTGCCGTCGGTCGGCGCGTTGACCGCCGCGCCCAGCAGGCCCAGCGACGACCCCGAGGTGCCGGCCGGCATCGGGAGGGTCTGGCCGGCCATCTCCAGGTTGTCGAGCTGACCGGAGGTCACCGTCGGCCAGGTGTAGGAGATGCCGTCGACGGTGAGCGTGGAGCCGCTGGTGACGCCGGCCGCCGAGAGCGCGTTCTGCGAGTAGGCCCAGCCGCCGCCGTCGAAGCCGCCCGAGTAGGTGGCGCCGTCGGGGTAGATGCCCTCGTTGGTGGCGTACGGCCACAGCGCGCCGGGCTTGGCGACGGCCACCCGCAGGGCCGCCCCGGACAGTGCCGTACCGCTGCCGTGGTCGGTCAGGGCGAAGTTGACCGGGTACGTCCCCTCGCTCGCGCCCGCCGTGACGTGGACCTTCGCCTCGGCGCTGCCCGAGGCGGGTACCGTCAGCGAGCCGGACGCGGTGTCGAGCGTGACGCCGGAGGGCGCCGTCGCCGTCCAGTCGACCGTGACGGCCGCGCTGCCGAGGTTGGTCACGTCGAGGGTGCCGTCACCGCCGGTGCCCGGCTGGAGGACCAGGCCGTTGGCGGGGCCGGTGGCCGCCAGCACCCGGCCGCCGCCCGTGGTGTCCGACGGCGGCACCGCCGACGGGTCGGACGCCCAGGAGGTGTTCGGCTGGGTGCCGAGCGTGTAGTCGAGCGTGCCCGCACCCTTGAACTGCTGGAACGTCAGCCAGGAGGCGTTCCACGCCTTGCCCTTGACGTTCAGCGACTGCACGTACGGCGCGTCGGGCGCGGCCTGCGGCGCGTTGATCTTCACCGTCCTGCCGTTCCCGAGGGTCACCTGGGCCGCCGGGAACGCCGGGCTGCCGAGCACCAGGGTGTCGGTACCCGGGGTCTCCGGGTACATGCCGAGCTCGGACCAGACGTACCAGGAGCTCATGGCGCCCAGGTCGTCGTTGCCGAAGGAGCCGACGGGAGCGTTGAAGTACAGGTTCTGCTGGGCGTCGCGGACGGCCGCCTGGGTCTTCCACGGCTGGCCCGTGTAGTCGTACTCCCAGGGGATCTCCACGCTGGGCTCGTTGCTCAGGTCGGCGTCGGTGCTGCCGGGGCTGGTGATGTCGTCGAGGAGGCTGTCCAGGTAGGACGAGTACGCCTTGGCGCCGCCGCGGGCCTGGATGAGTTCCTTCAGGTTGAACGGGACCATGGGGGTGTACTGGGCGGAGGTGCCCTCCACGAAGCCGTTGGAGGTGCCGGGGGTGAAACCGGTCGCGAACTGGCCGTCCTTGTTCTTCGCCTGGAGGTAGCCGGTCTGCGGGTTGAAGACGTTCATCCAGTCCTGGGCGCGGGTGGCGAACTTCGTGTAGACGTCCGTCCTGCCGAGCGACTTCGCGAAGGCGGCGAGGGCGTAGTCGGCGGAGTCGTACTCCAGTTGGGTGGAGACCGGGCCGTAGAAGTTGCAGCAGTTGTAGTCGTTCTCGTCCAGCGGGAGGTATCCCTTGGCGTCCCGAACGGGCTCGCCGGGGCGGTCGTTGTTCGGGACGGTCGCCTCGTGCTGGAGGGCGGCGAGGGCCTTGGCCGTGTCGAAGTCCGTGGCGCCGAAGGCGTACGCGTCGGTGATGATGCCGGCGGCCGGGTCGCCGACCATCACGTAGCTCTCGCCGTTGTTCGAGGCCCACTTGGGCAGCAGACCGGTCTGGTCGTAGCCGTTGAGCATCGAGGTGACGACGTCACTGGCGACCTTGGGCTCGACCAGCGCCATCAGCTGGGTCTGGGAGCGGTAGGTGTCCCAGCCCGAGTAGTTGGCGTACTGGGCCTTCTGGCCCTTGGCCAGGGTGTGGATCTGGTTGTCCATGCCCATGTACTGGCCGTTGGCGTCGGAGAAGACGTTCGGGTGCAGCAGGGCGTGGTAGAGCGCGGTGTAGAACTGCGTCTGCTGGTCAGCGGTTCCGCCGCCCACCTGGATCTTCTTCAGCACCGCGTTCCAGGCGTCGTGGTTTGCCTTCGCCACGGCGGCGAGGTTCCAGTTCTTGATCTCCTTGCCGAGGTTGTCCGCCGCGTTGGCGTCGCTCGTGTACGAGATGCCGACCTTCGCCGTCACCGTGGTGTCCGTGGAGGTGTCGAAGGTGAGGTACATGCCGTTCGCACCGGTCGTGGGCGGCTGGGCGGCCTGGGCGGCCTTGGACAACCGGGAGGCGGCGTTGGCGCTCGGGGTCAGGGAGGCGGTGCCGGAAGTCTTGGCCGAGGCCTTGGTGGTGCTCCCGTGGATCGTCGGGGCCGGCTTCGCGGGGACGGTGAAGTGCTTCTCCTTCAGCGGCTTCGACGTGGACTTCTGCGGGGCCTGCTCGACCTTGCCCGCCTTCAGCGACTTGGCGTCGGGGGTGATGGTGCTGCCGACCCACGTACCGCTCGCGGCGAACGGGCGGTCGAACTTGATGTCGAAGTGCAGCGTGTACCGGTTGCTCGCGCCGCAGAAGTGGCCGCTGTCGATCGCGCCGCTGATCTCCTTGCTGTTCACCACCTGGACGCGGGTCCCGTCCACCTGGGTGGCGCCCCCGCTGAGCTTGAACAGCAGGTTCGCCTGCTGTCCGGCCGGGAAAGCGAAGGTGCCGAGCCCGGCGCGGGTGGTGTCGGTCAGCTCGGTCGTGACCCCGTTGGCGTCGGTGACCTTGTAGGACCCGATGCCGGCCTTCTCGTCGGCGTGGCTGAAACCGACCGACGTACTGCCGAGGTCGCCCGACAGGGCGCCGGTCACCGGCAGCACGGGCAGGTCGCCCGCGACCGGGCAGCCCGGCCCCGAGACGTGGGTGAGGCTGAAGCCGGAGAGCTTGTTGTCGGCGTACTCGTAGCCGCCGCCGTCAGGACGGTTCGGCGTCGTGTCGGGACCCCACTGCACCATGCCGGCTGGCATGTCGGGGCCGGGGAAGGTGTCCACCGCACCGGAGGTGCCGATGAGGGGGTTGACGAGGGACGCGGGGTCGGTCACGAGGGCCGGACTCGCGGTGCTCGCGGCATGGGCGGTGCCGACCGTCGAGAGCGGCAGGGCTGCCATGCCCAGGACGCAGACCACGGCAAGGCGCCCGCGGAATCCTGCTCTGGTGGGGGGTGGTGCGGCTGAACGTCGGGGTCTCACCATCGGTTGCCTCCGCAGCAGTTCGTGCTTCGCACATCAGGTGTCGGCGCGTCGGGAAGCGCCGGAAAGCCAGGCGACAGGCAACGGATCGGGTCGCGCTCGCACGGCCTGACAACGTTGCCATACACGAGTGTTGAGTGAAACGCCTGCGCTTGCGGCATGTCAACGAGGCCAACAGGACTTTCCGCGCGCGAAGTTCAAAGAGTGACCCACGCCGGGATCAACGCCTGGTTTTCTTGCGGAAGTCACGCCCGCTCGGCAACGGCCCCGCGCGGCCCTACAGCCCCCGGGTGACGTGGCGCAGCGCGTCGGCGAGCTGTTCGCGGTGCCGGCGCAGCGCCTCGGGGGTGATGCCCTGCTCGGCCACCGTCCGGGCGAGGTCGTCGGTCGCCACCTTGAGCACGGCGCTCATGGTCGCGGCCCGCATACGGACGTCGAGCAGGTCGGCGGAGGCTCCCGCACGTCCGGCGAGCACCTCGGCGAACGTCTGCTCCGCACGCTCGCGGAGCACCAGGTAGACGGCGCGCAGCGCGGGCTCGCCGTAGGTCAGCCGGATCACGGTGAGGACGGCCTCGGCGTCGCCGTCGGCGGACGCGTCGGGGGCGGCCCGGTAGGCGGCGCGCAGATGCTCCGTCAGGTCGGCCTCCGGCGGCCAGGCGCGCAGGACCTCCTGGAAGGCCGCGACCGACTGCGCGAGCAGCGGCTCCACGCAGCTCTCCTTGCTCGGGAACCAGCGCCACAGCGTGCGCTCCGAGACGCCGGCCGCCCGCGCTATCTGCTCGCCGGAGGTGGCGGCCACGCCCTGCTCGGCGAAGAGCCGGACCGCGTGGCGGGAGATGTCCAGGCGCCGGTGCCGCCGTTGGCGCTCGCTCACCGGGGGCCGTCCCCGGCGGGGCGCCATCGGGCCACTGTCCACCGTCACGTCCTCCATCGGGCGATCCAATCACGCCGGGGCCGCGGGGCGACTGGCCGGAAACATTATTGGCAGTGACTGACAATAAAGTGTTACGGTCGAAATGCCGGAAGATCGCGTTCCGAGGTCCAGGAGGAGGACCATGAACGGTGCCGCCGAGCGTTCCCGACTGCCCTTCGCACGGCCGAACGTGCTCGATCTCGCGCCTCTCTACGAGGTGCTGCGCCGGGAGGCGCCGATCACGCCGGTCACCACCCCTGCCGGGGATCCGGCCTGGCTGGTCACCCGTTTCGAGGAGGTCCGCGACCTCCTCGGCGACAAGCGGCTCGGCCGCTCCCATCCCGACCCGGAGCGGGCGTCCCGCATCACGACCGCCGCGGTGCAGGAGGGCCCCTCGGGCACCTACGCCACCGAGGAGGCCGACCACACCCGGATGCGCCGGCTGCTCACCCCGGCCTTCTCCGCCCGGCGCATGGTGATGCTCTCCGACCATGTCCGGCACCTGGTGGACGGCTGTATCGACCGGCTGACCGCCGAGCGCGCCGCCGCCCCCGACGGGGTCGTCGACCTGCATGCCGGGCTGGCCTTCCCGGTGCCGGTCGCCGTCATCTGCCGGCTGCTCGGCGCGCCCGAGAGCGACCGCGAGTACTTCGCCGGGCTGTCGGGGCGCATGGCCGACTACGCCATCGGGGACGAGGCCGAGCGGGCGCGGGCCGAGTTCAACGACTACATGACCACGCTCGCCGAGGCCAAGCGCGCCCGGCCCGGCGAGGACGTCATCTCCGACCTGGTCCGTGCGCAGAGCGCCGACGCGGACTTCGACTACGGCGAGATGATCAGGCTCTGCGTCGGGCTGCTGTTCGCCGGGCACGAGACCACCGTCAACCGCATCGGCCTCGGCACGCTCTTCCTGCTCACCCGGCCCGACCAGTGGCGGGCGCTGACCGCCGACCCCGCCGGCCGGGTCAACGCCACCGTCGAGGAGATCATGCGCCTGGGCGCGCCCGGCGACCTGGGCCTGCTGCGCTACGCACACACCGACGTCGACGTCGCCGGGGTCACCGTCCGCAGCGGCGACGCCGTGATCCTCTCCGTCAACTCGGCCAACCGCGACGCGGCCGTCTACACCGATGCCGAGACGTTCGACCCCGACCGTCCGGAACGCAACCATCTCGGATTCGGCCACGGCCCGCACTTCTGCATCGGGGCGAGCCTGGCCCGCACGGAGCTGCGCATCGTCTTCGCCGCCCTGGCCGAGCGCCTGCCCGGTCTGCGGCTCGCCAAGGACGTCGACGAACTGGAGGTCCGCACCACCCTCACCGGCGGGGTCAGCGAGCTGCCCGTGACCTGGTGAGGGCGGTGCGGCCGTCGAGTCGCCTCCGTCGCTCGTACGGGCGGCGCGCCCGTCGGGTCACCCCCGTCGCGCGTACGGGCGGTGCGCCCGGCGGGTCACCCCTCGTCGCGCAGCCGGGCCGCCAGGGAGGTCAGCGAGTCGGTCTCCTCGGTGTGGCCCAGCGCGGTGAGGCGGGAGACCGCCGCGTCGAGGCGGGCCAGGGCGGGTTCGGGGCGTTCCAGGTAGAGGCCCTCCACGACGGCCGCGAGCCGGACGCACTCGGCCCACTCGCCGACGTGGTCCCGGTCGTGGGACTCGGATTCGGGTTCGGGTCCGGGTTCGCCGAGCAGGGTGAGCGCCTCGTCCAGGGCGGTCAGGGCGGTCTCGTACTCACTGGCGTAGGCGTTGACCCGCCCGTGCTCGTAGGCCAGGGCGCTGTCCAGGTCACGGCCGCGGGCCTCGTACCCCGCGGTCCGGGCCTCGTCGGCGACACGGCCGGCGTCGGCGAGCAGGGCGAGGGCGTCGGCCAAGCCCTCGGCGCCCTGCTGCTGGGCCTGGAGCCGGGCGAGTTCGCGCAGGCAGCTGCTGAGCTGCTCGTAGCGCGGCTCCCGGGCATGCGCGGCGAGGGCCTGGTCCGCGGCCTCCCGGGCCCGGCCGAACTCGCCGGACTCGGCCAGGAGTACGGCCGTCTCCGCGGCGATCATGGCATGGCTCCCCGGGTCGTCGTCCCAGCCGGCCGACTCGGCCGCGAGGGCGGCGTACTCCGCTGTCGCGGCCTTGAGGTCCTCGCCCGCGTGCAGCGCGCGGGCGCGGGCCAGACGGAGCTGGGCGACGAGCCGGTCGTCCAGCTCCCCGGCGGTGACGTCCGGTTCGGCCAGGAGGGAGTCGAGGAGCG
Organism: Streptomyces sp. NPDC047061; assembly: GCF_040643955.1. Lineage (NCBI taxonomy): Bacteria > Bacillati > Actinomycetota > Actinomycetes > Kitasatosporales > Streptomycetaceae > Streptomyces > Streptomyces sp. NPDC047061. The sequence goes on from NZ_JBEYVI010000023.1 coordinate 26,690, forward strand.
CGATGCAGTCCTCGATCCGGCCCAGGTCGAGGCTGAGCTGGGCCGCGTTGCTGTAGGTGCAGAACGCGTCGAACCGGCTGCCGTGGCGCAGTTCCAGCTCCGCGGAGCGCGTCAGGTGCCGCAGTGCCTCGTCGGGGCGGCCCAGACGCATGCAGGCCTGCGCGAGATCAGCGTGCAGGCGGGCGGTGTCGACGGTGTCGGCGGGCCATGCGGCGGCCAGTCGGAGGGCCTCGGCCAGGTCCGCGTGGGCCGCCTGTGCGTCCCGGAGGCCCAGCCGGATCCGCCCGCGCAGGCCGAGCGCGTGGGGCAGGTGCCAGGCCGGGCCGTGTGCCTCGAGCCGGTCGAGCAGGGCATCGGTCCCGCTGACCGCGGCAGGCAGGTCGCCGCGGAGGGCGTGGGTGCCGGCCCGCAGCAGCAGGGCTCCGGAGATCTGCCCGACGATGTCGTGCCGGACGGCGAACGCGTCCAGCAGGTCCACCTCGGCGAGGACCGGCGCGAGATGCTCCTCGTCGTGCGAGGTCTGGAACCGCAGGCCGAGCGCGGTCGCCCGCAGCCGCAGCAGACGGGCCTCCTGGTACGGGGTGAGGTCGGTGGCCGCCTCGTGGAGGCGGACCATGGACGCGTGGGCGTCGGTCAGCGCGGCGGTCCTCGCCTCGGCTTCGTCGGCGCCCTGCGGGGCGATCTGCGCGGCGGCGAGCAGGGCACTGGCACGGGCGACCGCCGCCCGCCCCGGCTCCGCGGCGTCGTCGTACAGGCCCGCGGCCTCCTCGTAGAGCGCGGCGGCTTCGTCGAACAGGTCCTTCTCGCCCACCCGGCTCGCCTCGTCGGCCAGCAGGTCCGCGCGCAGGCGTACCAGCGGTCCCACGGCCGGGTCGTCGGGGTGGACGTAGTCGGGGGCGGCGACGAGCGTGCGCAGGCGTGCCCAGTGGGCCGTCGCGTCCGGATGCCCCTCGGCCGCCGACTCCCGGGCCCGGGCGATGAGTTCGGGCAGCGACTCGGGCACGGCGGCGGGCGCGGCGGCGGGGCCGGGGGCGGGTACGGCGGCCGGGGTCACGTCGTCGAGGCCGCGGGTGCGGAGCGTCAGTTCGAGTGCGTCCAGGAGGGGGGCGCGGTCGAGGCGGGAGCGGCGCCGGTCGGCGTGGGCCGTGGTGCCGTTGCGGGTGTCGAAGCGGGCGGCGAGGTCGTCGGCGCGGCCGCGGACCTCGGCGCGCAGCCCGGCCACCGTCCAGGTGCGGCCCGGGTAGCCGGCGGCGGGCAGACCACCGTGGCCGAGGGCCTCGACACGCTGGAGGAGGACCTCCACGCCGGTGAGGAAGCTGAGCTGGTCCAGCGGCGATTCGACGTCGTCGAACAGGTTCCGGTTCTCGGCGAGGAGTTCCAGGCCGCGTGCCTCGTTGCCGGTGAGCGCGCAGAACTCCAGGTGCCGGCCGACCTCGCCGGACATCGAGGGGTTGCGGCGGCAGGCGCGGTAGCCGGCGAGGTGCAGCTCGCGGGCGCGGTCGGCGCCGCCGGTGCGCAGCAGGGGAAGCAGTGCGTAGGAGACGGAGCGGGCGGGTTCCTCCTGGCAGGACTCCTTCCCGGCCAGGACGGGCTCCCAGGTGCGCAGCGCCTGCTCGTCGTCGCCCGCCGCGAGGTGGTGCAGGGCGCGCCCGCAGATCTCGCAGGCCTCGCAGTCGCTGAGTTCGGTGCGGGCCCGTCCCGCCCACAGCTCGTAGGCCAGGTCGGTGTCCTCGCCGACGTGGACGGCGAGCTGGTAAGCCTGTCCGTAGTAGGGCTGGAGGCCGAGACCGGCCTTCTCGTACCGGTCCCGCATCTCGGTCAGCCACTGGCGCAGGCTGGCCAGCGGCATCTCGGGCAGGGCGACCAGGGCGAGGGCCACCCACTTGAACCGCCAGAACAGGGTGTGCCGCAGCCGCTCGTCGAACACGTCGGGCTGTTCGTCGAAGAGGGTGAGCACGCGGGCGAAGACGACGGGCGACTTCCGCGGTTCGGAGCCGTAGTTGTACGCCTTCTGGAGGGCGAGGAGCGCGTGGGCCAGCGGGCGGGGTTCCGCGAACTGCTCGGCGGCGTCGACGAGTTCCTCGGCGGTGACGGTGCGGGTACGGCCGAAGGGGCGCCGGTCGTTCTCCTGGAGCGCCTGGTACAGCTCATCGGTGGTCTGGGGTGCGGTCGGCATCGTCAGCTGTCCTTGCGGAGGGCGTGGGCGAGGAGGTCGAGGAAGGAGCGGTTGATGAGGCTCGACTCGGCGGGCCTGAGCGGGCGCCGGGACAGCATCGCGGCCTGCCCGTAGAGGGCTTCGGCGCTGGTGCGGGCCAGTTCGGGCTCGTCGATGGTGACGGCGGTGCGGACCAGGGGGTTGAGCTGGTTGAGGATCAGCTGGGCGCGCGGTGCCTCCTGGCGCAGGTGGCCGAGGATGTCGCCCCAGACGCCGCCCTGCTGTTCGCGGGCGAGCTGGGAGCGGGTGCGCTCGTGCCGGGCCTCGCGGCTGTCGAGGAGGAGGGCGGGGGCGGAGGCGGGCTGGAAGGTGCGCAGCGCGACGTCGCAGTCGAAGACCGCGAGGGCGTCCCGGGCCAGGGCGAGGTAGGCCGCGGCGGCGAGTTCCGTCTCCCGGTCGACGGGGTCGAGGTGGGCGGTGAGGGTGCCCGGGTCGAGGTCGGCGACGCTGACCTCGGGCCTGATCTCCGGCAGCCGGTGGACCAGTTCACGATCGTAGGTGTAGCCGCCGTTGACGACCCCGAGCCCGGCAGCCGCGGCGATGGCCGCCACCTGCCGGAACTCCTCCACGCTGGAGGTCACGAGGACGGTGCGGTGGGTGCGCGCGAACTCGTCCAGGGTGGCGTGTCCGTCGGTGGTCTCGAACGGCAGCCACGGCAGCAGCATCCGCAGGATCTCGTCGTCGTGCACGGCCAGCGACTTCACGGCCAGGTGGTGGGTCTGGAGGAAGCGGCCGAGGAGGTCGGGGTCGCTGGCGGCGGTCCGGGCGATCCAGGCGCGCAGCCGTTCGGCGAGGGCGTCGCGGACGGCGGCGAGGGTGTCGTCCTCGTACAGGGACTCGCGGGACGCGGTCGGGCGCAGGCTCTCGGCGTCGAGGACGCAGCGGACGAAGAACGCCCACTCGGGCAGGATCTCCTCGGCCTGCTCGGACAGCAGCATGCCCTTGACGTGCACGCGGTGGCCGTGGCGGCGCCCGGCGGGCACCGCGTCGGGCAGCACGCACGCGATGCCCTTCAGTCCCACCGCCGGCAGGTCCAGGTCGATGGTGTCGAGCGGGGTGAACCCGAAGATGTCCTCGCCGTACGCGGCCAGCGCGCGGGAGCGGGCGCCCGGTGTGGGGTAGCTGCGCGCCCAGGGGGCGGGCTCGGGGTTGACGGCCGCGCCCGGGCCGCCGGTGCCGTCGTGGAAGGTCACCGGGTGACGCAGCAGGGAGCCGAAGTGCCGGGCCAGCGCCTGTACTTGGACCGGCCGGGTCCATTCGCCCGCGTCGGCGCGGGGCGTGAGGGTGACGGTGGTGCCCGGCCGGGGGCGGGCGGAGGCGGGCAGGGCGCGGACGGAGTAACTTCCGTCGCCGCGGCCCCGCCACTCCACGGCGGGGGCGTCGGGGGTGCGGGCGGAACGGCTGACGACGTGGATCTCGTCGGCGACCAGGAAGCAGGAGAGCAGGCCGATGCCGAACTGGCCGATGAAGTCGGCGCGTTGCTCGGCGACCTGCTCGGCACGCTTGCTGCTGCGGCCGATCGTGGCGAGGAACGTGTGCACGTCGGCCTCGGTGAGGCCGACGCCGTCGTCCTCCACCCGGACGACCGAGCCGTCGGCGTACACCCGGATGCCGAACGCGTCGGCGGGGGAGCCCGGTTCGAGGCCGTGCCGGGCGGTCAGCGCGTCCACCGCGTTCTGCAGGAGTTCGCGCAGGTAGACGCGGGGGCTGGAGTAGAGGTGGTGGGAGAGGAGGTCGACGAGGCCGCGCAGGTCCACCTGGAAGGTGCGGTCGGCGCCGGCCGGGCTCGCGGGGGTCTGAGGCAGAGTCATCAAGGAGTCCGGGGTGGGGTGTCGGAAGAAGGGCGGGTGCGGTTGCCGGGCGGTGCGGGAGACACCGGTGACGGCGGCAACGCGGTGCGGAGAGGCTGGTGACGGCGGCAGCGGGGTGCGGGACACACCGGTGACGGCGGCCGTCGGCTCAGGCGCGGCGCCGGAAACGGGCGTACGTCTTCTCCGGCTGCGCCATGTAGACCCAGGGCCACCGGGTGTAGGCGCCGTCCAGCTCGTGGTAGACGCGTGGGGCCACGACGCTCTCGGCGGCCAGCGACAGGGCCATGGCGAAGATGTTGAAGTCCTCCTGCCAGCCCGGCTGCCGCTCGTACTCGGGGTGGAGGATGCTGCGCTGGGCCGCGTCCCTCAACTCGCCCTGGATCTCCGGGGTGTCGAGGCAGTTCTTGTCGTCGGACTCCACCCAGTCCTCGATGTGGGCCATGGCGACCGCGCAGCCGAGGCGATGGCCGTCGGGGGCGCCGGCGAACGCCTTGCGTGCGAACTCCAGGGCCTGGCCCGGCTCGCCGTGCCAACGCGGCTGGAGGTGCGACACCCACTCGATGTGGGTCTCCAGGTCCAGCGGGTCGCGGCGCAGGGCGGCGGCCAGCCGGGCCTCGTTGACGGCGGTGCCCAGCGACATGCCGCGGCCGGAGGTGAGCAGGCGCCGCCACGGTGTGATCCACTCCGGCCGCAGCTCGGCGGCTTCGAGCAGGTGCTCCTCGGCGATGCGGAGCCGGTCGTAGAAGACGCGCCACTGGTCCCTCGACACGTCCGTGGCGCGCGCGGAGGTGCGCGCCTCCCAGCCCCAGCTGATGTGGCGCGCCCCGGATATCAGCAGGGCCGTCGCCCGGTGCTCCTCGTCCCCCTCGACGGCCCGGCCGATCCAGTCCTGCAGCCCGTCCACGTCGGACAGTTCACCCAGCACCTTGTGGTCGCTGCCGAGATCGAAGGGGGCCGACGCCATCCTGACCGCGTCCCAGTCACCCGACTCCGCCGCCACCACCAGCGCCATGACCCGGGTGTCCCCGAGGGTCTGCAGCTTGTACACCCCGTTCTGCCGGCGCGGCGCGGGAAGGGCATGCGGATCCGCCGCCGGTCTCTCCCCGCCCCTGCCGAACAGCTTGCCGAACATGCCGCGCCCTCCCCAGGTTTCGCGTGATCATTCCGGTGCAGCATAAGCGGCACCACCGACAACGCTTCCACAGAGTTTCCATGGCCTGGGCACGGGCTGGACACGGGATCGGTGGCCCCGCCCTCGCACCCCTCCCCCGGCCCTCGGGGCTCGGATATTCCGGCGCGGTCGCGAGTCACCCCCTGCTAGGGTGCGCCGATGCCTTCGATCAAGCAGTTCCAGGTCACCTTCGACTGCGCGGAGCCCGAGCGCGTCGCTCGCTTCTGGTGCGAGGTGCTGGGGTACGTCGTACCGCCGCCACCGAAGGGGTTCGCCACTTGGGACGACTACCAGGGCTCCGTGCCGGCCGAGGAACAGGGTTCCTGGTTCGCCTGCACCGATCCCTCGGGGGTGGGCCCCCGGCTGTTCTTCCAGCGCGTTCCCGAAGGCAAGGTCGTCAAGAACCGGGTGCATCTCTGCGTGCGGGTCGGCACCGGACTGGTGGGGGAAGAGCGTCTGGCCACGCTGGAGGCCGAGTGCGCACGGCTGCTCCCGCTCGGCGCGGTACGCCAGCGGCTGCTGTACGACGGCGGCGACGACTCGTGCATCGTGATGCAGGACATCGAGGGCAACGAGTTCTGCATCGACTGAGGGTCGCGGACAGCAGGTCCGACCTCCCCGCACGCGGACCCTCGGGGGCAGGGTCCGGCGTTCGTCGAGGTGAGAGGATGCCGCACCTGGAACTGCGGGGCACCGGAGCCCGAGCCCGGGTTCCCGAAGGCGCCCGTCACATGGGGAGCGAGAGCAGCCGCACCGTCCCCGAGGGCCAGCGGGCGTCGTCGCGGAGGGGGGTCACCATGGTCCGCAGCGGCATGGTCACCAGGCGCTCCTCCGGCTGTTCGACGAGCACCTCCTCGTCGAGCGGATGCCATCCGAGGCGCTGGTAGAGCGGTACGAGGGGAGGCCGGCAGAACAGGAGCGCGTGCCGGGGACCCATCGTGCGGGCGTGCTCCAGTGCGGCCGTGACCACGAGCCGTGCGAGCCCCTGACCCTGCACACGGGGTGTGACGGCCACCCCGCCGACGCCCACCACCTCGGTCTCGGCGTCGCCGATCGCGACGGGCAGCCGCAGCAGACCGGCGTGTGCCACGAGCCGGCCGCCGTGTCTGATGCCGAAGTGCTCCTCTTTCGGCAGCCAGGTCAGACCGGCCGAGGCAACGCCGAAGGGATCGTCGCCGGTACCGAGGATCTCCTCCTGGTCGGCCTTCGTGTACCGGGGCAGCCGCACCACAGTCGGTGCCACGGCGGACTGGTTCTCGGACATCCCCCCATGATGATCTCCCAGGCGGCTACGGACCAGGCGGTCCCCAGCCGATCCGCGCCGTCCGAAGCCATGCCGGCACCTCGCCGATCCCCGACGAAAAAATCTCGCCCACTTTCTGTTACGGCAGCGCCGACGGCGGACCCTCCCTTCACATGGACACCTTCTCTCCCACCCCGGAGCCCTCCGTGCCCCTCTCCCACCGCGCTCCGGCCTGGACCCGCCGCAAGCTGCTCGGCGCCACGGCGGGCGGCACCGCGATCGCGGCACTCGGCACGTTCGGCGTCCGCCGCTTCGCCTCGGCGGCCGATGCGAGCGCGAGTGCCGTGGGCGACGTCGTGGGCAAGGTCACCGTCGGCTACCAGGGCTGGTTCGCCTGCAAGGGCGACGGCGCACCGATCAACGCCTGGTGGCACTGGGCCCCCGGCGCGGCGGGCGGTGTGGTGTCACCGGTGGGGACGACCGGCTGGGTGGGGCGGGTGGCGGTCAGGGCGAGGTCGCCCTTGAGCATGCGGCCGCCGTCGCCGGTGAGGCGCAGGTAGTAGTCGGCCGAGCAGGCGGTGCCGTCCTCGTCTAGGGCGAGGAACCCGGAGTTGGTGGGCACCCATGCCTGGGTCTCGGCCGTCTTGGCGATCTGGTTGCCCTCGTTGTACTCGTCGAACATCGAGATGTAGATGCCCTGCACCCCGGCCCGGACCATGTTGTAGAACTGCCGCCACATGAAGTCGCCGTGCGCGCGCTGCCGGCCGGAGACGTCGCCGGGCAGCACACAGGGCTGGAAGTCGATGCCGTTGGCGTTGCAGTCCGCCACGTCGGGGACCGTGTAGGTGGTGTACGCGTTGTCGGCCTCGGTGACGTTCCCGATGGCGCCGACCATCCACGGCGAGATCATGTCGAAGGCGTGGTAGACGCCGAGGAAGCCGGGCTGCGAACCGCCGGTCCCCGTCCGCCATTCACGCGGGACGCCGCCGATGACGTAACAGCCCTGGTTCTTCAACCAGTTGACGACGTCGAGGCAGGCGTCGGCGGTGAAGGGGTGGTTGGGGTCGTTGAAGCCGAAGCCCCAGATGCACACGACCGGCTTGCCGTTCTGCATCGCGTACGCCGAACTGGCGGTGTGCGCGGACATCTTGTTCGTCCAGTCCGTCTTGATCTCGGACTGCATGTTCGTCCAGTTGGAGACGTCGTACATGATGTAGAACTTCCGCCCGTACGCCTCGGCGGCGCTGCGCACCCTGGTCGCCATGGCGTCCCGCGTCGGGCCCTCGCCGCCGGTGGGGTTGAAGCGCTGGAGGGCGGCGGTGTCGATGCCGTTCTGCTGCATCCACAGGAAGTGGGTGTTGACGGTCTGCTGGTCGTACGAGGAGAACAGCGTGGCGGGCTGGCCGTTGCCGAGGGCGGCGTACGAGGTCTGGTACGTGTTGGTGTAGTCACGCATGTCGGGCCAGCACTTGATGTTGGTGTTGGTCGGGGACGGCGACTGGCTCCAGTTCTGGCTCCAGTGCCACCAGCCGTTGATCGGCGCACCGTCGCCGACGCAGGCGAACCAGCCCTGGTAGCCGACGGTGATCTTGCCGACGACGTCGCCGGGCGCGCCGGCCGCGGACGCGGTCGGGGCGAGTGCGGTCTCGGTGACGCCCACGGCTCCCACCGCGGTGGCCGCCGCAGCGGCCCGTAAGAAGACTCTGCGTGTGACACCCATCTGGACTCCTCTGCTGGCCTTCGGTGTTCGGTGCCGCCGGATCGGATCAGGTGTTCCAGACCTGGAACTCGGAGACCTGGCCGGCCGGCCAGCCGTTGTTCGCGGTGATGTTCACCCGGAAGTAGCGCTGGCTGGTCGCGGTGAACGTGATGGTGACCGTGTTGTTGGTGGTGGGGTCGAAGGTGTACGTGGCCGACGACTTGACGGTGGTGAAGGAGGAGCCGTCGGCGCTGCCCGACAGGGACAGCGTCTGGTTGCGGGCGCCCCACGTCGCGGGGAGCTGGAGGACGACGCGGCTCGCGCTCTGCGCGGACCCGAGGTCGACCTGGACCCACTGCGGGAAGGCGTTGTTGGCGCTCTCCCAGTAGGTGCCCTGGTTGCCGTCCGTGACGTTCGACGACGGGTAGACGTCGGTGTGGCTGGACTCGGTGGTGGCCGCCCCGGCTGCCAGGTTCCTGCTCACCGTGCCGGCGCCGGTGCCGGTCAGCGCGACCGTGGTCGTGCCGTTCGACGCGTTGCTGGCGATGCTGAGATCGCCGGTGCGGGTGCCGGACGCGGTGGGCGTGAAGGTGACGGCCACCGTGCAGGAGGCCCCTGCCGCGATCGACGTCCCGCAGGTGTTGGTCTGCGAGAAGTCGCCCGTGGTGGTGACGCCGGAGACGGTCGCGGCCGCGGTTCCGGTGTTGGTCACCGTGACCGTCTGCGCGCTGCTCGCGGTGTTGAGCGCCTGGGTGGCGTACGTCAGCGACGTCGGGCTGGCCGACAGGGTCGCCGGCGAGGAGCCGCCGGTGCTGGGGAACACCTCGAAGTCCGACAACTGGGCCGCGTTCCACCCGGTGTTGGCGGTGATGTTCACCCGTACGTAGCGCGCCGTGGCGGCGCTGAACGTGATGGTCACCGTGTTGCCGTTGGCGTTCGGGTCGAAGGTGTACCCGGCCGATGCCTTGATCGTGGAGAAGCTGGAGCCGTCCGTGGAGCCCTGTACCGACAGGGTCTGTGTGCGGGCCGTCCACGCCGTCGCCGGCGGGAGCCTGAGCACGACCTTGCCGACGCTGTAGTTCTGGCCGAGGTCCACCTGGGCCCACTGCGGGAACGAGCCGTTCGTGCCCTCCCAGTACGTCGACGCGTCCGTGTCCGTGAGGTTGGAGGCGACGTACGGGCTGTTGCTCGAACTCGCCGACGCCGGCCGCCCGGCGGCGATGTTGGTGGTGGAGTCGATGCCGCTGCCGGTCAGGGAGACGACGGTCGGGCTGTTGTTGGCGTTGCTGGTGACGGTCAGGTTGCCGGTGCGCGTTCCGCCCGTGGTGGGCTTGAACCCGACGGTCACCGTGCAGGACGCGCCGACCGCGAGGGTGGCGCAGTTGTTGGTCTGGCTGAAGTCACCGGTCGCGGCGACGCCCGAGACGGTCGCCGACGTGGTGCCCGAGTTCGTCACCTTGACCGTCTGCGTGTCGGCCGAGGAGCCGACCACCGTGGCGGCGAAGGCCAGACTCGCCGGGTCGGTGTTCAGGACCGGGCCGGGCGCGGTGCCGGTACCGGAGAGGGTGACCGAGTTGGTGACCCCGCCCGCGTTGACGGTCAGGGCGCCGCTACGGCTGCCGGTCGCGGTCGGCGCGAACTTCACACTGACGGTGCACGAGCCGTTCGCCGCGATCGAAGAACCACAGGTGTTGGTCTGGGAGTAGTCGCCGCTGGTGGCGATCGAGGAGACGGACGCGGCGGTGCCGGTCGGGTTGGAGACGGTCACGGTCTGCGCGTCGCTCGTCGAACCGGCCGGTACCGAGCCGAAGTTGAGCGCGCCGGGGGTGGCCGTCACGCCTTCGGACGGGTAGGGCGGGTAGACCGGGGCCGGCCATCCTCCGCAGTACGGCGTGCCGCTGATGCCGGAGTTGCCGCCGCCGTCGGTCACCGTGAAGCTCCCGACCGAGCAGCTGTACACCGGGGAGGAGTAACCGACGCCGGTGGCCGTGACGTTGGTGAACTTGGCCGCACCGCCGGTCTGTTCCTGCAGGGCGAAGGTTCCGGTGCCGGCGATGGTCACGTTGTCGAGGTTGACCCCGCTGATGGTGCCCTCGACCCACTGAACGGCCTCGTACGGGCTCTGCTGGATCAGCGCGTTGCTCACGTTGATCGGGCCGGTGATCGCGCCCTGGCTGCCGTCGAACCACAACGCGCCCACGCCGAACTGCCAGTTCGGGTCGAGGCTGCCGTCCCGGACCATGGTGTTGCCGGAGATCGTGGTGGTGCCGACCGGCGTGGAGGAGAAACGTTGCCCCACGTGGATGCCGCCGCCCTGGGTGATGCCGCTGTCCACCACCCGGTTGCCGCTGACGGTGTTGTCGTGGCCGCCGTAGATCGCGATGCCGTTGGCGAGGATCTGCAGGGACACGGTGTTGTTGGAGATGGTGTCGTTGGCGTCGGCGCCGATGCCGGAGTCCGCCCAGGTGGCGATGCCGTCGTCGCCGGTGTTGCGGATCTCGCTGTTGGTGACCTTCGAGTTGGTGACGGCGCCGTGGAAGTTGATGCCGTCGGCGGTGGTGTCACGGATGCGCATGCCGGTGAACGTCAGCCCGTCCATCGGCCCGTCCATCCAGGCGCCGACCTTCATGTGGTCGATCCACAGGCTGGAGACGGTCGAGTTGCTCATCGCGCCGCCGATGCCGTTGACCTGGGCGCTGTCGTTGCGCTCCTGCACATCGCCGAAGACGGCGAAGTTCTGGAGGTGCACGCCGGTGCTCGCCGAGGGTACGGAGTTGCCGTAGAAGCCGGGGGCCGTGCCGGTGACGGTCGAGTACCACATGCCGGCGCCGGCGATCGTGACGTTGTTGACGCTGATGTGGCCGGGGATGTTGTAGGTGCCCGGCGGGATCCAGACGGTGCCGCCGGGTCCTGCCGCGCTGATCGCGGCGTTGAACGCGCTGGTCGCGTCGGCCGCACCGGTCGAGTCGGCGCCCTTGCTGGTCACCGAGACCGACCCGGAGGGTGCGGTCAGGGCGGCGCCGACCTGCTCGAAGTCGGCGAAGTCGATGGTGTACGAGGAGGCGTTGTCCCCCGAGTCGACCTGCAGCTTGAAGGTCGTGCCCGCCGGATAGGTGGTGGAGAACAGGCGGTGGGTCTCGTCGTAGAAGTGGTGCGGGTTGCTGCCCGGGGTGTTGGTGAAGGGATAGCTGCCGTAGTACCAGCTGTAGGCGTTGGTCAGGGTGAAGTCGGGCTGCTTGACGCCGTTGATGTACAGGGACAGCGCGGCGGTGTAGACCGAGCCGCCCGAGGTGTCGGGGATGCTGTACCGGAAGTTGATCGAGTTGGTCGCCACCGGCGTGGTGAACGTGACGTACTGGCCGGTGCCCTGGAGCGTCGTCGCCTTGCGGTAGGAGGCCTCGTCGGCCAGCTGGCCCTGGGTGTAGCTCGGGCCGATGGTCGTGCCGTTGGTGGCGGAGTTCTCCGCCTGCACCTCGACGTACGGCAGGCTCGCGCCGCTGCCGCCGGTGGCGGTCGACGCCGCCCAGGCGGGCTGGACGGCCAGGGCGACGATGCCGAGGGCGGCCACCATCGCGGTGCTGACCGCCCAGACCAGGGCTCGTCTCAGATCTCGGATGGAATGGAACACTTACCACTCCTTTCATCAGGACATGCCGGAAATGCCCTGCTGACACCGCCGGAGAGGGAGGGGCGTGGCGCAAGGGGAGACGGGAGGCAGGGGGAAGGCAGGGGGTGCTGATGACGCGAGGGGGACCGTAATGTCGTCGACAGAGCCACGCAAGAACTAGACAGAACATTGCAACAATAAAAATTCAGCATGCAAGATCTAATGTGCTGCCGTGGGGCTGCAGCCTGCGGCGAGCCGCGCACACGGCGGTGCCGCCGGACCGGGGGTCCGGCGGCACCGTGGAGCGGACGGGGTCAGGGTCTGGGTGCGGGCGCCCCAGCCGGCGGGCAGTTGCAGGACCACGCGGGAGGCGCTCCGGGCCGAGCCGAGGTCGACCTGGACCCACTGCGGAAACGCGTTGTCGGCGCTCTCCCAGTAGGTGGACTGGTTGCCGTCCGTGACGTTCGACGACGGGTAGACGTCCGTGTGGCTGGACTCGGCGGCGGGCTTACCGGCGGCGAGGTCGGTCCCGGGTGCGTCGGTGCCCGCGGTGAAGCCGAGGTGGTTGATGTTCCAGCCGCCGGTGTCCTGGGCGAGGGTCAGGGTCTGCCGGCCCGCGGGCAGGGTCACGTGGGTGGTCACGGTGGCCCAGGTCTGCCAGTCGCCGGTGGCGGGCAGGTCGACGGCCCCGGTCAGGCTGGTGCCGTCGGCGTCCGACAGGTGCAGCGCGCCCGTCACCGCGGACGGGGCCGCGACTCGGAGGCCGAGGGTATAGGTGCCGGCCGCGGCGACGTCCACGGTGTAGCGGAACCACTGTCCGCCGCCGGTCCAGCCCAGGTTGTAACCGCCGCCGGTGTCCGAGGTGTTGTCCAGGTCCACCCCGTCGGCGCGGTAGGAGTTGGCGTTGCCGTTGACGGAGGTGACGTTGTAGGCCACGCCCTGGCCGCCAGTGTCGTAGTTCTCCGCCTGCACCGTGCCGGGCACGGCGGCCGGGGTGCCGCCGTAGGGACCCTCGGGAGCGGGCGGCGGCCAGTGGTTGTCACTCAGCGTGGCGACGAACCCGGTGGAGTTGTCGACGAAGGCCGAGGCGCCGGAGGGGAGCCCGGTCACCGTGTTGCCGGTGATCGTCGCGGAACCGGTGGGCGCGGGGTAGAACGGCGGGGAGATCGCGATGCCGTTGCGGCCGGGGTTGCTGACCGTGTTGTCCTGGAGCAGGGTGTCGGTCGAGGTGGAGAAGCCGATCCCGTCGTAGAGGGAGTCGGTGACGGTGTTGCCGGTCACCGTGACCTTGTCGACGATTCCGGTGTTCTGTCCGTCGCCGCCGTTGCCGATGTGCAGGGCGGGCTGGCCCTGGCTGTAGGCGTTGCCGCCGGAGCGGACCACGGTGTTGCCGGTCACGGTCGCGGACAGCAGGTCACTGCCGTTGACACCGAAGCGCCCGGCGCCCAGGCCGATGTAGCGGGCCGTGTCGCTGATGTAGTTGTCCCTGACCTGGTGGCCGCTGCCGCCGTAGATCCCGACTCCCTTGCCGCCCCACGGCGCGATCGACGTGTTGTCACTGACGGTGACATTGGTCATCGGGTTGTAGTACGTCCTGGAACCGTCGCCGTTGGTGTTGTAGTTCACCGAGTTGATGGCGATCGCGTCGTCCCCGGTACCGCGGACGAAGTTGTTCGTGACCGTCAGGTCGTTCCCGGTGTCCGCGCCCAGCGACACGTTGTTGACGTTGATCCCGTCCGCCCAGATCGACGTCAGCCTGCTGTTGCGCACCGTCCCGCCGGTGCCGGAGGCCCAGAAGCCGGACATGGTGTGCTGGGTCCAGATGCCGTCGGCCAGCCAGCCGGTGCCGGTGGTGTCCATCGCGCCGCCGTCCCCGCCGACGGTGCTGCGGCTGACGGCGTTGGCGTCGATGTGGAAGTTCCGTACGGTGCAGGAGGTCAGGTCGAAGAGGGCTGCCAGCGGTGTGCTGTTGGGGACCGGCACGTCACGGTAGACCGTGCTGTACCAGAGCCCCGCGCCCGCGATGGTGATCCCCTGCGCGTGCAGTCCCTCGGTGCCCTTCACGTAGAAGGTGCCCTGGGGGATCCACAGGATCCTGCCCTGCTGCTGGGCCTGGTCGATGCAGTTCTGGATGGCGGCCCGGCTGTCCACCGACCGGCTGTCGGCGGCGCCGTCGGTCGGGTTGTCGTCCGCCACCGCACCGCAGCTCGTGATCGAGATCGAGTCCGCCGGCTGCGTCTGCGGCGCCGGCGGCTGCTCCACGTCGACCGAGTCCACGTCGTAGAAGGACGCGCTGTTGTCGGAGTCCTTCCGCAGCGAGAACGTGGCGCCCGCCGGGATCGGGGACCCGGTGACGAAGGTGTGCGACTCGTCCCAGAAGACCCTCGGGTCGCCGTCGGCCGGGTACTGGTTGTCGCTCGTGTTGTAGTTACCGTTGCCCTCGTACACCCAGCTCTGACGCGAGTTGAGGCTCAGCGCCTGCCGGAACACCCCGTTGACGTACAGGTTCAGCGTTCCGGTGACACCGCCGCCGGCCGCCGAATCCGGGACACTGGCGCGGACGTTGAGGAAGGAGATCGGCTGCCCGGTGGTGTTCGTCCACTGCACCGACTGACCCGTGCCGTCCAGGTGGACGTAGGAGTGGCCCGACGCCTCCAGGGCGGCGCTCGAGTACTGCGACGTCGGCGCCGAGGTCAGCGACCGGACGGCCGCGCCTCCGCCCGGTGTTCCCGCCTCGGCCTCGTAGACCGAGAACGGCGTCGCCGCACCCACCGCCGCGCTCCTCGCCACCGCCCCCGTCTGCGCCTGCGCCTGCGCCTGCGCCTGCGCCTGCGCCTGCGCCTGAGAGTGCGCCGGAGCCTGCTGTGTGGCGGCGGCCGGTAAGGCGGACACGCACATCGCGCCGACCGCGGCGACGGCGGCCGCCGCCAGTCGCCGGGGTCTGAAGATCGTCAGCATGTGATGCTCCTCCGGGGAATGGGGGCAAAACCGGCGCCCCGACCGTACGGAGCACCCATTCATCCCGCTAGACTCCGACGAAGTAAAGAATGAAACACGCAGATCTTCGCAAGTTCCTTACCTGATGCCCGCAAATCCTGGATGCCGTAGTCGTCGGAGGAATAGGCAGCGCCGGCCGCGGCCTTGAAGAACCGAGACCGAAAGATCGTCCGCCCGGGCGTGATCCGGTGCCCTCGGGTTCGCCGTACGCCTGGTGATCTGCTATTCAGGGGCGCCCGCTCATATGACCGCCGCGGACTCGGACCGATGCCATTTCACACAGGAGGACTGCTTCATGAACGACCGGCCCTTGACGCTCATGGCGGTACACGCCCACCCCGACGACGAGGCCACCGGAACGGGCGGCGTCCTCGCGCGGTACGCGGCGGAGGGCATGCGCACGGTGCTCGTGACGTGTACCGACGGCGCTTGCGGTGACGGACCGGGAGGCGTCAAGCCCGGCGATCCCGGGCACGATCCGGCAGCCGTGGCCCTGATGCGGCGTCAGGAACTGCAGGCGAGCTGCGACATCCTGAAGATCAGCCACCTGGAGATGTTGGACTACGCCGACTCCGGGATGATGGGCTGGCCGGCCAACGACGCACCCGGATCCTTCTGGCGGACGCCCGTGGAGGAGGGCGCTGCCCGGCTCGCGGAACTCATGCGGCGCTACCGGCCAGATGTGGTCGTCACCTATGACGAGAACGGCTTCTACGGCCACCCCGACCACATCCAGGCCAACCGCATCACGATGGCCGCGCTGGCGATGACCGAGCCGACCGCGAAGGTGTACTGGACGACGGCGCCCCGCTCGATGATGCAGCGCTTCGGGGAGGCCATGCGCGAGTTCGATGCGGACATGCCCGAGCCGGATCCCGCCGAGGCCGCCGCGATCGCGGAGATCGGACTCCCCGACGAGGAGATCACCACCTGGGTGGACACCACCGCGTTCGGCGGCCAGAAGTTCGACGCGCTCGCCGCGCACGCCAGCCAGGGCGAGAACATCTTCTTCCTCAGGATGGGCCGGGAGAGGTTCACCGAGCTGATGGGCGTCGAGACCTTCGTACGCGTCCGGGACACCACCGACGCGGCCCTGCCCGAGAACGACCTCTTCGCCGGACTGCGCTGATCCGTCCGTCCACCGGGGCCGGCAGCAGGTGTGGGATCAGCCTTCGGCCTCCCGCGCCACGCGCTCCAGCCGGCTCCGGTGGCCCTCCCACCACTCCTTGTCCCCGGGAGGCAGGTTCTCCTTGCCGGACAGGTATCCGACGGATCCGTCGATGAGCTCCCGCACGATGTCCGCGTGGCCGGCGTGCCGCTGGGTGTCGGAGATCACGCGCACCAGGATGTGGTGCAAGGTCACCTCCCGGCGTTCCTCCGGCCACCACGGGACGTGACCGGTGGCGTCGAGCGCGAGCGTCTCGATCGTGCTGTCGGAGTGCTCCCACGCCTGGCGATACAGCCCGACGATCTGTTCCCGTGATTCGTCCGCACCGGCCCACATGTCCGCATTGGGCTCCGACTCCTCGGTGTACCACCAGGAAGGCGGCGGTTGCGTCGCGAAGAACGGCCTCCCGAAGGTGTCGCCGAAGTACGCGAGTTCCACGCCGGCGACATGCTTGACCAGCCCCAGCAGGTTCGTGCCCGTGGGGGTCAGCGGACGGCGGACGTCGTACTCCGACAGGCCGTCGAGCTTCCACACCAGGGCGTCCCGTGCCTCTTGCAGGTACCGGAGAAGATCCGCTTTCGGATTCGGTTCGATCATGCCGGGCAGTTTCCCACCCGGCACCGACAACCGTTCGTGCCGCGGGCCGAACCCGGGCTCCGGCCGGACGCGCAGCATGAGGTCGAAGCGGAAGAGGCCCCTGAAGTCCGCACCGCGGGAACGCCGCCGTATCGGCTGATACGACGTCCAGGCCCAGGTCAGCGGCGTAGGGAGGGGTGGTAGCCCCCGGACGGTCGTGAGGCCGTCCCCCTGCGGATCCGGTGGCTGGCCAGCTGTCGACCCCGTGCCGCCGTGCCCAGACTCGGCGGCATGACCTTCTCCATCGACGACCCGGTCGCGGCCGCAACGCCCGCCACCCCCGCACAGTCCGCTGCCCCCGCACAGCCCACCGTCCCTGCCCAGCTCTCCGCCCCCGCACGCTCCTCCGCCCACGCCCAGCTCTCCGGCCCCGGCAGCGATTTCGCCGGACTCTCCCGACGCGTCGGCGCGGCAGGCCTGCTGGACCGGCGCCCGGGCTACTACACCGTGCGACTCGGCCTGGTGACCGCGGCCCTGCTGGGTGGCGGGGCGGCCTTCTTCACGCTCGGCGACACCTGGTGGCAGCTGACCGTCGCCGCCGCCATGGCTTTCGTCTTCGGCCAAGTGGCGCTCGTGGCACACGATCTGGCGCACCGGCAGGTCTTCCGGCGGCGTCGGCCGAGCGAGACATGGGGCCGTCTCTTCGGCAACCTGGGCATCGGCATGAGCTACGGGTGGTGGATGAACAAGCACACCCGTCACCACGCCAACCCCAACCACGAGGAGCTCGACCCCGACGTCGCCCCGGACCTCCTGGTGTGGTCCACCGACCAGGCGCGCAACAGCAGCGGCCTGGCCCGGGTCATCGGCGGCCACCAGGCTTTCCTGTTCTTCCCGCTGCTGACGCTGGAGGGTTTCAACCTGCATGTGTCGAGCCTGCGGGCGCTGCGCTCGCCGTCCATGAAGAACCGGGGGCTGGAGGGCACGCTGCTCCTCCTCCACCTGGCGGCCTACCTGTCCGCGCTGTTCCTGGTGCTCTCTCCCGGAAAGGCGGTGGCGTTCCTCGCGGTGCACCAGTGTCTCTTCGGTGTCTATCTCGGCTGCACGTTCGCCCCCAACCACAAGGGCATGCCCACCTTCACCGGTGACGAGCGGCCGGACTTCCTGCGGCGTCAGGTGCTCACCTCCCGCAACGTGCGGGGCAGTTGGTTCACGGACCTGATGCTCGGCGGGCTCAACTACCAGATCGAACACCACCTGTTCCCGAGCATGCCCACACCTCATCTGCGACGCGCCCAGGTGATCGTGCGGGAGTACTGCGCGGAGATCGGTGTGCCGTACCACGAGACCGGGCTGCTGCGGTCCTACCGCGAGGCCCTCACGCACCTGCACCGGGTGGGAGAGCCCATCAGGCGGCAGCGCAAGGCGTCCTGACGACGCACCGCGCACGTGAGACGCCTCGCGCAGGACTCGTTCAGCGCGGCGTGTTCGGCTCGGGCTCGGCGTGTTCAGCTCGCCGCGTTCACCGGCTTGCCTCCTCCCGACCGGCCACGAGCACGACACCGCCGCGGACCCCGCCCTTCGCCCCTGGCAAAGCCGCCACACGGCGGCCGAAGTTCCATAGTGACCGACAGACCACCTCTATACTTCCGTCATGGATCGGACGGACCGGCGGATCGTTCAATGCCTGCTACGCGACGGTCGGGCGTCCTTCCGCCGGATCGCCGAGGTGGCCGAGGTCTCCGAGCAGACCGTGGCCCGCCGCTATCGCGCCCTGGTCGCCGACGGAACTGTCCGCGTGCGCGGCCTGCCCAGCCACACTCTGCTCGGCGATCAGACCTGGTTCGTCCGGGTCCGGTGCCGGCCCGACGCCACCGACGCCCTGGCGGATGCTCTGGCCGCCCGCGAGGACACCGCCTACGTCAGCGTCACCTCCGGCGGCTCCGAGATCGTGTGCCAGACCCACACCGGCCCACGCCACCAGCAGGGATCGGTTCTGCACCGCCTGCCACGCACCGCGAAGGTGCTGGGCTTCGACGCCTGTGCGGTCATGCACATGTACCTGGGCAGCGGCTCCAAATGGCTCGCCTTCGACGACCCTCTCACCGACGACCAGCTGGCTCTGCTCCACACCTCCGGCCAGCAGCAGCGCGCCACCGTCGGCGGAGCGGTCCAGGAGGCCCGGAGCGCGGGAGTACCACACGAGCAGGACGAGCCGCTGCTGGCCGAACTCGCTCTCGACGGCCGCGCCGGAGTGGTCGAACTCGCCCGCGCCTGCGGCTGGTCCAAGTCCAGGGTCTCCGCGCGCCTGGAGGAACTCCTCGCGGCGGGGGCCCTGCGCATCGCCGTGGACCTCGCCTACCCGCGCTTCGGCTTCCACTGCCCCGCCTACCTGTGGCTCACCGTCGCCCCCGGCCGCCTGAACGCCACCGGCGAAGTCCTCTCCGCCCACCCGGAGACCACCTTCGCCGCCGCGGTCACCGGATCCGCCAACCTCCTGGTGACCGTCACCTGCCGCACCATGGACGACCTCTACTCCTACGTCACGACCAAGGTCGGCGCCCTCGACGCCGTGCGCCAGGTCGACGTCGTTCCCGTCCTGCGCCGCGTCAAGCAGGCGGGCACCCGACTCCACGACGGCCACCTCGTTCCGGCCTGACCGGTGTTCAGCGCGCCGGTCCGCGCGGTCCGCCAGCAAGGGAGTGCGCCCGCCGGCGAAGAATCCCGCCGCTATGACCACGCTGACCGATGCGGTGCCCGCTCCCTGATCGGAGAGGGTCCTCTGCGTGAAAATGATGTACGGCGTCAGAGTCGCGTGCATCAGCCCGGACACCACGACCAGCGTCACGAGCGCCGGCGTGGCGACCCGAAGCATCGCCCGCCATGCCGTGACGTCGCCGTGCTCCTTCTCGGCTCCGTCCTGCTCGTCCACCGCGTCCGCGCCGCGGATCTCGGGCACCCCTGACACCTGACGTAGCCGGCCGTTGCACCACGACGCACGAGCAGGTCGTACAGCAGGGCGGTGTCCGAACCGGACACACATGCCATGCCCACGCCCTGCCCGATGAACAGCGCCAGGAACACCCAGTAGTTGGCGAACGCCACCTGACCGAGCAGACATGCAGCTGTCAGCAGCCGGCCGATCACGATGCCGGCACGCCTGCCGATTCGGTCGGCGATGACTCCCGTCGGCAACTCAGCAAGTCCGCTGACCAGGTAGAGCAGTGTCTACAGGAGGGCCACTTGCCCGGCGGAGAAGCCGCGCTGATACAGGAAGAGGACGAATACGCCGCGCTGGAACAGCGAGTTGGCGAACACGGCGTAGACGTAGAACGGGCGCGTGACACTTCGTGCCGCACCGTCGACTGCAGCCGACCCGCCAAGGGCCTCCGTGGTGCCGGTCATGCTGCGGGCTCCCCCTGTGAACCGCTTGATCCGGGACGGGTGGGGCAGGTGGGCCCCGATCGTCAAGAGACGTGAAGCCCCTGGCAGGACGGCCATCACCACAAGATCGTCCGCTGCACCAGAGGCTTCAGGCTGGTCACCCATGCTGCCATCCTCGATGTCCCGCGCCACATTGTGGTGCACCGCAGACGGCCTGCCCACCCCGGCCGACAAGGGACATGTCGGCGCCGGTACGGCCGAAAGATCTGAAGCAGTACCGGGATTCAGGCCGCGACGAGCTCCTGCTCGCGGTCCGGCGTCTTGACCTTGGGCTTCTTGTTCGGCAGCGAGAGCCGGACGACCTTGTGCCACGCGGAGAACACCTGCTTGGGCAGCGGCCCGGTGACGTACTCCAGCTCGTACTTCTCGAACAGCGCGCGCACCTTCACCGCGACCTCGGCGTACCGGTTGCTCGGCAGGTCCGGGAACAGGTGGTGCTCGATCTGGTGCGACAGGTTGCCGGTCATGAAGTGCATGGCCCTGCTGCCGCTGATGTTCGCCGAGCCCATCATCTGGCGCAGGTACCACTGGCCGCGCGTCTCGCCCTTGATCGACCGGCGCTCGAAGACCTGCACGCCCTCGGGGAAGTGCCCGCACATGATCACCGAGTGGGACCAGATGTTGCGGACCAGGTTCGCGGTGAACGTGGCGGCGAGCGTGGTGAGGAACGACGGGCCCGACAGCAGCGGGTGGATCACGTAGTCCTTGAGCACCTGCTTGCGGATCTTGCGGCCCACCGCCCTGGCCCGTGCGCGGAACTCCGGGTTCTTGCGGCGGCGCTTGCGCAGGTTCTTGCCGAGTTCCAGGTCGTACGCCGCGATGCCGTACTCGAAGAAGCAGGCGTTGAGGAAGTTCCACAGCGGCTGGCCGAGGTGGAACGGGTGCCACCGCTGGTCCTCGTCGACGCGCATGATGCCGTAGCCGAGGTCGTTGTCCTTGCCGATCACGTTGGTGTACGTGTGGTGCAGCTCGTTGTGCGAGTGCTTCCACTGGTCGGCCGGCGAGACGTGGTCCCACTCCCAGGTGGTGGAGTGGATCTTCGGGTCGCGCATCCAGTCCCACTGGCCGTGCAGGATGTTGTGGCCGATCTCCATGTTGTCCATGATCTTCGCCACGGACAGACCGGCGGTGCCGAGCAGCCACGCGGGCGGGAAGAACGAGAACAACAGCACGCCCCTGCTGACCAGTTCGAGCTTGCGCTGCGCCGAGATGACCTTGCGGATGTAGGCAGCGTCCTTCTCGCCGCGGTCGGCGATCACCTCGTCGCGGATCGCGTCCAGCTCGCGGCCGAGCTCCTCGATCTGCTCCGCGGTCAGGTGGGCGGTGGGGTCGATGGCGGTCAAGGTGCTCCTACCGTTCGATGTCGCAGGGGCCCGCGGCGGCGGACACGCAGGTCTGGATGAGGACGCCCGGCTCGGCCTCGGTGATCTCGCCGGTGCGCAGGTCGCGGACGGCGCCCGCCTTGAGCGGCGTGACGCAGCCGAAGCAGATGCCCATGCGGCACCCGGAGGGCATGAGCACGCCGGCCTCCTCGCCGATGTCCAGCAACGGCGTGGCGCCGTCCGCGTCGACGGTCTTGCCGGTGGCGCTGAACGTGACCTCGCCACCGCCGTCGCCGGTGACGACGATGCCGGGGCGGAAGCGTTCGGTGTGCAGGCGCTCTTGTACGCCGTGCGCGGTCCAGTGCTCCTCGGCGGCGTCGAGCAGGCCCGCGGGCCCGCAGGCCCAGGTCTCGCGCTCGGCCCAGTCGGGCACGAGTTCGTCGAGACGGGCGATGTCGAGCATGCCGTCCGTGTCGGTGTGCACCTCGGTGAGCCGCAGCTTCTTGTCCGCTACCAGGTCGTGCAGTTCCTTGCGGAAGATCACGTCTCGCGGCTGTGGCGCGCAGTGGACCATGACGACGTCGTCGAACTCGGTGTCGCGCAGCATGCCCATCACAGGCGTGATGCCGCTGCCGGCCGTCAGGTAGAGCACCTTGGCGGGCTTGGCCTGCGGCAGCACGAAGTCACCGGTCGCCTGGTCGAGCTGGATCAGCGTGCCCGGTTTCGCCCTGCGGACCAGGTGGTTGCTGACCTTGCCGTCCGGGATCGCCTTCACCGTGATCGTGACGCGGCCGTCCTGGCGCTTTGCCGGTGAAGTGAGCGAGTACGCACGCCACAGGCGCACCCCGTCGACGTCGACCCCGATCCGCACGTACTGACCGGCCGTGTGGCCGCGCCAGCCCCGTCCCGGCCTGATCACGATGGTCGCGGCGTCACCCGTCTCGGGGTGCACGGCCTCGATGCGCCCCCGCAGGTCGGCGCCCGCACGCAGCGGGCTGACCAGGTCGAGGTAGTCCGACGGCAGCAGCGGCGTCGTGACCATCTCCAGCAGCTTCCACGCCCTGCTGCGGAGGGCTGTACTCGTCATGGCTCCAGCTTGCTGTGCCTCAGGGCGTAAGGTCCTGACCGTAGGACGTAAATCTGTACGGCAGAATTGTTCGCAGGGAATAAAACGTGAACCATGTGATCCGGAGGGCCAGTGAACTGGCCCTGGATGAGACGACGGTCACCGTACTTCGGGCCGGGCTGAAGGCCACCGCCGACGAGGTCGTCCAAGCGATCATCGACGAGGTCCCTCCCTACGCCAACGCCCTTACGGGCCACATGGGCGCCACCATCCGCCGAGCCGTCCGCACCGCCCTGGGGCACTACCTGGACCTTGCCAGCGGGAACGCCACGGGCGGCGACGGCGGCGACGCGGCCTACGGGCTGGGCCGCGGCGAGGTGCGCGACGGCCGTTCGATGGACGCCCTGCTCAGCGCCTACCGCGTCGGCGCCCGCGTGGCCTGGCGGTGCCTGGCAGCGGGTGCCGTACCCGCAGGTCTGCCCGCCGCCGAGGTCGCCAAGTTCGCCGAGCTGACCTTCGCGTACATCGACGAGCTGTCCGCCGCGAGCGCCGCGGGCCACGCCGACGAACTGGCCGCCCGGGGCAGGGATCACGAGCGCCACCTGGAGCAGCTGGCCCGCGACCTCCTCGCCGGTGCGAGCCCGGACGTGCTGCTGGCCTCTGCTCAACGGGCCGGGTGGCAGCCTCCGGTCTCGCTGACCGCGGTCCTGCTGCCTGCCGCCCAGGCCCGGCCCGCCTACCGCGCGTTCGACCCGAGCACCCTCGTCCTCGACGATCTGCCGGACGCCACCGGTGTGCTGCTCGTCCCCGATGCCGACCGGTCACATCTCCTGCGGCAGCTGGCCGACCGCGCCGCCGTGGTCGGCCCGGCCCGGCCATGGGCTCGTGCGTCCGCCTCGTACGCACGAGCCGTACGCGCGCGCTCCCTCTCCTCCGACATACGCGACACCGAGGGCCACCTGCCCGAGCTGGTGCTGAGCGCCGACGTGGACGCGTTCGCGGACCTGCGGGCCCGAGCCCTCGCACCGTTGCGGACCTTGCCTGTCGCGACCGCACGGCGGCTGGAGGAGACGTTGCGGGAGTGGCTGCTGCACCAGGGCAGGCGGGACGAGGTGGCGGCGGCGTTGTTCGTCCATCCCCAGACAGTCCGGTACCGGATGTCGCAGCTGCGGGAGCTGTTTCCGGATCTCGCATCGCCACACCGGGTCCTTGAACTGACGCTGGCGGTCGGTCTTCGGGCCGGCTGACGCGCACTTCGCCGTCCAGGACCGCGTCCGTGAGCGGTCCTGGAATCGTGCCTCGCTCTCGGTGCCATCGGCCGGCTCATGCGAGGGATGATGGAGGTGGAATGACGGAACGTGAGGTCAGGAGCTTCCATGACGAAGCGGGTTCACCGACCCCGTGAGGACGCGGAGTTCGATTTCATCCTCAGGATGAGCGGAGTTCCGGTCTTCGCATACTTCACTGGGACATGGCCCAAGGCAATCGAGCCCTGCCGGGTGATGGACCTCGTCGTGGGTGGCATCGCCGACGACTACACGGGCCGCCTGACGGCCGTCCGCGCCGACATCACGCGTTGTCCGGCCGCAACAGAGCGGTACGGGATCACCGGAGCCCCGTCCTACGTCCTGCTGAAGGAGGGAGAGGCGGTGGCGCACGGCACGGGGCCCATGACCATCGCCGAGGTACGGAAGTTCCTGGACGGCCACCTCTGAGCGGGCAATCGCCCACTTGCACAGCGAGAAGATCACCCTGGCTTACGAGCCCGCGACCAGACCCCTGACCGCGGACACACCCCAGGCCGCAGGCGCCGCAACGACGAACACCCGCCACGGCCGGGAGCCGTAAGCGGGTGCCAATATCCCCTGCCCTGAAACAGGGCACTGTAGGGCAATTCTGTGTCCGAGGGGGGACTTGAACCCCCACGCCCGTTAAAGGGCACTAGCACCTCAAGCTAGCGCGTCTGCCATTCCGCCACCCGGACTAGGTGTCTGCCGCCCGGCCGGGGGTGTTCCCCGCGGCGACATGGACAACAATACCAAGCTTTCGGAGTGCCTTTCACCTGCGTTTCCGTCGGTATTCCCGCAGGTCGGCGCCCCCTCACCGTACGTATCCAGCACGTTACCGGCCGGGCGGCAGCGCACGCTGGGCGCGGATGTGCGTCGCCGTCGTCTGCTCGTCCGGCGGGGCCGGAAACCGCCGCTCGGCCGCCAGCCGCGCCTCCTCGGCCTGCCCCGTCCGCGCACGCCCGGCATCGGTCAGCCCGACGATGCTGCGCCGCCGGTCCTGCGGGCTGCGCCGGCGCTCCGGCTCGACGAGACCGTACGGATCCTGAAGCTGATGTGGACCCGGGAGGTCTTCGACTTCGAGGGGGCGCACTACCGGCCCCGCGGGACGCAGAACGCGCCCGAGCCCGTGCAGCGTCCGGGGCCCCCGCTGCTGATCGGCGGCTGGGGCACCCGGCTGCTGCGGCCGGCGGCCGAGCACGCGGACGTCTGGAACGTGCCCGGGCATGCGCGGATGGGGCAGGCCGGGATGAACCGCATCGCGCTGAGCCTGCCGCGCCCCTGTCCGGACCGGGTGGCCGGGTGGTCCACAGGCTCGCCGAGGAGGTCGTCGCCCCTGTGCTCGCCGGCGTCACGGCATGAGCTGGTACTCCGGGAAGTTGCCCGGCAGCCGCTCCCCCGCCGGTCCCTGCGTCACCGCCCGCACCAGCAGTTCCCCGCCGACGAAGGCCCCCCGCCAGGACGCGCCGAAGCCGCCGAACAGTTCGTCGCGGTCGCCCCGGGAGCGCGGCTTGCCGTGGCCGACCTTGAAGGCGCGGATCTGCGGTGCGAGCCGCGCGAAGGTGGCCTCGTCGTCGGTGGAGAGCGTGGCGACCAGCGCGCCGTTGGAGGCGTTCATGGCAGCCAGCAGTTCGGCCTCGGTGTCGACCAGGACGATCGTGTCGACCGGGCCGAAGGGTTCCGCGTGGTGGAGCGGGGAGGACGGGGGCGGGTTGAGGAGGGTGACCGGGTGGACGTACGACGCGGTGTCCTGGCCGGGCAGGAAGCGGCCGTCGGCCGGGCTGCCGCGGTGCAGCGGGACGGCACCGCGGTCGACGGCCTCGGCGACCTGGTCGGTCAGGTCCTTGGCCTTGGCCGTGTTGATCACCGGCCCGAAGTCCAGTTCGGGGAGCGGGTCGTCGGGGTCGGCGACCGCCAGCGGGTGGCCGATCCGCAGGGCGCGGACCGCCGGGAGGTAGGCGGCGAGGAACTCGTCGAACAGCTCGCGCTGGACGACGAAGCGCGGGTAGGCGGTGCAGCGCTGTTTGCCGTAGTCGAAGAGCTTGGGGACGGCGGCGGTGAACGCGGTCCAGTCGGTGAGGTTCCAGATGCCCCAGGTGTTGAGTCCCTCCTGTTCGAGTATGTGCCGTTTGCCGAGGTCGGTGACGGCCGTGGCCACCGCCGCTCCCGTGTCCCGGCCGCCGACGAAGGAGACGCAGCCGATCTCGGGCGCCCGCACCAGCGCCTCCGACAGCTCGCCCCCGCTGCCGCTGAGCAGTGTCACCGGCAGGCCCTCCCGGGCGGCCAGCGCGCAGGCCAGGGTGAGACAGGCGACCCCGCCGTCGGTCGGGGTCTTCGCCACCACCGCGTTGCCCGCCAGAGCCTGGACCAGTACCGCGTGAACGAGCACGCTCATCGGGTAGTTCCAGCTGGCGATGTTGGACACCGGACCGTCCAGCGGGGCCCGTCCGGCGAGCATCGGCTCGATGCCGTCGACGTACCAGCGCACCCCGTCGATCGCCCGGTCGACGTCCGCCTGGGCCAGCCGCCAGGGTTTGCCGATCTCCCAGACGAGCAGCAGGGCGAGGAGTTCGCGGTGTTCGGTCAGGGCGTCCAGGGTGGCGGCCACCCGGGACCGGCGCTCCGCCAGGGGGACGTGCCGCCAGGCGCGGTGCTGGTCGAGGCAGGCACGGACGGCCCGGCGTGCGGTGTCCCGGTCCAGGCGCGGGGCGCCGGCGATGGGGCTGCCGTCGACGGGACTGGTCGCGGGCAGCGGGCGGCCGTCGGGCCGCCACCCGGCGGCCCAGAGGTTGAGGACGCGGTCGTCCCGGAAGGCCTCGGGGGCGACGGTGAGGCAGCGCCGCCAGGCGTCGTCCCAGGCGGTGCCCGGCTTGCAGACGAGGACCATGATCAACCCCCGGCTTCCAGGAGCTCGAGCACCAGCCGGGCGGTCTCGGTCGGCGTGCTCCCCACCCGCACCCCGACCGCCTCCAGCGCCTCCTGTTTGGCCCGTGCGGTGCCGGCCGAACCGGAGACGATGGCGCCCGCGTGGCCCATGGTGCGGCCCTCAGGCGCGGTGAACCCGGCGATGTAGCCGACGACGGGCTTGGTGACGTGCTCCCGGATGTAGGCGGCGGCCCGTTCCTCCGCATCGCCGCCGATCTCCCCGATGAGGACGACGAGTTCGGTGTCCGGGTCGTCCTGGAAGGCGGCCAGGCAGTCGATGTGGCTCGTCCCGACGACCGGGTCGCCGCCGATGCCCACGCAGGTGGAGAAGCCGATGTCCCGCAGCTCGTACATGAGTTGGTAGGTCAGCGTGCCCGACTTGGAGACGAGACCGATCCGGCCGGGCTTGGTGATGTCGGCGGGGATGATGCCGGCATTGGACTGGCCGGGGGTGATCAGCCCGGGGCAGTTGGGCCCGATGATCCGGGTGCCGTTCCGCCTGGCGTACGACGTGAAGGCCACCGAGTCGTGGACGGGTATGCCCTCGGTGATCACCACCGCCAGCCCGATACCGGCGTCGGCCGCCTCCAGGACCGCCGCCTTGGCGAAGGCGGGCGGCACGAAGACGACGGTGACGTCGGCGCCGGTCGCCGCCATGCCCTCGGCGACCGTGCCGAAGACCGGGACGGCACTGGGGGCACCTCCCAGGCCCTCAAGGCACTGGGGGACGTCGAAGTCGACGGTCTGCCCGGCCTTGCGCGGGTTGACCCCGCCGACGACGTCCGTCCCGGCGGCGAGCATCCGGCGGGTGTGCTTCATGCCCTCGCCGCCGGTCATGCCCTGGACGAGGACCTTGCTCTCCTTGGTGAGATAGATCGCCATGTCCCGGCTCCTCAGGCGGTGTGGGCGAGTTCGGCGGCGCGGCGGGCGGCGCCGTCCATGGTGGTGGCCTGTTCGACCAGGGGGTGCGCGCGGCCGTCGAGGATCGCCCGGCCGCGTGCCGCGTTGTTGCCGTCGAGGCGGACCACCAACGGCTTGGTCAACCGGACGGTCTCCAGGGCCCGGACGATGCCGTCGGCGACCGCGTCGCACGCGGTGATCCCGCCGAAGACGTTGACGAAGACCGACTTCACCGACGGGTCGGAGAGGATCACCGACAGGCCGTCGGCCATGATCTGCGCGGACGCCCCGCCGCCGATGTCCAGGAAGTTGGCGGGCCGCGCGCCACAGCCGGCCACCACGTCCAGGGTGGACATCACCAGGCCCGCGCCGTTGCCGATGATGCCGACCTCGCCTTCGAGCTTGACGTAGTTGAGCCCCTTCGCGGCGGCCGCCGCCTCCAGCGGGTCATGGCGGTCGCCCTCCTCCGCTCCCCAACGGGCCTGTCGGAAGCGGGCGTTGTCGTCGAGGGTGACCTTGCCGTCGAGCGCCAGGATCCGGCCCTCTTCGGTACGCACGAGCGGGTTCACCTCGACGAGCAGCGCGTCCTCGCGGACCAGCACCTGCCAGAGCCGTACGAGGACGTCGACGGTCTGCGGCGGCAGTCCGGCAGCCGCGGCGATCTCCTGGGCCTTGGCGGAGGTGACGCCGACCGCGGGGTCGACGCGGACCCGTGCCACCGCCTCCGGGCGGGTCGCGGCCACCTCCTCGATCTCCATGCCGCCCTCGGCGGAGGCGATCGCCAGGAAGCCGCCGGCCGCCCGGTCGAGGACGTAGGAGACGTAGAACTCGCTCTCCATGCCGACGGGTTGGGCCAGCATCACCTTGCCGACCGTGTGCCCCTTGATGTCCATGCCGAGAATCTGACGTGCCGTGAGTTCCGCCGCGGCCGGGTCCGCGGCGAGCTTCACGCCGCCCGCCTTGCCCCGGCCACCGGTCTTGACCTGCGCCTTCACGACGACCTTGCCGCCGAGTCGGCGGGCGATCTCCCGGGCCCCCTTGGGCGAGTCGGCGACCTCGGCCCTCGGCACCACGATGCCGTGTTCCTCGAAGAGTTCCCTTGCCTGGTGCTCGTACAGGTCCATTCCGGCTCCTGTCTTAAAAGTGCCGCACGCCCCCTGGACACCACCCACCGGATGCGGGATAACAAGGTTCATACAGTATTCGTCGACTGTATGCAATATACGACGACGGCATCCCACCCCCCTACGAAGGGACAGGACTTCGCCATGCCCGACGACACCCAGGACGTGATTTCCGGTGGTCATCTCGTTGCGAAGGCGCTGAAGGCCGAGGGGGTCGACCGCATCTACACGCTGTGCGGCGGCCACATCATCGACATCTACGACGGCTGCGTCGACGAGGGCATAGAAGTCGTCGACGTCCGCCACGAGCAGGTGGCCGCCCACGCCGCCGACGGCTACGCGCGCATCACCGGCAGGCCCGGCTGCGCGGTCGTCACGGCCGGACCGGGTACGACCGACGCCGTCACCGGGGTCGCCAACGCCTTCCGCGCGGAGTCCCCGATGCTGCTGATCGGCGGCCAGGGGGCGCTCACCCAGCACAAGATGGGGTCCCTGCAGGACCTGCCGCACGTGGACATGATGGCGCCGATCACCAAGTTCGCGGCGACCGTCCCGGACACCGCCCGCGCCGCCGACATGGTCTCCATGGCGTTCCGCGAGTGCTACCACGGCGCGCCCGGCCCCTCCTTCCTGGAGATACCCCGCGACGTCCTCGACGCCAAGGTCCCGGCGTCGAAGGCCCGCGTCCCCAAGGCCGGCGCCTACCGGGCCGCGACCCGCTCGGCCGGCGACCCCGAGGCGATCGAGAAGCTCGCCGACCTCCTCGTGCACGCCGAGAAGCCGGCCATCCTGCTCGGCAGCCAGGTCTGGACGACCCGTGGCACCGCGGACGCCATCGAGCTGGTGCGGACCCTCAACATCCCCGCGTACATGAACGGCGCGGGGCGCGGCACCCTGCCGCCCGGCGACCCGCACCACTTCCAGCTCTCCCGCCGGTACGCGTTCTCCAACGCCGACGTCATCGTGATCGTCGGCACCCCCTTCGACTTCCGCATGGGCTACGGCAAGCGGCTCTCTCCGGAAGCGACGGTCGTGCAGGTCGACCTCGACTACCGCACGGTCGGCAAGAACCGGGACATCGACCTCGGGATCGTCGGGGACGCGGGGCTGGTCCTGAAGTCGGTGGCCGAGGCGGCCTCCGGGCGCGTCAACGGAGGGGCCTCCCGGCGCAAGGAGTGGCTGGACGAGCTGCGCGCCGCCGAACAGACGGCGATCGAGAAGCGGTTGCCGCAGCTGAGGTCGGACGCCTCCCCCATCCACCCGTACCGCCTGGTCAGCGAGATCAACGACTTCCTCACCGAGGACTCGATCTACATCGGCGACGGCGGCGACATCGTCACCTTCTCCGGGCAGGTCGTGCAGCCCAAGTCGCCTGGCCACTGGATGGACCCGGGTCCGCTCGGCACCCTCGGCGTCGGCGTCCCCTTCGTACTGGCCGCCAAGCAGGCCCGCCCCGACAAGGAGGTGGTCGCCCTCTTCGGCGACGGCGCCTTCTCCCTCACCGGCTGGGACTTCGAGACCCTGGTCCGCTACGACCTCCCCTTCGTCGGCATCGTCGGCAACAACTCCTCGATGAACCAGATCCGTTACGGCCAGGCCGCCAAGTACGGCAAGGAGCGCGAGCGGGTCGGCAACACCCTCGGGGACGTCCACTACGACAAGTTCGCCCAGATGCTGGGCGGTTACGGCGAGGAGGTCCGCGACCCCGCCGACATCGGCCCCGCCCTGCGCCGGGCCCGGGAGTCCGGCAAGCCGTCGCTGATCAACGTCTGGGTCGACCCGGACGCGTACGCCCCCGGAACCATGAACCAGACCATGTACAAGTGAGGTGGAACGCCCATGACCACCAAGGCACTTGAGGGCATACGCGTCCTCGACATGACCCACGTCCAGTCGGGCCCCTCCGCCACCCAGCTGCTCGCCTGGCTCGGTGCGGACGTGGTCAAGCTGGAGGCGCCGACCGGTGACATCACGCGGGGGCAGCTGCGCGACCTCCCGGACGTCGACTCCCTCTACTTCACGATGCTCAACTGCAACAAGCGGAGCATCACCCTCAACACCAAGACCGAGCGCGGCAAGGAGCTCCTGACCGAGCTGATCCGCCGCTCGGACGTGATGGTGGAGAACTTCGGGCCGGGCGCGGTCGACCGGATGGGGTTCACCTGGGACCGCATCAAGGAGATCAACCCGCGGATCGTCTACGCCTCCATCAAGGGGTTCGGGGACGGCCCGTACACCAACTTCAAGGCGTACGAGGTCGTCGCCCAGGCGATGGGCGGGTCGATGGCGACCACCGGCTTCGAGGACGGGCCTCCGCTGGCGACGGGCGCGCAGATCGGTGACTCGGGCACCGGGGTGCATACAGTAGCCGGAATACTGGCGGCACTCTTCCAGCGTGAGCACACCGGTCGGGGCCAGCGCGTCAACGTGGCCATGCAGCACGCCGTGCTCAACCTCTGCCGGGTCAAGCTCCGCGACCAGCAGCGACTGGCCCACGGCCGGCTCGCCGAGTACCCCAACGAGGACTTCGGCGACGAGGTGCCCCGCTCCGGCAACGCCTCCGGCGGCGGCCAGCCCGGCTGGGCGGTCAGGTGCGCGCCGGGCGGCCCGAACGACTACGTGTACGTCATCGTGCAGCCCGTCGGCTGGCAGCCGATCACCCAGCTCATCGGCCGGCCGGAGCTCGCGGACGACCCCGAGTGGGCGACCCCGGAGTCCCGCCTCCCCAAGCTCAACAAGATGTTCCAGCTGATCGAGGAGTGGTCCTCGACGCTCCCCAAGTGGGAGGTGCTGGAGAAGCTCAACGCCCACAACATCCCGTGCGGGCCGATCCTCTCCACCAAGGAGATCATCGAGGACGAGTCGCTGGTCGCCAACGAGATGGTGGTCACCGTCCCGCACCCCGAGCGCGGCGAGTTCGTCACCGTCGGCAGCCCGCTCAAGCTCTCCGACTCCCCTGTGGATGTGACCAGTTCGCCACTCCTCGGCGAGCACAACGAAGCGGTCTACATCGGCGAACTAGGCCTCGGCGACGAGGAGTTGCGCCTGCTCAAGTCGAACGGAGTGATCTGACGTGATGGCAGAGGACCGGGAGCTGCGGGTCCGCGAACTCCTCGACTCGGTGCGGGCGGAGGGCCGTACCGCCCTCACCGCGCCGGAGGGCAAGGTGATCGCCGACGCGTACGGGATCGCCGTACCGGGCGAGGAACTGGCCACCGACGTCGACGAGGCGGTGGCGTACGCGGCACGCTTCGCCGGACCCGTGGTCATGAAGATCGTCTCGCCGGACATCCTGCACAAGACCGACGCGGGCGGGGTCGTCGTCGGGGTGGAGGGCGCGGCGGACGTGCGCGCGGCCTTCCACCGGATCATCGACAACGCGCGCGCCTACGACGCCGATGCGCGCATCGAGGGCGTCCAGGTGCAGGAGTTGCTGCCGAAGGGCACGGAGGTCATCGTCGGCGCGGTCACCGACCCCACCTTCGGGAAGGTCGTCGCGTTCGGGCTCGGCGGGGTGCTGGTCGAGGTGCTCAAGGACGTGACCTTCCGGCTCGCGCCCGTCTCCGCCGACGAGGCGCTGTCGATGCTGGACTCCATCAAGGCGGCCGAGGTGCTGCGCGGGGTGCGCGGGCAGGCCGGGGTGGACCGGTGGGCGGTCGCCGAGCAGATCCGCCGGGTCTCCCAACTGGTCGCGGACTTCCCGGAGATCGCCGAGGTGGACCTCAATCCGGTGATCGCCACGGCGGAGGGCGCGGTCGCCGCCGACATCCGGATCATCCTCGCGGAGCAGCAGCCGCATGAGCGCAGGAAGTACACGCGCGACGAGATCCTGGAGAGCATGCGCCGGCTGATGCAGCCCCGCTCCGTCGCCGTGATCGGTGCCTCCAACGAGCAGGGCAAGATCGGCAACTCGGTGATGCGCAACCTCGTGGACGGCGGCTTCGCCGGGGAGATCCATCCGGTGAACCCCCGGGCCGATGACATTCTGGGCCGCAAGGCGTACAAGAGTGTCACGGACGTTCCCGGAGAGGTGGACGTGGCAGTCTTCGCCATCCCCGCCAAGTTCGTGGCAGCGGCGCTGGAGGAGGTGGGCCGGAAGCGGATCCCCAACGC
This sequence comes from Streptomyces sp. NPDC047061, assembly GCF_040643955.1. Classification (NCBI taxonomy): domain Bacteria; kingdom Bacillati; phylum Actinomycetota; class Actinomycetes; order Kitasatosporales; family Streptomycetaceae; genus Streptomyces; species Streptomyces sp. NPDC047061. Next base: position 59,357 of record NZ_JBEYVI010000023.1, read on the forward strand.
CGTCCTGATCCCCTCCGGCTTCGCGGAGACCGGCGAGCACGAACTCCAGGAGGAGATCGTCGCGATCGGCGAGCGCCACGGCATCCGTCTCCTCGGCCCGAACATCTACGGCTACTACTCCACCTGGCAGGACCTGTGCGCCACGTTCTGCACGCCGTACGACGTGAAGGGCGGGGTGGCGCTGACCTCCCAGTCGGGCGGGATCGGCATGGCGATCCTGGGTTTCGCGCGCACCACCAAGACGGGTGTGTCGGCGATCGTGGGCCTCGGCAACAAGTCGGACCTGGACGAGGACGACCTGCTGACCTGGTTCGGCGAGGACCCGCACACCGAGTGCATCGCGATGCATCTGGAGGACCTGAAGGACGGCCGCGCCTTCGTCGAGGCGGCGCGAAACACCGTACCCAAGAAGCCTGTTGTGGTCCTCAAGGCGGGGCGTACGGCGGCCGGGGCCAAGGCGGCCGGTTCGCACACGGGCGCGCTCGCGGGCGACGACGCGGTGTACGACGACATCCTGCGGCAGGCGGGCGTCATCCGGGCGCCGGGCCTGAACGACATGCTGGAGTACGCGCGCGGCCTGCCGGTACTCCCGCCCCCGCAGGGCGACAACGTCGTGATCATCACCGGCGCGGGCGGCAGCGGAGTCCTGCTGTCCGACGCGATCACCGACAACGGGCTGACCCTGATGGAGATACCGCCCGACCTGGACGAGGCGTTCCGGCGCTTCATCCCGCCGTTCGGTGCCGCCGGCAACCCGGTGGACATCACGGGCGGCGAGCCGCCGTCGACGTACGAGGCGACGATCCGGCTGGGTCTTGAGGACCCGCGGATCCACGCGCTGGTCCTCGGCTACTGGCACACCATCGTCACCCCGCCGATGGTCTTCGCCGAACTGACGGCCCGCGTGGTCGCGGAGTTCCGGGAGCGGGGCATCGAGAAGCCGGTCGTCGCCTCGCTCGCGGGGGACGTCGAGGTCGAGGAGGCCTGCCAGTACCTGTACGAGCGGGGGGTCGTGGCGTACCCGTACACGACCGAACGGCCGGTGGCCGTGCTCGGCGCCAAGTACCGCTGGGCGCGGGCGGCGGGGCTGCTGGGGAGCGACGGGGCGAGCAGCGGACGGTTGGGGGGCGGGTCATGACGTAGCCGAGGAAGGGGCCGGCCGGCGGAGCGCGTCCCCGGCCGGCCCCGGGACCCGTGCGCGCACGAAAGGCATTGGACAGGGGGCGCTGGCCAGAGCTTTCGACGCAAGGGGTGCTGAGCGAACATGTCATCCATCGATCTAACGGCGTCCGTCCCCTTCAGGGAGGTGACGGACCGCAACGGCCGCAAGTACCGGATCGGCGAACGCGATGTCGATCTGATGGGCCGGACACGCAAGTGGATGGTCATCCTGCCCTGGGTGGGCATGATGGGCATCAGCTCCGCCGAGTACGCGTTCACGTCGGCGGAGGACACGCTCCACGAGGCGCATCTGTGGAGCAGCGGGCACATCTTCTGGCTGATGGGCGTCTGGGTGTTCTTCCAGGCGGCCGTGGCCTTCCCGGCCGGGCAGCTGCGGGAGAGCGGTCGGCTCCCCGCCCGTACGGCCATGCTGATCGGCGCGGTGGGCACGTTGCTGGGCTATGTGTCGCTGGCGTTCGCGCCGAACGTGGTCGTCGCCTATCTCGGCTTCGGCATGTGCAGCGGCATCGGCGCCGGTCTCGTCTACGCGACCTGCGTGAACATGGTCGGCAAGTGGTATCCGGAGCGGAAGGGCGGCAAGACGGGCTTCGTGAACGGCGGTTTCGCCTACGGATCCGTGCCCTTCGTCTTCCTCTTCACCTCGGTCCTCGACCTGGGCAACTACAAGGTCCTGCTCTCCTCGGTCGGCATCGGACTGTGTCTGGTGGTGGCGTCGGCCGGCTGGTTCTTCAAGGACCCGCCGAAGAACTGGTGGCCGCCGCACGTGGATCCGCTGAAGGCCACTCAGGACCCGAAAATACGGCGGGCGTTGGAGAAGAACCCGCCGGCCGTCAAGCAGTACACCCCGAGGGAGGCCGCCCGTACCCCCGTCCTGTGGATGATGTGGTTCTGTCTGCTCTGCACGGCCGGGATCAATATCTTCGGCATCGCCTTCCAGGTGCCGTTCGGCAAGGACATGGGGTTCGCGGGCGGGATCGTGGCCACCGCCATGTCCCTGAAGGCGATCGTCAACGGCACCGGGCGCGGCGTCATCGGCTGGATCTCCGACCGCTACGGCCGCCGCCACACCCTGATCATCGTGTGCATCGTGCTCGGCACGGCGCAGTTCGGCGTACTGGTCTCCGGCCAGATGCACAGCATGCCGTTCTTCCTGTTCTGCTCCATGGTCTCCGGGTTCGGCGGTGGGGCGATCTTCCCGCTCTTCGCGGCCATGACGGCGGACTACTTCGGTGAGAACAACAACGCCACCAACTACGGGATGGTCTACAGCTCCAAGCTGATCTCCGGCCTGGTGGGCTCCGGTCTGGGCGCGGTCGTCGTCGGTGAGTGGGACTACCACGGCGCGTTCGTGCTCGCGGGCTCCGTCGGCCTGGCCTCCGCAGTACTGGCCCTCTTCCTCAAGGCACCGGGCAGGCCCAGCGCCCGGCGCATCGTCCCCAACCCGCAGCCGCTCGGCGAGGAGATGGCGTGACATGACGGCAGACCCTGTAGCCACGAACAGCACCGACGCCGGACGACGCCCGTACCGCGAGGTCACGGACGCCCGCGGCCGCGTCTACCGGATCGGCGAGACCGACCGGGACATCCTCGGCCACTCCCGCAACATCATGGTGTACCTCCCCTGGATCGCCATGATGGCCATCAGCGTCTTCGAGTACGCGTACGGCTCCGCGGAGGACACCCTGTCCCACGCGCACGGCTGGACGCAGTCCAACACCTTCTGGATCCTGAGCGTCTGGGTGTTCTTCCAGGCCGGCATCGCGTTCCCGGCGGGCTGGCTGCGCGAGAAGGGCATCCTGACCGCCCGCCGCGCCATGTACACCGGCTCCGTGATGTGCCTGATCGGCTTCCTGGCCCTCTCCCACATCAGCGAGATATGGCTGGCGATCATAGGCTTCGGCGTGATCGGCGGCCTCGGCTCCGGCCTGGTCTACGCGACCTGCATCAACATGGTCGGTAAATGGTTCCCCGAACGCCGGGGCGCCCGCACCGGTTTCGTGAACGGCGGCTTCGCGTACGGCTCGCTCCCGTTCATCTTCATCTTCAACTACGCCTTCGACACGGCGAACTACCACCGCGTCCTCGACCTCATCGGTGCCTACGTGATGGTCGTGGTCCTGGTCTCGGCGTTCTTCTTCAAGGACCCGCCGAAGAACTGGTGGCCGGCCGACGTCGACCCCCTCGCCCACGCGACCGACACCAGGACCGCGACGGCCCTCGCCAAGAACCCGCCCGCGGTACGCCAGTTCACCCCCAAGGAGGCGATCCGCACCGGCATGCTCCCCCTGATGTGGATCTCCATCGTCATGACGGCGGGCGTGTCGATCTTCGGCATCTCCTTCCAGGTGGACTTCGCGAAGGACGTCGGCTTCGGCCCCCTGGTCGCGGCGTCCTCGATGGGCGTGATGGCGGTCATCAACGGCGTCGGCCGCGGCGTGGTCGGCTGGCTCTCCGACCGCCTCGGCCGCAAACCGACCCTCGTCTTCGTCATCGTCGTCCTGGGCCTGGCCCAGTTCGGCGTGATCTGGGCCGGTGACGTCAAGAGCGAGTGGCTGTTCCTGTTCTTCGCCTTCCTCTCCGGCTTCGGCGGCGGCGCCTTCTACCCGCTCTTCGCCGCCCTCACCCCGGACTACTTCGGCGAGAACTACAACGCCACCAACTACGGGATGGTCTACAGCGGCAAACTCATCAGCGGCCTCTTCGGCGGCGGCCTCGGCTCCATGGTGGTCGGCGCCTGGGGCTACAACGGCGCGTACGCCCTGGCTGGCGGCATCTCGATGCTGGCGGCGGGGGTTGCGCTGCTGCTGCGGCAGCCGGGGCGGGGAACGGGCATCGGCGCGAAGGCGGTGACGGCACAGCCGCAGGCGGCGACCTGACGGCTTCTCCCGCTTCGTCATGGGGGCCTCTCACTTCGAAGCGGGCTGGTTGAGTCCCGGACTGTCCGGGACTCAACCGTTTCCGGCCTCGGGTCGCTGAGCTGTTCACGGCGCGAAGAGTATGATCAGCAGCCGAACATATTCTGCGTCGTGGACTCCGCCGAGTTCCCAAACGATGGTGTGGCCTGGTGCAGCCGCTTCAGGTCGCGGCAGGGCCGTGGTCGAGCGCAGCAGAATCTGTATGTCAGGATGCGATGGCCATGCGGATCCTGACCGAGGAAGAGGCGGCATCCCGCAAAGACGAGCGGGCACGCCCATTTCCAGGGGGACCGGTTCTTCCTGGGCCAGGAGGCGAGGGTCAACCCTGCCCTCGATGCGCAGCTCGCCTAGCGCCCACGCCTCGTCGCTCAGCTCATCCGGGACCAACCGCTCGTTCTGCTTGAACCACTCGGCCATTGAGCACACGAGGCCGACGCGCGGTTTGGGGACCGCGCCCGTGATGGTGACCTTCACGTCCGGCAGCGCCAGCACCTCGGACTGTTCGGCCGAGGTCATGTCGGCGAGTCGCTCACGGGCGCGGGTGGCCAGGGCGACGAGGTCACTGGCGCGCTGCTCGGTCTGCTGCTTCACCGTGAAGATGGCGTAGTTCGGGCTCTTCGCGGCGTCCGTGTTCGAGCGGGCCAACGTGTTGCTGGGGTCGCCGATGACGCTCACGCCCAACCACCCGTTCGTCTGGACGGGCGGGGCGCCTTGTAATGAACCTCGCTGATCTGCGCCACGCTTACGCGCCGCTGGCCGGGAAACCGGCTCATTACCCCGCGCTCAATCGTCAGCCATTTTTCATCGAATGTGGACTTTGATTTCGACGGACCTCGTCCCCCCTCGGCCACGATCGGCTGCGGCGATATGCTCACTTAATGGCCTCCTGAAATCGGTGCGCTCCGTTATTGCGACCGTGATAAGAAAATCATTGCGCGCCATATCGCTGCAATCGTTGGCCTCAGCTCCGTGAACGCACCGCGCCGGACTGCCCAGTTTCGAAGAACCAGTAGCGCTTTGGGTGTTCGATCAGCAAAATGACCCACCATGCGGGTCATAGCTGCAAAACTGAGAGAGGAAGCGCTGTTCGCTTTCTGCGTTTCTACATTCATTTGGGGGCTTTACTGGGCATTTGACGGGCCGGATCCAGGCGCCCCCGCAACTGTGGCTGCCATCTTTGCTTCCGTAAGTTGCCTCACGATCGCGCTCCAACACGTAGTCGACTCGGCAAATGAGGTGCGGGAGAGCCGCGAACGCGTCCGGGAAGCGGAGCGCAACCTGGAAGACGCTCTGTCGGAGGGGGCTATCAAGCCTCACGGAGACCGGCCCGAGACTCCGAGCGAAGAACGCCGTGAGGCTCACCGGCTGGCGCTCGCGCTGCTGTGGGAGGTGAACCACAGCAAGCTGGAGCTCTATCACAAGATCGCCACGAGACAGGCAAGCATGTCCTTCTGGAGCGCCCAGCTGGCCATGTTCATCGGGTTCGGGCTGCTGGGAGTGTTCGTTGCGGTGGCGTACCACGCCAGCACGACGGCGGGGGCGGCCGTCGCTGGCGGTCTGGGTGCGGTGTCGGCAGCCCTGGCCGGGTTCATCAGCAAGACGTTCGTCCGGTCGCAGGAGACGGCGGCCGGTCACCTCAAGGCCTACTTTGACCAGCCGCTGGAATTCTCGCGTTACCTGGCCGCCGAACGCCTGGTCGCCGACTCCGGCATGACGCAGGAGCAGCGGGCTCAGATAACCGCGGAGTTGGCCAGGGCGATCGTCGCGCGCCCCGGCGCCACACCTGACGCCGGGACTAGCGCACCCAAGCCCGAGGGCGGGTCAGCCGGTGCCGGCTAAGGCTTGTCCCGTAACTGATCTTGAGGTCCATGCGTGCGCTAAGCGGCGATGAGATCCGCTCCTCTATCTGGCGAGGGTGAGGTTGTACAGGCGTGCGATGCCGAGCATGGCGTGGTGTACTCCATCGCCCTTGAGGCGGCAGTCGCGAAGGACCTTCCAGGTCTTCATGTGGGCGAAGACATGCTCGACGCGGGCCCGGACTTGCTTGTGTGAGCGGTTGTGTTCTTCCTTCCAAGCGGCGAGCTCTTCGCCTTTGCGTCGGCGGTGCGGCATCACCAGCCCGGTGCCGGGATAGCCGCCGTCGGCGATCGTGGTCGTCTGCCCGACGGCGTCCTTGGCGCCGGATTCTGCCCATGCCTTGCAGTCGTTGCGGTTGCCCGGGAGCGGTCGGCCGATCATCACGATCAGGCGGGTGTCGGCGTCGATGACGACCTGGTGGTTGGTGGAGTACCGATAGTTCTTGGACTGCTCGGCCACCGTGTGGTCGCGGGTGGGCACCAGTGTGCCGTCCACGATGAGCACGGTGTCCTTGCGGAACCGCTTGCGGGGCTGAAGCGCCAGCAGCGGACCGAGGTGGTCGACTATGCGGTCCGCAGCGGACTTCGAGATGCCGAACAAGGGGGCGAGCTGGCGCAGTGTCAAGTTCGTGCGCCAATAGGCCGTGACCAGCAGGACGCGGTCGTCCAGCGGCAGGCTCCAGGGTCGGCCCGTCCGGCCTCTGTCGGCGCCCTCGCGGCGCAGTGCGGTCACCAACTTGGCGAAGCAGCGCGGGTTCAGTCCGGTGAAGGGAGAAATCCAGGACGGCTCCGAGGCCGTGATCACAGCAGCCACGCCTTGATGATGTCACCGCGTCTGCACGGTCCATGCGGAGCTTAACGATGGATCACAGTGGGAAGGGCAGCCTCGTGACGGACCTGGCAGACCTGGAACTGGTGCACCGCCTGGCCGATGAGGCGGATGCCATCGCCCGACGTTACTTCTCGAGCGCCACCATCGAATCCCGGGCCAAGAGCGACGGCAGCCCTGTCACTGATGCCGACCGGGAGATCGAAATCGTCCTTCGCTCCTTGATCCGCCAGGAGTACCCCGGCGACGCGTTCATCGGTGAGGAGTTCGGCGCCCATGGACACGGCACACGGCGCTGGATCATCGACGCCATCGACGGCACCGCGAGCTTCCTCGCCGGCGAACCGGAGTGGAGCACACTGATCGCCCTGGAGGAGGACGGCCGCATCACCCTGGGCATGGTCTCCGCCCCTGCCCTGGGCCGTCGGTGGTGGGCCAGGCCAGACTCGGGCTCCTGGACAGGGCCGTGCCCCTCCGACCCGGACGCACCGGCACACCGGTTGGCCCTCACCGAAGGCGGAAGTGCCCAGAACGCAGCCATCGGCATCTGGCCACCTCCGTCCAGACTGAACCAGCAGGAACGCGCCGCGGCCGCGAAACTCGCCCGGGGCGTCACGCAGGTCCGGCCGCTGCTGGACTGGACCACAGCGGATCCCACCGCGCCAGCGCCCCGCAAACCGTCCACCGGGTCCGGCACCTGCCATGGCGCCCTTCTCGTCGCGACCGGTCAGCTGGACGCCTTCCTCCTTCTGGGAGCCGGCCCGTGGGACATCGCCCCTCTCATTCCCATCGTCCAAGAAGCGGGCGGCACCTTCAGCGACCTCGCCGGCCAGCACCGGACCGACACCGGAGCCGCACTTTTCGCGCGCCCCGGACTCCATCAACAACTCCTGGACATCGCCGTCGCCGACAACTGAGCGAAGCACGCGGCCTCACCCTGAACAGGGGTTACGGGACAAGCCTTAGTCCTCCTCGCCCTCCGGGAACGTGGGGTACGACGTGGGCCACTGGGACGCGGCGGGAGGCGGAAGCTTCCCCCGTCGGTACTCCGCCCAGTCCGTGATGGGTGGAAGCGGACGGGAGCTCCGGACCGCCTGCTTGCGCTGGATCGTCGGGGTGGTCTTCCCGGCCACGAGAAGCCGGACCACGTGGTCGCGCAAGCCTCTACTGCTTGTAGACCCGGTGCATCGACGTCTCCGTGGGCCGGATCCAGTAGCCCCGGTCGTAAAACACCGGTCGGGCGTAGCAGTGGGCCTGGTAGTAGTCCATGTAGTTCGGAGGGGCGGCGAGGGCATGGTGGTGCCAGGCGAGGCAGTACCGGCAGTGCACGGCCACCTCCATCGGGTTGAACGTGGTGAAGCCCATGACGATTGGGACGCCGCCAAAGTCTTCCTGAATAACCCCGACTCGGCGGTCTCGTCGCCGGGGTGGAGGAGTGCTAGTGCCCCGTTCTGCACCCAGGAGATCATCCCGGGGCTGCTTGCCACAACGGCCGCCGGGAAGTGCGCGTACCGCAAGCTCACGGCGCGTAACAAAGCCCTGATGGGACCTCCGCGGCAGCGTCCACGGCTGTCACGGGAAGTGTCGCGCGGACACACGAGAGGTGAGTGCCGGCGGGCGGCCAGGAGCTGACCGCCGTCGTACGCACGGACCCCGGCCAGCGGTGGGCTTGTCCCGGTCTTCCGTGGGGTCTCCGGCGGCCTCTCGTGGCCGGGCGGGGCGCGGGGCCGCACCCGCCAGCACGAGCCCCGGGAGCACCCACCGTGGCCAACTGGTCACCCAACAACCGCTGCTTCAGGTACGGTTGTGCAAGCCGCGAGCGGAGTGCCCGACGCCTCCGTGAAGTTGAGTAGCTGGCCTTCCTCAGTTGTTGGACCAGTTCGGGCTGAATCGCTGGCAGGAACATTGGGTCGTAGGAAGCCCGCGTACCCGAGGCATGATCCTCGGGACGTTGCACCAACAAGAAGGCGCAGGGTCGCGCGGAGGAAGAGGGTGGAGACCTCCTAAGGGAGCCCCGGAAAGGCACCGAGAGCCTTATCGTCGGCACGGCCTCAGCGAGACCTCACGTACATCACGTGGCGGTCGGCTGAGAGCTGCGTGCCACAGTCCGACCGCCAGGAAGGTAAGTCGGACCGTTGAACCTCTCTCTCGGTGTCAAGGTGCTCGTGGTCGTCATCTGCATCTTGGTGTCCGTCATCGCGGGCATCGTGGCAGGCCTGCTGAAGCACACTCCTCCCGGGCCGAAAGCCCCGGCCATCCTGTTCGGCGGAGGCGCGTTCGGGGGCACGCTGACGCTGTGCCTGTTGGTCATGACGTCGCTCGGCGTGTTGTGAACGTGCGGAAGTCCCGGAGGTGCAGCCGGCACCCCAAGACTTCGCCGTCAGGGTCCATCTGAGCACCGGCAGAGTCATAAGCTCCGGGCATGAGACTGACCCCTCTTGAAGCCACGCTGATAGGCACAACGCTCGGGGCTTCGGCCACTCTCCTCGCGTCAGTGATCACTCAACGAGGCACTCAGTCCCGAGAACGAACCCAGAGGCTGTGGGAACGCCGCGCCGACGCCTTGGAGGAGGCCCACCGCGTGATGGTGGCTTTCTCCACGGTCCGAGTGGAGACGCTCAGGAACAAGGCCGTTCCCGACGATCTAGACCCCAATCGCCCTGAGGAACCCGTGAGGCTTGTAGAGACCAAGATCGCTCTGTACGCGCCGAAGGTCGTCGTCAAAGCGCATATCGACTGGTTCGAAGCCCTGAAAGCGTTTTTTGTCTCCTTTCTGGGGTGGCGAGGTGAAGTCACCCGCCACGCAAATTCGACAGAGCCTGAGGGTGCACAAGTGCTGATCGATGCAGCCTGGGCGATGGTGGAGGCACGAGGCGAGGAATTGAAGCGCGCGGAGGACACACTGACCGAGGCCCTACGCAAAGCATCATCGCTGCGCCCGCAGCGCCATTGATGAGAGGGTCCGCCTTAAGCCTTACGGAGGGTTGAGGGCGCGACGGGTCGAGTTGATGACGTTGTGGGCGTCAGCGCCGTAGACGGCGGACTCGCTCAGGGTGCGCCAGACCTTGGAGTAGAGGGCGATGTTGTCGGCGTCGTCCAGCCAGAGTTCGGCGTGCCAGTCCTCGGCGACGACCAGGCGGTCGTCCATGACCCAGAAGCCGTTGGCGGGCACGATCTTCACCGACGCCGTGAAGGGGACGATGCCGAGTTCGACGGTGTCCATGCCGATCATGCCCGCGAGGCGGTCGAGCTGGCCGACGAGGACCGAGGGCGGACAGATCAGCGAACGGAGAGCGGCCTCCCACATCAGCACGTGAAGCTTGCGGCCAGGCCGGTACAGCCACTCCTGGCGCTGCACGCGGGCACGTACGGCGTCCTCAATGTCGCTCGCGGAGCCGAGCAGGTTGGCGTACCTGCGGATGACGTGGCGGGCGTACTCGGGTGTCTGCACGAGACCGGCGACCACCGACTCCTCCCATACCCAGATGTCGGTGGAGCGCTCGATCTCCGCGCTCAGGCCTTCGTGCATGGGCTTGAAGCCGTTCGCCAGGGCACGGCGCCACGACCTGATGTGCGACTCGAACCCGGCCAGCCGGGCGGCCAGCTCGGGGTACAGCTCGGGCTGGCCGGTCGCGTCGGCCCATGCCTGGAGGTCCTCGGGGGTGGCGGTCTGCTTGCCGTTCTCCAGCTTGCTGACCTTGGAGCCGGGCCAGCCCAGCCGCTGGGCAAGCTGCTGACCGGTGAGCCGACCACCCGGGCACGAGAAACGGAGTTCGCGCAGCCGCGCGCCCAGGGCTTCCCGTGCCTGCTGGTAGTCGGTGCTCACCGGTCACGCACTAGCGAGTGCGGGCCACTTGCTCGGCGAACTGGTCACGCGATACGGCAAGGTGCATGGCCGCGTCGCGCACAAGGGAGTACCGCACGACCTCGGCGGGCTCCGTGATCAGTTCGATGTTGAGCAGGTTGTCGGCGTCGTCGAAGTGCAGGAGGGCGACCAGCCGGGAGTCGAACAGCCAGAAGTCCTCGACGGGCAGGGCGAGCCGGTCGGCGTCCTCGCGCCACAGGTAACGGATGTGTTCGCCGACCGACTCGTTGTGTCGGGCGTAGTCGAGCAAGAACAGCTGCTCGGTGGTCGGCGGGCTGTCGGCGACACGGACCCGGCCGACGCGCTTGCCCGCCTCGGTCTGGCGGCGGATGTTGGTGAACCACGGCTCGCCCGGGTCCATGACCGTCGTCCCGGTGGACAGGAACATCTGGAAATCGGGGTCCTGGCGGTCGCTGGCGTAGCTGCGCCGGGTCTCCAGGCGCCAAGCGGTGTGTTCGAAGGTCTCGAACAGGCGCCGGAAGGTGTCGCGGTCGACCAGCTCGGGCACCCGCTCCATCTCCTTCGGTCCCCAGTTCACGAGCAGTTCGCGCGGTACGACCACGGCGGCTTCATCGGGCCCGAAGTGCTTCAGCTGCGCGAGGTCGGCAGGGTCGGTGACGGGCGTGCCCTGGACGACGATCTCGCCGCTGTCGGCGTCGGTGTGCAGGGCGGGGCAACCGTCGACCTTGCTGTCTGTGCCGGTGAAGCGTAGCTGACGAGCCATGGACGCTCTCCCTTCAAGGGCGTTGATCCGATCAGCATGGCCGGGGGACCAGCTCGGTTCTACGGGACGCGGCAGGGTCCATGCGAAAACAGAAGCAATCTCAGCATCCCCCCGAGAAAACACGCGAAAACAGCGTAGTACCAGCCAACTGCCCAGCCCTAGCGTCCGGTTCATGGCACCGAAGAAGACGCAGGACGTCACCGAGACGCAGGCGGCGGTGGAGGCTCTCAGAGCCGCCCTGGACTCAGCGGGGATCGTCTTCCCCTCGCTCAGGGTGGACCCCGCTTCCCCGGAACTTCAGCTGGTCGAGCTGGGACGGGTGCGCGCCGACGTGGCCGTACGGCTGGCCAGGGCACTGGAGAAGGAGCCCGGCGAGTGACCGCCGAGGAGGTCGAACCACCAGCCGGCACCCTGGTCATCGACACCGCCCGCGACCGGCTCGGGTACGTCATGGGACGGGAAGGGCCGTACGTCCAGCTGCGCCCCGTGGCCGGAGGGCGAGAGTGGGACGCCGACCCCGCTCACGTCCGCCGCGCCACGGACGAGGAGCGCTTGCGGGCGGTGGCCGAGCGGACCCGCGCCATGAACTCGTTCAGCAGCGGCGGCATCATCCCGTGACCGCCCGGACCGAGGACACCTCGACCATGTCCGCGGAGTGCGCCCTGGCCCATCAGCCGGGTTACGGGAAGTTGCACCAGGAGTGCCGCCAGACCCGGGACATCCCGCTCCCCCACGGCCGGGGCATCCTGCTCATACCTCGCTGTACCTGCTCTCACCACCGCTACGCCTCCCCCAAGTGACGCCCCCTCACCAACAGCCTGACCAGCTCCTGAGCCTCACCCCAATTCGACCGGGGTGGGGCTTAGTTGCGTCTTGACGAAGATCACGACCGAATGCGCTAACCTGACTGCGATGGGTTGTGCAAGCAACCCATTTAGTCCGTAGCTCTGTTCGCGCAGGGTTGCGGGTCGCATCAGTTGCGCTGCCCTGGCGATGATGTCCGACCTTCGCCAAGACGCAGGTCAGTTGTGCTGACGCGTGGGGGATTCAGTAGAACTACCGAAAGTAGATGTGGGCCGAAGAGTAGGCCCGACCGAGAACAATTGCGTGTGCGTCCGCGTGGGTGTCTCGACCCAAACCGTAAGGGTTTGGATCGAGGCTGCCTACGCGCAGACCCACCGATCCGACCCATGACAGAGAAGGTCAGGATCAGGGTCGATGAACGTGACAGTCATCCTCCTCTTCATTCTCGCCATCGCTGGCGTGGTCTCCCGGTCGATGTCCTCCATGAAGAAGCTTCTGGATGAGGTGCCGGACGTACTGGATTCGGCCACAGAGGCACGCGACGCGTGGCGACGATTCCGCAGGCCTGAGCTGCCGCCCCAGGCGGAAGATCAGGAGCCGCCCGCTGCCGCATAGGTCGTCGTGGGCTTCCGTGGGGTCTCGGAGGGCAGGAGGCCCCATCCCCGGCATCAGGGCCCGGAGAGCACACGCGAGGCCACGGCGGACGCCGCCCGTGGCCTCGCGCCGTTCAGCGCGCGGAGTCGCCCGGCTCGATCTCCTTGGCCTTCTCAGGAAGCAACCGCTCAACCATCGTTTCCGGCGCGGCTTCCATACCCAACGCTTTCATTGCCGCGGCAGAGTTGAGACGGTCCTTGGTCTCAGAATTGCCAACACGGTCGATGAAAGTAGTAGCAACTTCGAGCTTGTGATCAATATCGATCTTGCTCTCGTTGTCCTCAGCGGCCTTGGTGAGGTTGGCCATGGTCCGCTTCGAGTGGAGCGCCAAGGCGCCACCGCCGACTGTGATCAGTGCCCCCGTCAGGCTCGTCACGAGCGGCAAGTAGCTGAGGTCTGGGTTTCCAGCGTGAACCAGCGCCAAGACGGCCCCGGCGAGAATCACTATCGCACCGCCGGTCATGAACCACACGCTCAGGCGGAACGTCCACTCGGCCTGTTTAAGCGTGTGGCTCAGGAAGTCGAAGTGAAACTTCTGCCGCTGCTCGGCCAGGCTGGATCCCAGGCTGACCGCTCCGGCCACATCCCCGCCGACCTGGCCGATGTTGACGTTGCCACCGGTGACGACGACCCCCGACGCGGACAGGCTCGCATTCAAGTTCAGGCGCGCATCGCCCTGAACCTGTCGCCGTTGCCATTCGATCGCGTCCGGATCGGTGTCAAGCCAACGTTGACAGGCATCCATGATGCTGACCTTGGCGAGGTCGTCATCGTGGTCCATCAAAACCTGTGCCACGACAAGCCTGCTGCAGTCGTCACCGTGCTCAGGGTGCATATCGCACTCCAAATCGATGGCCAGGGTAGCCGGTCTGATGTCCCTGATGGTGGACTTCATGCCCTGAGGCTACGCCGCAACTAGGTCCAGCCTGAGGGGGATCGAGGAAGAAGCGGTACCCCCCGACATGGGACCGGGCACGCTCGTTTCCAGGGGTACCGGCTCTTGCTGGGCCCACGCTGTCGGAGTCATCGAGCCAGAGTCCGGCGTGCCAGTTCTCCACGACCACCCGGCGGTCGTCGTAGATCCAGAAAGCAGTGGGCGGGGGATCTTGAGGGGCGCCGACAGCGGGATGATGCCCAGCTCCACCGTGTCCAGGCCGACAGCCCCGGACAGGCGGTCCAGCTGGGCGAGGAGCACCGAGGGCGGGAAGGGCCGTACGTCGGGCTTCGGCCGGTGGCCGGAGGGAGAGAGTGGGACGCCGGCCCCGCTCACGTTCGCCGCGCCACGAACGAGGAGGGCTTGCGGGCCGTGGCCGAGCGGACCCGCGCCATGAACTCGTTCAGCAGCAGCGGCTTCTTCCCGTGAGCGCGCTCACCCGGACGCCGGGTCACTCGGACTTGCATGACCGGTGCCGCCAGACAGTCCTACCAGTGCGTCTACGGCCTCAGCAGCGTTCGGCGTGGTGAGTACGAGTACGGGGTCGGGCTTCCGGAGGAGGAGGCCGCTCCAGACTCGGAAAGTGGGACGGCCCTCCGGCCCGTCGGTGTCGAAGGAGAGGGGCCCCTCCAGCTCGGTCACGTCTTGTGCGCCACACGTCCAGAATGTCGGGCCGTCCACAAGCCGAAGAAAGTTGTGGCTGGTGAACGGATACCACTGACTCAACACGCTCGCCCTGGCGGCCAGCACCAATTCCTCTGCGACCGGGGGAATCCACGAGTCGGTTCCTCGCACCGCGGCGTCGGCGGACCGCGCACATTCCTCCGTCCAGTCCCAAGCATCTGCCAGCGACCACGGGGTGCTCGTCTCCATCCGTCAAGTCTGGTTCGATGTGAGGCCGGTCGCCTGGAAACAGGAACAAGAGCCGCGAAATTCGTACGCGCTGAGTGCGCGGCGTCCCGTAGATTCCCGGCGGAGGCCCGCCCGAGGTGCTCCGGGTTGGGGGCATCCATGACCGTGAGGTCGATACCGGTGAAGTCGGCGCCGAAGTCGCTGATGTGGGACGGCGACGAACTGGTCTGCGTGGTCGGGGGCGGGCGGCGCTGGGACCGCGACGGGGTCGAGCACAGGGCGCCGTTCATGTGGAGCTTCCCGTTCGACGCCGGGACCGCCTCGGCCTCGGGGCGCTGCTCCGCGGTGTACCAGGAGCGCGGTACCAAGGCGGTGCTGCTCGAAGGCGAACGGGCCGTACGGGAGCTGAACCGCAGCTACTACCACGCGCCGGACTACGACTACCCGCTCGCCCTGGGCGCGTTGGGCGACGGGCGTGAGGTCGTCGTGCACTGCCCCGACGAGTACAACGTCCTCCAGATCGAGGACGCCGCGAGCGGTGAGCGGCTGACCGCCGGCGCGCGTGAGCCGGAGGACGTGTTCCACTCCAGGCTGAGCCTGAGCCCGGACGGCCGGTACCTGCTCTCGGTCGGCTGGGTCTGGCAGCCCTTCGGGACGGCCCTGGTCTACGACACCGCGCTCGCGCTCGCCGACCCCGGCACCCTGGACGGCGCGGGCCTGCTGCCGGCAGCGGCGGTCATGAACGGCGAGGTGACGGCGGGCTGCTGGCTCGACGCGGACCGGCTGGTGCTGGCGACCGGGGCCGACGAGTGCGACGAGGAGGAGACGGCCGGACTGCCGCCGCGCCACCTCGGCGTGTGGTCGGTGTCCGAGGGACGCTGGCTCCACCGCAGCCCCGCGGGCGATGCCGAGCCTGGTGTCCTGCTCCTGCCCCGCGGCGATCAGGTGATCTCGTTCCCCGGCCACCCGAGACTGCTCGACACGACTACCGGGCGCCTCGTCGCGGAGTGGCCCGAGGTCGGCGTACCCGCAAAATCGGCGTGCTTCGGCCGCGCCGACCCGACCCCCGTCGCCGCCCTCCACCCCGACGGCAAACGGCTGGCCGTCGCGCAGGCGGAGCGCATCGCCGTCATCACGCTGCCCTGAGCCCGGACCAGGGTCAGGACTTGGCCCGCTCGTGGTACGACCGCCGCGTGTGTTCCGTGTGTTCGCGCATGAGGGTGGTCGCCAGCTGCTCGTCGCGGGCCGTGATCGCCGCGATCAGTCCGCGGTGTTCGATCCAGGACTGGTGGCCGCGCTGGCGGGCCACCGGGGTGTAGTACCAGCGGACCCGGCGGTCGACCTGGGCGGCGAGTTCGGCGAGGACCGTGTTGCCGGCCAGGTCCATGATCTTGGCGTGGAACGCGGCGTTCAGGGCGACGGCCCCGTCCACGTCGTCCGCGGCGACCGCCTTCTCGCCCTCGGTGCAGAGGGATTCGAGGGCGGCCACTCCCGCGCTGCCCGCGTTGGCCGCCGCCAGCCGCGCCGCCTCCGCCTCCAACAGGGTGCGGACCGTGAGGAGTTGGTCGGCCTCGTCCTCCGTGGGCTCGTGGACGAACGCGCCCTGGGCGGGCCGGAGGTCGACCCAGCCCTCGGTGTTCAGCCGCTGCAGCGCCTCGCGCACCGGCTGCCGCGAGACGCCCAGGTGGCCCGCGAGTTCGCTCTCCACGAGATGCTGGCCGGGCCGGAGGGAACGGGTGGTGATGAGTTCCAGCAGCGCCTCGTAGACACGGTCGCGGAGCGGACCGGGGCGTTCGAGCTTGGGCACCGCGCCCTGCGGCAGTCCGGCTGACAACATCGGGTCCCCCTTCGGCAGACACCCGTTACGAGCGGACACTCAGTAGCGTCAGGATCGATTGTCTTTCGTCTACAGTCTACGGCGCACAACTGCCAGGGGAAGCGGAAGTTGACCACGTCACACCGCAGAACGCGCTCTCACGCGCCCTCACGGACAGCGCACGACCTGGCCCGCGTAGGACAGGTTGCCGCCGAAACCGAAGAGGAGGATCGGGTCGCCGCCGGAGACGCGCCCCTGCTCGACCAGCTTGGAGAGGGCGAGCGGGATGCTGGCGGCGGAAGTGTTGCCCGACTCGGTGACGTCCCGCGCGACGACCGCGTTGACCGCGCCGATCTTCGCGGCGAGGGGCTCGATGATCCGCAGGTTGGCCTGGTGCAGGACGACCGCCGCCAGGTCGGCGGGGGCGATGCCGGCCTTCTCGCAGGCGCGCCGGGCGATGGGCGGCAGCTGCGTGGTGGCCCAGCGGTAGACGCTCTGCCCCTCCTGCGCGAACCGGGGCGGGGTGCCCTCGATCCGTACGGCGTGGCCCATCTCGGGGACGGAACCCCACAGCACCGGTCCGATCCCGGGCTCCTCGCCCGGCCCGCACGCCTCGACCACCGCCGCGCCCGCCCCGTCGCCGACCAGCACACACGTCGTACGGTCGGTCCAGTCCGTGACCTCGGACATCTTGTCGGCGCCGATGACCAGGGCCCGGGTGGCGGCCCCGGCCCGGACGGTGTGGTCGGCGGTCGCGAGCGCGTGGGTGAAGCCGGCGCACACGACGTTGACGTCTATCGCGGCGGGCTGCGGGATACCGAGCCGGGCGGCGACGCGGGCGGCCATGTTCGGGGAGCGGTCGATCGCGGTGGAGGTGGCGACCAGGACCAGGTCGATGTCCGCGGGGGTGAGGCCGGCCGCGGCCAGGGCCTTCGCCGCAGCGTGCGCGGCCAGCTCGTCGACGGGTTCGTCGGGTCCGGCGATGTGCCGGGTGTTGATGCCCACCCGGCTGCGGATCCACTCGTCACTGGTGTCGACCATGCCCGCCAGGTCCTCGTTGGTGAGTACCCTGGCGGGCTGGTAGTGGCCGACGGCGGCGATGCGCGAGCCGTTCATGGGTGGTGGGTCCCCCTCGTTGCCTCGGTGTGGGCCCACCAGTCTGTTCAGTGACTCACGGGTACGACGGCACGTAAGGCCACAGGAAACAGGCGGCCGAGTTGTCGGCTTCTTGCAGACCCCCCGGACGCCCGGACGTTCCCCCGGCTCACCCGTTGAACAGTTGTGTCGCCTTCTGCACGAGTTCGTACACCCCGTAGGCGAACGGCGCGCCGACCCAGACCCAGGCGACGGCGATCAGCCAGCGGCGGTCCGGCTCAGGCCGGCTGCTCTCGTTCGACATCGACGGCCTCCCTCGGGGCGGGGATGTGGTGGCGGGTGTTGACGGGGCGGACCAGCTCGTTGGCGACGAAACCGACGACGAGCAGGCCGATCATGATGCCGAAGGAGAGGGTGTACAGGTCGGAGCCGTGCTTGCCCGCGTCCTTCTGGTGGTCGGCGATCCAGTTGACGATCAGCGGCCCGAGCACTCCGGCGAGGGACCAGGCGGTGAGCAGCCGGCCGTGGATGGCGCCGACCTGGTAGGTGCCGAAGAGGTCCTTGAGGTAGGCGGGGACGGTCGCGAAGCCGCCGCCGTAGAAGGAGAGGATCACCAGGGCGCAGAGGATGAACAGCGGCTTGGAGGAGTCGCCGAAGAGGGCTATGAGCAGGTACATCAGGGCGCCCACGCCGAGGTAGACGCGGTAGATGTTCTTGCGCCCGATCAGGTCGGAGGTGGACGACCAGCCGATCCGGCCCGCCATGTTGGCGGCGGACAGCAGGGCGACGAACCCGGCCGCCGCGGAGACCGAGACCGGGGTGGAGCTGTCGGCGAAGAAGTCCGTGATCATCGGGGCGGCCTTCTCCAGGATGCCGATGCCGGCGGTCACGTTCATGCAGAGCACCACCCACAGGCACCAGAACTGCGGGGTGCGGATGGCGCTGTTCGCGGAGACCTGCACGCCCTCGAAGGCGCTCGGCGCGTCCGCGACAGGTTTCTCCGTGCGCGGGACGCGGATCAGCAGCACGCCGAGGGTCATGAAGACGGCGTACGACAGCCCGTGCACCAGGAAGGCGAGCGCGATGCCATCGTTGTCACTGCCGAAGGACGAAAGCATCTGCGCGGACCAGGGCGAGGCGATCAGCGCGCCGCCGCCGAAGCCCATGATGGCGATGCCGGTGGCCATGCCGGGCCGGTCCGGGAACCATTTGATCAGCGTGGAGACCGGCGAGATGTAGCCGATGCCGAGGCCGATGCCGCCGACGAAGCCGTAGCCGAGGACGATCAGCCAGAACTGCTTGGTCTCGGCGCCGAGCGCGGAGATCAGGAAGCCGGTGGAGAAGCAGACCAGGGCGACGGTCATGGCCCAGCGCGGTCCGTTGCGCTCGACGAGGGTGCCGCCGAACGCGGCCGACAGACCGAGCATCACGATCGCGAGCTGGAAGGGCAGTGCGCTCTGGGTGCCGCTCAGGTTCAGCGCGGCTTCGAGCGGCGGCTTGAACACGCTCCAGGCGTAGGCCTGGCCGATGGAGAGATGGACGGAGAGGGCGGCGGGCGGGACGAGCCAGCGGCTCCAGCCCGGCGGTGCTACAGGGGGGCTGCTCATGAGTCCCGAACGGTAGGGCCGCGCCAGGGTGGTTGAGAACCCGACGACTCGACCGTGTGCGTTGAGCGGTATCCAGAATGCGCCGAACGGTCGCCGTCCGAACTCTTGCCGCCACTCTTGTCCGCCCCCACTCCATACTGTAGACAATATTTCGTCGACATGATTCGGCCGACGTCTCCGCGGTATCCCTCAAACCGAACGGAGTGTTCCGTGAAAGTCGCAGTCCTCGGCGCCGGTGCGATCGGCGCCTACGTCGGTGCCGCGCTCCACCGCGCGGGCGCCGATGTGCACCTCATCGCCCGTGGACCCCATCTGGCGGCCATGAGGCAGTACGGAGTACGGGTGCTGAGCCCGCGCGGCGACTTCACCGCGCACGCCCACGCCACCGACGACCCGGCCGAGGTCGGCCCGGTCGACTACGTCTTCCTGGGCCTGAAGGCCAACTCGTACGCGGCGTGCGGGCCGCTGATCGAGCCGCTGCTGCACGAGCGGACGGCGGTGGTCGCCGCTCAGAACGGCATCCCCTGGTGGTACTTCCACCGGCACGGCGGCCCCTACGACGGCCACCGCGTCGAGAGCGTCGACCCGGGCGGTGCGGTCAGCGCCGTACTCGCCCCCGAACGCGCCCTCGGCTGCGTGGTCTACGCGGCCACCGAGCTCGAAGCCCCCGGTGTGGTGCGGCACTTGGAGGGCACCCGGTTCTCGATCGGCGAGCCCGACCGCAGCGTGTCCAAGCGCTGCCTGCGGTTCAGCGAGGCCATGCAGACCGGCGGGCTGAAGTGCCCGGTGGAGCCCGACCTGCGCAACGACATCTGGCTCAAGCTGCTCGGCAACATCTCCTTCAACCCGATCAGCGCGCTGGCCCGCGCCACCATGCGGCAGATGTGCCTGCACGGCGGCACCCGGCGGGTCATCGAGATCATGATGCGCGAGACGCTCGACGTCGCCGAGGCGCTCGGCTGCGAGGTCGGGATCTCCATCGAACGCCGGCTGGCGGGCGCCGAGAAGGTCGGCGACCACCGCACCTCCACGCTCCAGGACCTGGAACGCGGCAAGCCGCTGGAACTCGACGTACTGCTCGCGGCCGTCGTCGAGCTGGCGGAGATCACCGGCGTGCAGGTGCCCACCCTGCGCACCGTGCACGCCATCTCGGACCTGCTCGCGCTGAGGAGTGCCGCATGAGGAAGCGTGAACCGAAGACCTACACCCGGCTCACCCACCCGCTGGTCCGGGACTCCCGCAACGAGCCCTTCCGGCAGGCGAGCTGGGAGGAGGCCCTGGAGCGGGCGGCCCGCGGCCTGGAGCGCAACCGGGACGCGTTCGGGATGTTCTCCTGCGCCCGCGCCACCAACGAGATGAACTACGTGGCCCAGAAGTTCGCCCGGGTGGTGATGGGCACCAACAACGTCGACTCCTGCAACCGGACCTGTCACGCCCCGAGCGTGGCCGGTCTGAGCGCCGCCTTCGGCTCCGGCGGCGGCACCTCCTCGTACGAGGAGATCGAGCACACCGACGTCATCGTGATGTGGGGCTCCAACGCCCGCTTCGCCCATCCGATCTTCTTCCAGCACGTGCTGAAGGGGATAAGGAACGGCGCCCGGATGTACGCCGTAGACCCGCGCCGCACCTCCACCGCCGAGTGGGCGGAGAGCTGGCTCGGCCTGAACGTCGGCACGGACATCCCGATGGCGCACGCGATCGGCCGGGAGATCATCCACGCGGGGCTGGCCAACGAGGCGTTCATCCGGCGGGCGACCACCGGCTTCGAGGAGTACAAGGCGCTCGTGGAGCCCTGGACGCTGTCCCTCGCCGAGAAGGTGACCGGTGTACCGGCCCGTGCGATACGGGAGTTGGCGCACGCCTACGCCCGCGCCGAGCGCGCCCAGTTGTGCTGGACCCTCGGGATCACCGAGCACCACAACGGCACCGACAACGTCCGCGCCCTGATCAACCTCTCCCTGCTCACCGGTCAGGTGGGCCGCTGGGGCGCCGGGTTGCAGCCGCTGCGCGGCCAGAACAACGTGCAGGGCGGCGGCGACATGGGCGCGATCCCGAACCGCCTGCCCGGCTTCCAGGACATCCTCGACCCGGACGCCCGGCTGAAGTTCGAGTCGGCCTGGGACACCGTCATCCGGCCGCACCACGGGCTGAACCTCACCGAGATGTTCGAGGCGATGGAGGAGGGCACGCTCAGGGCGGTCTACTGCATCGGCGAGAACCCGACCCAGTCGGAGGCCGACAGCGAGCAGGCGATACGGCGGCTGAGCGCCCTCGACTTCCTCGTCGTCCAGGACATCTTCCTCACGAGGACGGCGGAGCTGGCGGACGTGGTGCTGCCCGCGACCGCCGGCTGGGCGGAGACCGAGGGCACCACCACCAACAGCGAGCGCCGGGTGCAGCGGGTGCGCCGTGCGGTCACCCCGCCGGGCGAGGCCCGGGAGGACATCGACATCCTCTGCGCGCTGGCGGCCCGGCTCGGCCACGACTGGAAGTACGCGGACGCGGAGGCCGTCTGGAACGAGCTGCGCTCGGTCTCCCCGGACCACTACGGGATGACGTACGACCGCCTGGTCGAGCACCAGGGCATCCAGTGGCCGTGCCCGAGCACCGAGCGCCTCGAACCGACGTACCTGCACGGCAGGTTGTGGGAGGCGGACCCGGCGAAGCGCGGGACTCCGGCGCCCTTCGGGCTGGTCCGGCACGATCCGCCGGTCGACCTCACCGACGAGGACTACCCCGTCCGGCTCACCACCGGGCGGCGGCTCGACTCGTACAACACCGGTGTCCAGAGCGGCGGTTACGCCTCCCCGCTGCGGCGCGGCGAGTACATCGAGCTGTGCCCGGAGGACGCCGAGCGGTACGGGGTGGTCGTCGGCGAGGAGGTCCGGGTCTCCTCACGGCGGGGCTCGGTCGTGGCCCCCGTCTGGATCGACACCGCCCTGCGCCCCGGTCTCGCCTTCATGACCATGCACTTTCCCGACGAGGTGGACACCAACCAGCTGACGATCGAGGCCAACTGCCCGATCGCGGGGACGGCGGAGTTCAAGGCGTCGGCGATCCGTATCGAGAAGCTCCCGGTCGCGACCATCGTGAGGTGACGCAAGTGGACCTGCACTTCGGCGACAGCAAGCCGACGGACGACGAACGGGACGCCGTCGACGCCCTGTTGGGCCCTCCGGAGTCCTCCTGGGAGGGCGCCGACCGCTCCGACGCGGACCTGAGGTGGGCGCGCGGCGGCCGGGAGGCCCGGGACCGCCGCGACCTGCTGCTGCCGGGGCTGCACGCGATCAACGACCGGATCGGCTGGATCAGCGAGGGCGCCCTCGGCTACCTGTGCCGCCGCCTGACGGTCCCCCCGGCGGAGGCCTACGGGGTCGCCACCTTCTACGCGATGTTCTCCGTCAAGCCGCGCCCGGCGACCGTCCTGCACGTCTGCACGGACCTGGCGTGCACGGCGGCCGACGCATCGGCGCTGTGCGCCGGTGCGGAGGAGAGTGCCGGTCCCGGGGTGCACGTCGAGCGCAGCCCCTGTCTGGGCCTGTGCGAGCGGGCCCCGGCCGCCCTCGCGATCCGGGCCGGGGATCCGGTGCGTACGGCGGTGGCGGCACCGGCGACGGTCGAAACGGCCGTCCTCGCGGCCACCGCACCCGACTCGGCGCCCGAAGAGCCTCCGGCCGCCCTGGCCGTACCCCAGGCCGGGCAGGACTGCCTCGTCCTCCTCAAGCGCGTCGGTGTGGTCGACCCGTCCTCGCTCGACGACTACCGGGCGAACGGCGGCTACACGGCGCTCCGGCACGCCTTCGGGCTCGGCCCCGCCGGGGTCATCCGCGAGGTCACCGACGCGGGCCTGGTCGGGCGCGGGGGCGCCGCCTTCCCCACCGGCCGCAAGTGGCAGGCCACGGCGTCCCAGCCCGACCATCCGCACTACCTGGTCTGCAACGCCGACGAGTCGGAGCCGGGCACCTTCAAGGACCGCGTGCTCATGGAGGGCGATCCGTACTCCCTCGTGGAGGCGATGACGATCGCGGCGTACGCGATCGGGGCGCACCGGGGCCTCGTCTACCTCCGCGGCGAGTACCCGCGGGCGACCCGCCGTCTCCGGCACGCGATCGACCAGGCCCGCTCCCGTGGCCTGCTCGGCGACGACGTCCTCGGCCAGGGCTTCGCCTTCGACATCGAGATCCGGCGCGGCGCCGGGGCGTACATCTGCGGTGAGGAGACCGCCCTGTTCAACTCCATCGAGGGGTACCGGGGCGAACCGCGCTCGAAGCCGCCGTTCCCGGTGGAGAAGGGGCTGTTCGGGAAGCCGACGGTCGAGAACAACGTGGAGACACTGGTCAACGTCCTGCCGATCCTGACCATGGGCGCCCCGGCGTACGCGGCGGTCGGAACGGCGAAGTCCACCGGCCCGAAGCTGTTCTGCGTGTCGGGGAGCGTGGCCCGCCCGGGCATCTACGAACTCCCCTTCGGCGCCACGCTCGGCGAACTCCTCCAACTGGCCGGAGTGCGCGAGAACTTGCGGGCGGTCCTGCTCGGCGGCGCGGCCGGCGGCTTCGTACGGCCGGACGAACTCGGCATCCCGCTCACCTTCGAGGGCACCCGGGAGGCGGGCACCACGCTCGGCTCGGGTGTGGTGATGGCCTTCGACGACACCGTGCCCCTCCCCCGACTCCTGCTCCGGATAGCCCAGTTCTTCCGTGACGAGTCCTGCGGGCAGTGCGTGCCCTGCCGGGTCGGGACGGTCCGGCAGGAGGAGGCGCTGCACCGGATCGTCGCGCGCACCGGCGCCGACGCGGCCGGGGACGTCGCGCTGCTGCGCGAGGTCGGCCGGGCGATGCGGGACGCCTCGATCTGCGGTCTCGGCCAGACCGCCTGGAACGCCGTGGAATCCGCCATCGACCGTCTGGGGGCGTACGAATGACCGTCACACCGCTGGGGATCCCGCGCCGGCTGCTGGAGTTCACGCTCGACGGCCAGGAGGTGCGGGTCCCGGAGGGCTCGACCGTCCTGGACGCCTGCCGGGCGGCCGGGAAGGACGTGCCGACCCTGTGCGAGGGCGACACCCTGCGCCCGAAGAACGCCTGCCGGGTGTGCGTGGTGGAGGTGGAGGGGGCACGGACCCTGGTACCCGCTTGCTCCCGGAAGGCCGAGCCGGGGATGGTGGTGCGGACCGGCGGTGAACGCGTCCGGCACAGCCGCCGGATCGTGCTGGAGCTGCTGGCCTCCTCGGTGGACCTGTCCACGACCCCCCGTGCAGCCGAGTGGATCAAGGAGTACGCGGCGAAGCCGGACCGGTTCGGCCCCGCCGCGGCCCGGCTGGACGAGGAGCCCAGGGTCGACAACGATCTGTACGTGCGCGACTACGACAAGTGCATCCTCTGCTACAAGTGCGTGGACGCCTGCGGCGACCAGTGGCAGAACAGCTTCGCGATCTCGGTCGCCGGGCGCGGCTTCGACGCCCGGATCGCCGTCGAGCACGACGCCCCGCTGACCGACTCGGCGTGCGTGTACTGCGGGAACTGCGTGGAGGTGTGCCCGACCGGGGCGCTGTCGTTCAAGTCGGAGTTCGACATGCGGGCGGCGGGCACCTGGGACGAGTCGCGGCAGTCGGAGACGACCACCGTGTGCGCGTACTGCGGTGTGGGCTGCAACCTCACGCTCCACGTGCAGGACAATGAGATAGTCAAGGTCACCTCGCCGCACGACAACCCGGTGACCCACGGCAATCTCTGCATCAAGGGCCGTTTCGGCTACCAGCACGTACAGAACCGGGGCTGATCAGACCATGGGACGAGTCACGGAACGACGCAAGGTCATCCGCATCCGCGACGGAGCGGTCTCCGCCCGGCCGGACACGCTCGTCGCCGAGGAACCACTGGAGATCAGGCTCAACGGGAAACCCCTCGCCATCACCATGCGCACGCCCGGGGACGACTTCGCGCTGGCGGCCGGGTTCCTGGTGAGCGAGGGCGTGCTGGCGGCCGCCGACGACCTGCAGAACATCGTGTACTGCGCGGGCGCCACGGTCGACGGCTCCAACACCTACAACGTGGTCGACGTGCGGACCACGCCGGGCGTGCAGCTCCCCGACTTCACCCTGGAGCGGAACGTCTACACGTCCTCGTCCTGCGGGCTGTGCGGCAAGGCGAGCCTCGACGCGGTGCGTACGACGGCCCGCTGGCCGATAGCCGACACTCCCCCGGTCCGGGTCGGACCCGAGCTGCTCGCGAGCCTCCCCGACCGGCTCCGCGCGGCGCAGCGGGTCTTCGACCGGACCGGGGGGCTGCACGCGGCGGCCCTGTTCACGGAGGACGGCGAGCTGCTGGACATCCGCGAGGACGTGGGCCGGCACAACGCGGTGGACAAGCTGGTCGGCCGGGCCCTGCAGAACGGCGACCTGCCGCTGTCCCGGGCGATCCTGCTGGTCTCCGGGCGGGCCTCCTTCGAGCTGGCGCAGAAGGCGGTGATGGCGGGCATCCCGGTGCTCGCGGCGGTCTCCGCGCCGTCGTCGCTGGCGGTGGACCTGGCGGCGGAGACCGGGCTGACCCTGGTCGGTTTCCTGCGGGGCAGCAACATGAACGTGTACGCGGGCGAGGACCGCATCGCTCTGCGGGCCGCGGCCGCCCAGGGCTGACCGGTTCCCCGCGTCACGGCGGCGGGGCCCCGAACGGCGGGGAGCGCCCCCTGCGCCGCAGGGGCCCCGCCTCAGTCGGGCGTCCCCCGCCGCCGCAGCGCCCGCCCCAGTCGGAGCCAGGCGCCCCGCCTCAGTCCGAGCCGGGCGCCCCGATGTCCGCCGCGGCCTCGGCGAACGCGGCGACCAGCGGGGAGCGACGGCCGGCCGCCCAGGCCAGCAGCACCCGGTCGGGTTCGGCGTCGACGACCGGGACGTAGACGATGTCCGGGCGGGAGTACTGCTCGGCGGCCGAGCGCGGCACCATCGTGATGGCCTTGCCTGCGGCAACGCACTCGAACTTCTCCTCGATGGTGCGCAGCGGCAGGTCGTCGGGCCGGGGGTCGTTGTAGCGCAGCCACTGCTCGCCGTCGAGGTCGGCGAGCGAGATCTCCTGCTTCCCGGCCAGCCGGTGCCGGTCCGGGAGCATCGCCACGCGGGGCTCGCTGTACAGGGGCCGCAGTTCGAGCCCCTCCTCGCGGATCGGGAGCCGTACGTAGGCGACGTCTACGGTGCCGTCGAGGATCAGCTGCTCCTGGTCGTCCCACTCGACCCGGCGGGCGCGCACCTCGATGTCCGGGTGGCCCGCGGTGAAGGCGCGCAGTGCCTCGGTGACCACCACGCCGGCCCGGAAACCGACGACGAGGCGCCGCCGGCCGCGGGCGGCCTGCACGACCCGGCGCCGGGTTCCGTCGGCGGCGGCCAGCAACTGGCGTGCGTCTTCTAGGAGTTGGTGCCCGGCGTCGGTCAGGGTCACGCCGTGGCTGTCCCGTACGAACAGCTCGGCGCCCAGGTCCTTCTCCAGCGCGCGGACCTGGCGGCTCAGCACGGGCTGGGCGATGTGCAGCCGCTCCGCCGCCCGGCCGAAGTGGAGGAGTTCGGCGACCGCCGTGAAGTAGCGGACCTTGCGCAGGTCCAGGTCCATGACCGCGGCTCCTTCCCGGGTGGCGATGTCCTCAGGGTATCGCCGCGGCCGAAAGAGGTCTTGGACGGCCGACGCCCCGCGACCGCAGGGTGGAGATGTCCGAACGGGACGGAACACCGGCTTGGAGAGGGATCTGCCATGGGTCTGCTGGGACAGCGCGTCGTCGTCATCGGGGGCACGTCGGGTATCGGGCTCGCGGTCGCCGAGGGCGCGGCCCGGGAGGGCGCGCGGGTGGTCGTCGCCTCCCGGCGGCAGGAGAGTGTCGACGCGGCACTGAAGGTGCTGCCGGAGGGCGCCGAGGGGCAGGTCCTCGACGCCACGGACGAGGACGCGGTGCGCGCCTTCTTCACACGGATCGGGGCCTACGACCACCTGGTGTACACGGCCGGTGACTCGCTCCTGCTGGAGTCCCTGGCCGGGACGGACATCGCGACGGCCCGGACCTTCCTGGACACCCGGCTGTGGGGTGCGTACGCGGTGGTGAAGTACGGCGCCGGGTCGATCCGGCCGGGCGGGTCGGTGGTGCTGACCACGGGGACGGCCGGGCGCCGGCCGCTGCCCGGTTCGAGCGTCGTGTCGGCGCTGTGCGGGGCGATGGAGTCGCTGACCCGGGCGCTGGCCGTGGAGCTGGCGCCGGTGCGGGTCAACGTGGTCTCGCCGGGGATCGTGCGGACCGAGCTGTGGCGGGAGCTGCCGGAGGCGGACCGGGAGGGGCTGTTCCGGGCGTCCGCCGAGTCGCTGCCGGTGGGGCGGGTCGGCGAGCCGGCGGATGTGGCGGAGGCGTACCTGTACCTGATGCGTGGCGGGTACAGCAGCGGGTCGGTGGTGGTCGTGGACGGTGGCGGGACGCTGGTCTGAACGATCGGGCGGTCAGGAGGGGCCGAGGCGGACGTCTGCGGCGGTCACGACCGTGCCGAGGCGCGGGAAGTCGAGCCGTACGGACGCCTCGTGCTCGGGGCCGGTGAGGGCGGCCATGGCGTCCTCGACGAAGACCAGGTCGTAGCCGAGGTCCGCGGCGGCACGGGCGGTGGACTCGACGCCGAGGTTGGTGGCGATGCCGCCGAACACCAGCCGGGTGACGCCGAGCCCGCGCAACCGGGCGTCGAGTTCCGTGCCCTGGAAGCCGCCGATCGTCCGCTTGACGATCTCCACGTCCCCTTCCTTCCGGAGTCCGGCCACGAGTCCGCTGCCCGGCGGCTGCTCCGCCAGGGAGGGCCGCTCGACGCGAACCAGCACCACGGGCGCGCCGGCGGCGCGGAAGGAGTGGGCCAGCTCCTCGGCGGTGTGCAGGACTTCGGTGCCCTTGCGGGGCTCCAGGGGCAGCGCGACGATGCGGTCCATCAGGTCGACGAGGACGAGGGCGGTGCGCGCCGGATCGAGCTCCAGGGGTGCGGTCATGACGGAACGTTAGCCGTCATGAGCCGTCCGTACCGGAAATCCGGATCAACAGGCCCGTGAACCGGTCTGGTGCGGCGCCCGGCGGCACGGTTCAGCGGCGGAGTGTCCCGGTGCCGACCGCGGGCCGTGACTCCGCCTTGGGGGCGGCCGGGGGTTCCTCGGCGGGCTCCTGGGCCTCGGGGTCGTGGGCGCGGCGCTTGGCGATGACCGCGCACACCATCAGCTGCATCTGGTGGAAGAGCATCAGCGGCAGCACGGCCAGTGAGGCGTGGGCGCCGAACAGGACGCTGGCCATGGGCAGGCCGGAGGCGAGGGACTTCTTCGACCCGGCGAACTGGATGGCGATGCGGTCTCCGCGGCCGAAGCCTAGCGCCTTGGCGCCGTACCAGGTCAGCAGGAGCATCACGGCGAGCAGCACGGCCTCGACGGCCAGGAGCCCGGCCAGCCGGACCACGCTGACCTGGTGCCAGATGCCCCGGACCATGCCCTCGCTGAACGCGGTGTAGACGACGAGCAGGATGGAACCGCGGTCGACCAGGCCGAGGATCTTCTTGTGCCGGGCGACGAAGCCGCCGATCCACGGCCGCAGCAGCTGCCCGGCCACGAACGGCACCAGCAGCTGGAGCACGATCTTCACGATCGAGTCGGCGGAGAACCCGCCCCCGCTGTTGCCGAGGAGCGCGGCGGCGAGCAACGGGGTGAGGACGATGCCGACCAGCGAGGAGAAGGAACCGGCACAGATCGCGGCGGGCACGTTGCCGCGGGCGATGGAGGTGAAGGCGATCGACGACTGGATGGTGGAGGGCACCAGGGTCAGGAAGAGGAAGCCCTGGTAGAGCGGATGGGTGAGCAGGACCGGCACCAGCCCGCGAGCCGCCACACCGAGCACCGGGAAGATCACGAAGGTGCAGACCAGGACGGTGACATGGAGCCGCCAGTGCCGCAGCCCGTCGACGGCCTCGCGGGTGGACAGGCGGGCGCCGTAGAGGAAGAACAGGAAGGCGATCGCGGCCGTGGAGGCACCGGAGGCCACGTCGGCCGCCGTGTTCCGGGCCGGGAAGAGCGCGGCGAGGCACACCGTCCCGAGCAGCAGGAGGACGTACGGGTCGATCGGCATCCGACTGGGCCGGCTCAGGCGTTTCACGGTGCTCCACTTGCGGGTCGGTCAGGGTGTCGTGCCGGCTCGTACGGCCGGGTTCTCGCCGGAGCCGGAAGGCCCCTCTCCATCGTCCTCCTCCGACACTTGATCGGGAATCCGGTATACCACTCTCACTGCCATCGCGTTCCGCGATAACATGTTCGAGTGTATGACCCTTCGCAGCTGCGCACCTTCCTGGCGGTGGCCCAGACGCTCAGCTTCACCCAGGCCGCCCGCCGCCTCGGGCTGCGCCAGTCGACGGTCAGCCAGCACGTGCGCCGCCTCGAGGACGCGGCCGGCCGCCAGCTGTTCTCCCGGGACACCCACTCCGTGGAGCTGACCGAGGACGGCGAGGCGATGCTCGGGTTCGCCCGCCGGATCCTGGAGGTGCACGAGCAGGCGGCGGCGTTCTTCACCGGCACCCGGCTGCGCGGCCGGCTCCGCTTCGGCGCGTCGGAGGACTTCGTCCTCACCCGGCTGCCCGAGATCCTGGAGAGTTTCCGCCACGACCACCCCGAGGTCGACCTCGAACTGACGGTGGAGCTCTCGGGCACCCTGCACGAGCAGCTGGCCGCCGGAAAGCTGGACCTGGTGCTGGCCAAGCGGCGCGCCGAGGATCCGCTGGGCGAGCTGGTCTGGCACGACGACCTGGTGTGGATCGGCGCGGAACGGCTCCGCGTGGACCCCGCCCGCCCGGTCCCGCTGATCGTCTATCCCCCGCCGGGCATCACCCGCGCCCTGGCCCTGGAAGCACTGGAGCGCGCGGGCCGCGACTGGCGCATCGCCTGCACGAGCGGCAGCCTCAACGGCCTGATCGCGGCGGCCAGGGCGGGCCTGGGCGTGATGGCCCACTCGAAGGGCCTGATCCCCCCGGGCCTGTTCCGCGTCCCGGACCGGGCAGGACTGCCGGAACTGGACAAGGTCGACTTCGTCCTGGTGCACGGCCCGAGGCGGTCACCGGCCCAGTCGGCGGCGGACGCACTGGCGGCGGCGATCCTGACAAGCGGGGCGCACTTGAGACGCCCCTGACTGCAGGCGCCCCCGAAGGGGCGCGGGGCTGTATTCGATGTGCGGCTGCCGCCGCGTGGGCGCGATCAACCCCCACCGGCCCGCACCGTCAATGCGACCCCACATACGTCAACTGCTTCACCCTCCGCAAAAACGGCATGGCCTCCACATGCTGCACCCCCTCCAACCGCCCCACCGGCCCGCTCAGGTACGCGTACAGGTGAGCCGTGTCCCGCAGCACCGCCGTCACCACGACATGCGACGGCCCGGCGGTAGCCACAGCAAACGCCACCTCGTCATGGGCCGCCAGCGCCTGCCCCACGGAGTGCATCGCGGCCGGCGTCGTGGTGATCCACAACACCGCGGACTTCGAGAATCCGAGCACCTCGGACCGGTACTCGACATCGATGTACACCGCCCCGGAGCCGATCAGCGCGGCCAGCCGCCGCTTCACCGACGACTCGGACCGTCCTGTTGCCCGCTGCAACTCCGGATACGTCGCCCGCCCGTCCCGCTCCAGCGCGGCGAGCAGCGGCGCGTCCTCCGGTTCCAGCCGCGCCGGCCCGTC
The DNA here is from genome assembly GCF_040643955.1 of Streptomyces sp. NPDC047061. Lineage (NCBI taxonomy): Bacteria > Bacillati > Actinomycetota > Actinomycetes > Kitasatosporales > Streptomycetaceae > Streptomyces > Streptomyces sp. NPDC047061. The sequence continues at coordinate 90,197 of NZ_JBEYVI010000023.1, forward strand.
GGCCTCCGGCGGCGCCGGTCGCAGCGCCGCCGCCTGCTCCTCCGACAGCGCCCTGAACTTCCGTACCCACCCGGTCGGCCCCCCGTAGAACCGGTGCAGGAGCTGCTGCGCGCGGATCTCCACCACGCTCGGGGTGCGCGGCAGCTTGCCGAGGAACAGGTCGTCGTGGTCGCCGGGGTGGCGCGGCCGGGTCATGCAGGCGATCTCCGTGCCGCCGGAGGCCAGGCCGATCCAGGCGGTGTCGGGGCGTTTGGCGAGCGCGTCGGCGATGACGGTGGCGCCGTCGGGCGCGCAGCGCAGCCGGAGCATCCACTGGTCCTGGCCGAGCCGCTCGGCGTCGCGGACCGCGACGACCCGCAGCCCGGCCTCGGCGCACAGCCGCCGGTAGCGGCGGGCGATCGTCTGGTCGGAGACGCCGAGCACGGCCGCGATCCGGCTGAAGGAGGCGCGGCCGTCGACCTCCAGCGCGCTGAGCAGTTGCACGTCCAGCGGGTCCAGCGTGTCGGATTCCAGCTCCAGCATCCCTGAACCGTACTCGGACGGAGTGACGGAATCGGCCACGTCGGCGCTGTCCTCAGAGGGTGCTGCGGCACGCCGCCCTGACCGGCGGGTAACCGGCCGGGGGCCGTAATCGGGTCGTACAGATTCCGTGGAGATTACGGAGCCGGAACTTACCGAACCGTAGGAATTCTGTCCGCCCCTTCCCCATGTGGGCGTATTTTCCGTACGTGGGCGCGGTCATACGAGAGCAATGCTCGTTTTCGCGCCCCCTCCCGCACGGTCTTCCGGTGGGGTAGCTTTCACGGCGCTGTGCGGAGCGTCACTGTCGTCACTGTGGAGCGAGGAGCGGGGAGCGGGGTTTGCGCGAGTTCACCAACCCGCCGTTGGTGTCGGCACCGCCGGTCGGCGGCCTGGCCGACAGCGTGTTCGAGCATGCCCAGGCGGACCCGCTGCACGTCGCGCTGGGCCGCAAGGACGAGCTCGGCCAGTGGCGCGACGTGACCTCCGCCGAGTTCCGCGACGAGGTCCTGGCCCTCGCCAAGGGGCTCCTCGCGCGGGGCGTCCGGTTCGGCGACCGGGTCGCGATCATGTCCCGCACCCGCTACGAGTGGACGCTGTTCGACTTCGCACTGTGGACGATCGGCGCCCAGGTGGTGCCGGTCTACCCGACCTCGTCGGCGGAGCAGTGCTTCTGGATGCTGTACGACGCCGAGTGCACGGCGGCGGTCGTGGAGCACGAGGACCACGCGATGACGATCGCCACCGTCATCGACCGGCTGCCGCAGCTGCGCCAGCTGTGGCAGCTGGACGAGGGCGCGGTGCAGGAGCTGTACGACGCGGGCGCGCACCTCGAGGACGAAGTGGTGCACCGGCACCGGCAGGCGGTCACCCCCGACTCGACCGCCACGATCATCTACACCTCGGGCACCACGGGCCGCCCCAAGGGCTGCGTCCTGTCGCACGGCAACTTCATGTACGAGGCGGACACGGTCGTGGCCCGCTGGGAGTCGGTGTTCCGCGCGAAGAAGGGCGAGGAGGTCTCCACCCTGCTCTTCCTGCCGCTCGCGCACGTCTTCGGCCGGATGGTGGAGGTGGCGGCGATCCGGCACGGGGTCCGCTTCGGCCACCAGCCGCAGCTGCACGCGGCCGCGCTGCTGCCCGACCTGGCCGCGTTCCGGCCGACGTTCATCCTGGCCGTGCCGTACATCTTCGAGAAGGTGTTCAACGCGGCGCGGCGGAAGGCCGAGAAGGACGGCAAGGGCGGGCCGTTCGAGAAGGCCGTCGAGATCGCGGTGAAGTACGCGGACGCCGTCGAGGCGAAGGCGTGGGGCACCGGGCCCGGGCCGTCGGCTTCGCTGCGCATGCAGCACCAGCTCTTCGACAAGCTCGTCTACGCCAAGGTGCGCACGGCCATGGGCGGCAGGATCCGCAACGCCATGTCCGGCGGCTCGGCCATGGACCGCCGGCTCGGCCTGTTCTTCGCCGGCGCGGGCGTGCAGATCTACGAGGGCTACGGCCTGACCGAGTCGACGGCCGCGGCGACCGCCAACCCGCCCGAGAAGACCCGCTACGGCACGGTCGGCCAGGCCATCCCCGGCACCACCGTGCACATCGCGGACGACGGGGAGATCTGGCTGAACGGCGGCAACGTCTTCCAGGGCTACCTGAACAACCAGAAGGCCACCGACGCCACCCTGCACGACGGCTGGCTGGCCACCGGCGACCTGGGCTCCCTGGACGAGGACGGCTATCTGACCATCACCGGCCGCAAGAAGGAGATCCTGGTGACCTCCGGCGGCAAGAGCGTCTCCCCCGGCGTCCTGGAGGAGCGGGTCCGGGACCATCCGCTGGTCAACCAGTGCATCGTCGTCGGCAACGACCGCCCCTACATCGCCGCCCTGGTCACCCTCGACACCGAGGCTGTCGAGCACTGGCTGCAGATGCGCGGCAAGCCCCAGATGTCCGCGGCTCAGCTGGTGCGGGACGCCGACCTGGAGACCGAGGTGCGGCGCGCGGTGGTGGCCGCCAACACCCTGGTCTCGCAGGCCGAGTCGATCCGTACGTTCCGTATCCTCGCCCAGCCGTTCACCGAGGAACACGGCTTGCTGACCCCGTCGTTGAAGCTGAAGCGCAAGGCCATCGAGAACGCCTACGCCAACGAGGTCGACGCCCTGTACCGGGCCTGACGGTCCGTCAACCGACGGCTGTCAGCCGATGCCCGTCAACTGATGCCCGTCAACTGATGCTGACCCGGAAGATCTTGTCGGATCCGTCCGGCTCGTTGCCGTTGTTGTCGCAGTTGGTGGTGGACAGCCACAGCTGGTCGGCGCCCGGCACCTTGGTCACGGTCCGCAGCCGACCGTAGGTGCCCACGTAGTACGCGGTCGGCGTGCCGACGCTCTCCGCGTCTCCGTTGATCGGGATGCGCCACAGCCGTTCGCCGCGCAGCGAGGCCATGTAGACGACGTTGCGGACGATGGCGATGCCGCTCGGGGACGCCTCGGAGACGTTCCAGGTGGCCTTGGGGTTGGTCATCCCGGCGACCGAGCAGGTGCCCTCGCAGGTCGGCCAGCCGTAGTTGGCGCCCGGCTTGATCAGATTCAGCTCGTCCTTGGAGCTGTTGCCGAACTCGGCTTCCCACAGGCGCCCGTTGCGGTCGAAGGCGAGGCCCTGCGGGTTGCGGTGGCCGAGGCTGTAGACGTAGTTGCCGAACGGGTTGCCGGGGGCCGGCTTGCCGTCGGTCGTCATGCGCAGGATCTTGCCGTTGAGGGAGTTCTTGTCCTGGGCGAGGTCGGGGGTCTGGGCCTCCCCGGTCGAGACGTAGAGGTAGCCGTCGGGGCCGAAGAGGAGTCGGCCGCCGTTGTGGTAGCGGTTCTTCTTGATGCCCTGGAGCAGGATCTTGTAGTCGCCGAGCGTGCTGCCGTCGTAGGTCATGCGCACGACCCGGTTGCCCTCGTCGGCGGTGTGCATGAAGTAGACGTAGTGGTTGGTCTCCCACTTGGGGTCGACGGCGACGCCGAGCAGGCCGCCCTCCCCGTTGGTGGTGACGGCGTTCGGGACGGTCCCGACCTGGGTCCGGGTGCCGTCCTTGGTGACCTTCCAGACCCGGAAGTCGTCCCGCTCGGTGACCAGCGCGGTCTTGCCGTCGGGCATCCAGTAGGTGCCCCAGGGGATGGTCCAGCCGCTGGAGAGCGTGGCGACGGAGGAGGGCGTGCCGCCGTCGGTGGCGCAGGCCTTGGTGGTGAAGGTGACGGCGTTGCTCGGCGGGGAGACGTTCCCGGCCGCGTCCCGGGCGACGACGTCCAGGGTGTAGGGGCTGTCGCAGGCGAGGCCGGTGAGGGTGGTGGTCGTGGCGCCGGTGACCGTCTTGTAGACGGTGGTCCCGCTGCGGATGTCGTACGCGGTCACCGCCCGGTCGTCGGTGGAGGCGCCCCAGCCGAGGTCGGCGGTGTTCGCGGTGATGCCGGTCGCGGACAGGGTGCCGGGGGCGGTGGGCGGTGTGCTGTCGCTGCTCGGCTTCGTCGTGCAGTCGACGACGGGACTGGCCGGCGAGGTGTTCCCGGCCGCGTCGCGGGCGATGACGGTGAGGTCGTAGGTGGTGTTCGGGGTGAGGCCGGTGAGGGTCTTCGAGGTCGAGCTCCCGGCCGCCTCACCGATCTTGTTGCCGTGCTCGTAGAGGTCGTACGCCGTCACGCCCACGTCGTCCGTGGCCGCGCCCCAGGCGAGGGTGAGCGCGTCCTCGCCGATGCCGGAGCAGGACGGCTGGCCGGGGCGGGTGGGGGCCTGGGTGTCGGCGGCCGCGGCGAGGCTGACCTTGTCCAGGTTGGGGCCGCCGTTCGCGGTGGTGGCGGTGGCGCGGATCTTGTTGCTGCCCGCGGTCAGCGGGACGTTCACGGTCTTCGTCACCCAGGTGTTCCAGTCGGCGGTGGCCGGGAAGGAGACGCCGGAGGCGACGACCGTGCCGTTGACGGAGATGTCCAGCGGCCGGTCGGTGTCGGTGCCGTTGGCGAAGCGCAGGGCCAACGAGGAGGTGCCTGCGGTGGCGGCGCTCACCGTGAACTCCACGTACGAGCCCTTGATGTTGGTGTAGTCGACGAAGCCGGTGCCGGTGTAGCCCGTGTGGTTGGTGGCGGCGGTGCCCTGGGAGATCGTCGCGTCCTCGGCCTGGTAGTCGGTGGCCGCCCGTGCGCTTCCCGGCAGCAGGGCGACGAGGGGGACGGCCAGGGCCAGCGGCAGGGCGCGGGCGAGCAGGGTTCTGGGGGTCATGACGGTCCTCCTCAGCCGAGCGGCCGGACGCGGATCAGCCGGGTCTCGCCCGGGCGCAGGGTGGCGCTGTAGGTGGTGGCGACGGTGCCCTTGTGGGAGCCGGACCACAGGTCGGTGACGTCCCCGGAGCCGGTGAAGCCGACCTGGGACCAGTCCACGCTCACCGTGGAGTTACCGGAGGTGCCGGTGTTGAAGAGGGCCACGACGTACTGGCCGTCGCTCTCCTTCTTGCTCCAGACCTGCTTGACCCCGCTGTTCACGATCCGCTTCGCGGCCACCCCGTCCTGGTCGACGCCGATCAGCCGGTCGTTGGTGAGCATGGCCTTGTCGACGGTGTCGAGGTGGGTGAGGTCGGTGCCGAGGAGCAGGGGTGCGGCGGCCATCGACCAGAGGGTGAAGTGGGAGCGCCGCTGGTCGGCGGTGAGGCCCACCTGGTCGCCGTTGCCGATCTCCAGCGAGTCCAGGTCGTTCCAGCCGCCGGGTCCCGCGTACTGCTGCCAGTTCGCGGCCGTGTTGAAGCGGGCGGAGACGTGCGACCAGTCGGTGAGCGGATAGCCGCTGCCGTTGTCGCCGGGCCCGCAGTAGCACTCGACGTCGCCCTGGGTGCGCCAGCTGTTGGCCAGGGACCGCCAGGTCGGGGCGTCGGCGATCGCGAGGTTGTTGGAGAGCGCGAAGGTGATGGGGCGGCCGGAGACGCGCAGCGCCTTGGACCAGGCCTGGACGTCGGGGATGTCCTGGCTGCCCACCCCGTCGATCTTCAGGTAGTCGACTCCCCAGGAGGCGAACTGCTTGGCCCAGGAGTTCACGAACTCCTGGGCGCCCGGCTTGGAGTAGTCGATGTAGTACATGTTCTTGCAGTTGTAGTTCTTCTCGGTCTTCGAGGTGTCCGCGATGTCCTGCGCGTGGTACGAGGTGCCCTCGATCGGGGTGTTGCGGGTGACGGCGTTCTTGGCGATGCCGGGCGTGACGTAGAAGCCGAACTTCAGGCCCTTGGCGTGCACGTAGTCGGCGAGGGCCTTGATGCCGTCGGGGAACTTGGCGGGGTCGACGGCCCAGCGGCCGTAGGAGTCGACGGTGAAGCCGTTCGCGTCGCACTTCTGCCAGAAGTCGTCGAGGTTGACCTGGACGAAGCCGTGGTCCTTCAGGCCGCTCGCGGCGAGCGCGTCGGCCTGGGCCTCGATCTTGGCCTGGGTGGGCCACCGGCGCACATAGCTCCAGCTGCTCCAGCCCATCGCGGGCCGTGTCGCCTGGCCGTTGTCGGAGGCGGGGGCCGGGTGATCGGGGCTCAGGAGCGGCACCGCTGCCGCGGCCAGCAGTGCGGCGGCCGCCACGGTGAGGGTTCTGGTCCTGGTCACGGGCGTCCTCCGGTCACGGGTGTCGCGTAGGCCGTGCCGATCCAGGCCTCGTCGATCCGCAGTCGCTGGTAGCGGGTGGTGTCGGTGGCGGCGGCCCAGGTGGAGTCCACCTCCAGGCGGACGTAACGGGCCGTTACGGCCGTGAGGTCGATGCCCTGGATGCCGCGGCGGCTGGGCAGCTGCCCGGACTTGACCGCGCTCCCCCAGGTGGTGCCGTCGCTGCTGACGTACACCTTGTAGTCCTTGATGCGCGCCGACTGCTCGGTGTCCGAGCGGGCGTAGGCGACCGAGTCCTCGCGCTGGTTGAGCCCGAGGTACTGCACCTTCTTCGCCGAGCCGAGGTCGAAGGTGAGGTTCACGGGGAGCGTCTTGTTGTTGTCCCAGTAGGTGAGGTAGTCGCCGTCACCGGCGGCCGAACCGGCGTGGCCGCTCGCCGACGCGCTCGCGGTCACCTTGACGCCGGTGAGAATGCCCTGGCGGCCGGCGGTGGTGACCTTGAAGACGGTGTCGTACGGGTCCCAGTCGCCGAGTCCGGTCAGGGTCAGAACACCGCCGGACTGCGACCACGAAACCGCCTTGCCGGTGCGGAGATTCGTCACCGAGGCGATGCGGTAGCCGTTGTCACGGATCCGCAGGGTGCTGGTCGTCGGCGGGGTCAGGACGTGCACGTACTGGCGGTCCGGGTCGTCCTTGGCGACCGTGGTCACGCCGTGGGCGCCGTCGTTCCAGAAGCCGGGTTTGAGGCCGCCGTACAGGTAGCCGCCGCCCTCGGTGTCGTGCAGGGACTCCCAGATCGGGTCGAGGTAGGAGTTCGCGAAGGTGTTGAAGGCGGCCTGGTTGGCCGGGAACCTGCCGTTGACCTGGGCGGTCTCGGCCATCAGGGCCTTCACCGAGGAACCCGCGTTGGTGACGAGGCGGCCGAGGGTGAGCTTCCGGTCGACGGCCGGGTCGGAGCCGTCGTACCACCAGGCACCGGTCGAGGGCAGTTTGAAGTCGGCCTCGGTCAGGCGGGGCTGGGCGGTGTAGACGGCCTGCGGGTAGTCGTAGGCCGGGGTCATCCCCGTCTTCTGCTCGTTGCTGATCATGTCCATGATCGGCGTGTCCTCGTTGTTGTTGCTGAGCGTGTAGTCCGGGCGCTTCTGGTAGATCTGCTGGTAGAGGTCGCGGCTCTCCCAGTACGCGTTGTCGTTGTCGATCCAGAAGCCGCCGAGGTCGGGGTAGCGGTCCATGACCTCGAAGAAGTTGTCGTAACTGAACTGCCCGAAGCCGTCGTTGGTGGTCAGGTCGATGTTCTTGCCCTTGTAGGCGGAGTAGGCGGCGGAGTCGAGCCACTCGTGGCCGCCCTCGTCGTGCCACTGGGGGTCGTTGGTCATGTAGAGGATGACCTTCATGCCCTTGGCCTTGGCCGCGGTGATGAGTTCGCCGAGGAAGTCCCGTTTGGTGGAGCAGGAGCCGGGGATCTTCGACGGCCAGGGGCGAGCGTAGCCGAGGCGGCTGTGGAAGGTGGCGAGGACCAGGTACTGGGTGTGCAGCTTCTGGGCCTCGTTCACCCAGTAGTCCGGGGTCCAGCCGCCGCTGGTGACGTCGTTCTCCCAGGCGGTGCAGCTGGTGTGGGCGGGCGCGGTGCGCAGGCCCCAGTGCAGGAAGAGGCCGCCGACGGAGGCACGGAGGAAGTCCTGGCGGGGGTTCTCCAGGTCGAGCGGCCGCGCCGCCGTACCGCAGTCCTGACCGCCGGAGACCCGGAGCGTGCCGCCGGAGGTGTTGTGGCTGTCGGTCAGGCAGGCCCCGGTGACGTCCTGGAGGCCGATGTCGTACGGGGAGTCGCCGCCCTTCTGAGCGGTGAAGCGGGTGAGGCGGATGTCCCTTGCAGCGTTGGCGATGAGGGCCGGACGGCCGTCGTTCGCGGCGAACTTCACGCTGCTGTCGGTGAACTGCACATGGTCGGCGTTGTGCAGGTACCAGCCGTAGGCCGGCCGGGTGCCGATGGCCTTGGGGTTGTAGTCGTTCGGGTCGTTGCTCGGCACGCCGGTGGACATGGTGCCGTTGCCGCCGGGGACGGTGATGTCGACGTTGTCGAAGGTGATCCCGCTGATGCGGTGGCCGTTCTCGCCCCACAGGGTCGGGCTGAAGGAGGGGCTGTTGCCCGTGGCCGTGATGTTCTCGTACGTGACGTCGCTGATCGAGCCGACACCGGGACTGTTACCGCAGCGCTTGCGGGTGCCGATCTTCTCCATGATCGGCGAGTGCACGTTCGTCATCGTGATGTCGCGGTAGTGGACGTCGGAGATCTTCGCGCCGTCCATGGAGACCATGCCGAGGCCGGACTTGTCAGCGCCGTCGATGCGGATGTTCTCGAACCGGTAGTCCGAGAAGTCGCCGCAGGTCTCGGAGCCGAACATCAGGGCGTTGCAGCACTTGGCGCCCAGGGTCGAACCGCTCACCCGGACATGTCCGTTGGGCAGCTTGGCGCCGAGCGCGTAGTCGCTCTTGAAGACCAGGGCGTCGTCGTTGGCGTGGATGGTGGCGTCGGTGATCGTGGCGTTCGTCGTGGAGATGACGTTCCAGCCGTCGCGGTCGCTCGCGGTGTCGATGGTGAGGTGGTCGGAGGTCACGTCGTTGCAGCCGTTGATCAGGACCGCGAAGTGGCCGCCGCGGCGGAGGGTGAGTCCGTCGCCGATACGGAGGCCGTCGCAGCGGGTCAGCGAGATGATCTTGTCGGCCTCGCCGGTCTTCGGGTTGCCGGTGATCAGGTTGCCCGCGCCGTCGATCACGCCCTGGCCCATGAAGCCGATGTCGGTGAGCCGGTCGCCGTAGATCATCGCGTCGTGGAAGTGGCTGTGGCCGTAGTCCTGGTAGGCGTCGTACGGGTTGGACTCGGCCTTGTCGTAGGTGTCCGCGCTGGAGCCCTGGAGGGTGGCGCCCTTGTCGAGCTGGAGCGTCACATGGCTCTTCATGTGGATGGTGTTCTTCGACTTGTAGGTGCCGGCGGTGAAGCGGACGGTGCCGCCGCCCGCCGCGTTCGCGGCCGTGACGGCCTTGTCGATGGCCGGGGTGTCGTTGGTGGAGCCATCGCCCTTGGCGCCGTAGTCATGGACGTCGTAGACGGCGCCGGCGCGTGGTGCGGTGGGCTCCGGGGCGGCGAGGGCCGCGGGGTGGGAGAGGCCGAGGACGACGGCGAGGACGAAGAGGACGATCGCGGCGGCACTGTGCCGTGGAATCGAGGCGGCACTGCGCCGTACAGCCGTGGGGGGCTTCATGGTGACGGTTCCTCACACCTGTTGGTAGCCACGGAGGTTGGTGAGCAGGAGGTAGGTGTCCTGCAGGGAGCCCGAGGTGTCGCCCAGGGAGCGGTAGATGCCCCACTTCGGGCGGACCCGGTCGGCCAGGAAGGTGTCCACGCCGGACTTCGAGGCGTCGATCACGGTGGCGCCGCCGGACTTGAGGATCCAGCGGACCGAACCCGCCGAGCCGTTACCGACCTTGATCTGGAAGTCGACGTCGGTCCAGGTGTCGTGCAGCGGGTCGAGGTCGGTGCGGCCGACCAGGATGTCGTCGATGGCGAGCCTCAGCTCGATGGTCTGTCTGCCGTTCACCCGCCGCAGGGACTGCACGACGATCGGCGAGGTACCGGTGCCGGGCTGCTTCATCTGCATGATGTGGGTGAAGGTGGTGGTCGCCTTCAGCGAGCTCGGGATGTACATCGAGTACGTCACCCGCCAGGTCTGGCCCTCGTTCCACTTGAGGTAGCTGCCGGCACCCGTGCGCAGGCCGGTGACCTCCTGGCGCTGGCGGTCGGTCGAGGTGTCGCGGTCGACCGTGTGCATGTTGAAGCGCCAGTTGTTCCCCGTGGCGTAAATGTGCGGCTGCCCGGCCGGGTGGGAGTCGGCGCGGTCGTCCTCGACGGTCTCGAAGGCGCCGAGGCCGTCGCCGCTCGCCGACGGCTGCCACTTGAGTTGCCAGGACGCCGCGTGCGCGGGGGTGGCCGGCAGACCGACGGCCGCTCCCGCCGCTCCGGCGAGCGCGGCTCCCAGCACCGCCCTTCTGGATGTTGTGCTCATGACACTGAATCACCTCGCAGTTGCTCGTTCATGATCAGGAAGGCCCCGAGGCCGTGGAAGTCGTTGGTGGCCCGGGTGCGGTCGACGTAGTACGCGTAGTCGCCGACGTTGGTGCCGACGGAGATGCCGGCGAGGTTCGTGCGGCCGTCGGCGCCGACCGACAGCTCGGCGAGCACACCCTGGTAGCCGCGGCGGGCGACGTCCGCGTAGTGCGGGTCGAGGTAGTGCTGCTGGGCGCCGCGCGAGAGGGCGTAGGTGAACATGCTGGAGCAGGAGGTCTCGGTCCAGTTGTCGGCACGCCCGCCCTTGTCGATCACCTGGAACCAGCGTCCGGTCGCCGGGTCCTGGTACCTCTCCAGGGCGGCCGCCAACTTGCCGAAGATGGTCAGCAGTTGCGGGCGGCGGGACTGGTTCGCCGGGATCGCGTCCAGCACGTTGACGATCGCCATCGCGTACCAGCCGACGGCCCGGCACCAGTGCTCGGGCGCGAGCCCGGTCGCCGGGTCCGCCCAACTCGCGGTCTTCGACTCGTCGTAGGCGTGTTTGAGCAGGCCGCTCGCGACCTGGAGGTGGCCGCCGTAGACGGCGAGCTGCCTGGCCGCCTCGTCGTCGGTGTACGCGCTGTCGCCGAACTCCCTGCCGTACTCGACGAGGAACGGGTTCACCATGTAGACGCCGTCCGCCCAGAGTTGATGGGCGCGGCTGCTGGTGTCGGCATGCCAGAAGCCGCCGTCGCCGGTGCGCGGGTAGGTGTTCAGGCGGTCGCGGATCTTCTGTGCCGCCTTGCGGTAGCGGTCCTGGCCCGTCTCGTGGTGCAGGATCACCAGGAGCCGGCCGGCCTGCATGCTGTCCAGGCTGTTGAAGGACTGGTCGATCGAGCCGTCGCTCTTCACGAACCGGTCGACGTAGTTCCTGATGTAGGTGAGGTAGCGGGCGTCGTGGGTGCGCCGGTAGGTGAGGTACTGGCCGTAGAGGTAGAGGCCGACCGGGTAGGACCAGCCGCCTATGGTGCTCGGGGTGTAGCGGGCCATGGTGGAGTCGACGACCGCGGTGGACCAGTCGGTGGCGGCGGCCGGCCTGGCCGGGGTGACGGCCGCAGCCAAGGCGGTGGCGGGCGGCGGCAGGGCCGCGGGGAGCGCGGCCAAGGTGGCGGTGGTGAGTGCGACGGCCGCGAGGGCGGCTCGCAGGCGCTTCATGGTCCTCCTTCTGCGGGAGCTTCTCTGGGGACGGCGGCGGCCGAGGTCCGCCGCAGGGGTACGAGACGGTGGTCGGGGGCGTGGCGGCAGGCCGGGTCGGTGTTGCGGGCGTCGCCGGTGAGCGCGTACGCCTGGCAGCGGCAGCCGCCGAAGTCCGTGGTGCGCAGGGCGCAGCCGCGGCAGGGCTCGCGCATCCAGGACTCGCCGCGGTAGGCGTTGAAGGCCTTGGACTCCCGCCAGATCCAGGCGAGCCGGCGGTCCTTGACGTTGGGCGGGTCGAGGCCGGGCAGGGCGGCCGCGGCCGGGCAGGGCAGGACGGTGCCGTCGGGGGTCACGGTGAGCGAGATCCGGCCCCAGCCGCCCATGCAGGGTTTGGCCGTGCCGGTGAGGAGGTCGGCGGTGACCCAGACCAACTCCGTTTCCCTGCCCAGGCGTTCGCGCTGGCGGAGCACCGTCTCGCGGGCTCGCTCGACCTGCCCGGGCAGCGGCAGCAGGGCGGCGCGGTTGCGGGCCGCCCAGCCGTGGTACTGGGTGTTGGCCAGCTCGATCCGGTCCGCGCCCCAGGCCACGCCGAGCGCGATCAGATCCTCGACGGCGTCCAGGTTGCCCCGGTGCAGGACGACGTTCAGCCCGAAGGGCAGGCCCGCCGCCCGGATCAGCCGGGCCGCGCGTTCCTTGGCCGCGAACGAGCGGGCGCCGGCGATGCGTTCGGCGGCCGTCGGCTCCGCGTGCTGCACGGACAGCTGCACCCCGCGCAGCCCGGCCCCGGCCAGTCCGGCCAGCCGCCGCTCGCTCAGCCCCACCCCGCTGGTGACGAGCTGGGTGTGCAGGCCGGCGGTGTCGGCGGCGGCGACCAGTTCGGGCAGATCGCGTCTGAGCAGCGGTTCGCCGCCGGACAGGTGGGTCTGGACGACGCCCAGCTCACCGGCCTGCCGGAACACCTCCGCCCACTGTCCGGATGTCAGTTCCACTGACCGACCGATCAGTCGGACCGGGTTCGAACAATATCCGCAGCGCAGCGGACAGGCGTGGGTGAGCTCGGCGAGCAGTGCCCAGGGCGGTTCGACGGCGGCCGGCGGGGCCGGTCCCGTGGTGGTCATCGCAGCCACCCCTCCTTCCGTAACGCCGTGAGGAACTCCGGGACCTCGGCCGCGACCGGGGCACCCGGGAACGCCTCGGACAGTTCGGCGACGATCTCGGCCACGGCCCGACGGCCGTCGCACAGCCGGAGCACGCCGCCCGCCCGGCCGTGCAGCACGACGACGCGCTCGGGCAGCAACAGCAGATCGGTGCCGCGGACCCGGTCGTGGCGCAGCACGACCGTGCGGGCGAGGGCGGGCCGCCAGGTCATGGCCCGCCGCCGTCCCGGGCCTCGCCCCAGCCCCGGTCGTCCCCCCGGTCCACGGCGTCGAGCAGTGCCCACAGCACCTCGCACTTGTAGGTGAGGGCGGCGACGGCGCGCTGCTGCGCCTCGCGGGTGCGGGCCCAGGCCAGGACCAGTTCGAGGGCCTCGGCGCCGTCCCGGGCGCCCTGGTCGACGCGGGAACGGAAGTAGGCGAGGCCGACCGGGTCGATCCACGGATAGTGGTGTTCGAAGGCGGTGATGCGGGTGCGCATCAGACCGGGTGCGGACAGTTCGGTGAGGGAGGCGGCGACCGCGTCCAGTGCGGGGCGCAGACGGCAGAAGGTGACGTACCCCTCGACCGCGAAGCGCACCCCGGGCAGCACCCGGGAGCCGTCCCAGAGCTGTTCGCGGGGGAGGCCGGCCGCCTCGCCGAGGCGCAGCCAGCGCTCGATGCCGCCCTCGCCGTCGGCGGTGCCGTCGTGGTCGCGGATGCGGCGCAGCCACGGACGGCGCAGCTCGGGCCGGTCGAGTTTGGCGAGGACCAGGGCGTCCTTGACGGGGATGTGCCGCTGGTAGTGGAAGCGGTTGGTGATCCAGCGGCGCAGTTCGGCCGGGGTCAACTCGCCCCGGTGCATGCGCTGGTTGAAGGGGTGCCGGTCGTGGTAGCGGTCGGCGGTGACGGCGCGCAGCCGTTCGGTGAACTCCGGGGCCGGCCAGGCGTCGGCAGCCGTCCCGGCGGCGGCGGTGACGGTCATGGCGGGCCGCCCGGGCGGGTCAGCGGTCACCGAGGGCGTAGCCGGTGACTTCCAGGGCGGTCTCCACGACCTGGTAGCCGGGGCTTCGCCAGACCTTTTCATCCGATGTCTGTACGGCGGCGGGCGCCGCCTGGCGGTCCTCGGGCGTCGTCTCGTTCATGGGTGCGTACCTGCTTTCCTGAGGTTGGGGGGTCTCAGAGCGCAGAGAGAGGTGTTCCGTTCCACAGGGTTCCGCCGGAAAACCCACAGGAATGTTCACATCCCTGTACCGGGTTCAGCGATACGTCCGACGATGCGCACCAGAGTCTCCGTAGCAACCGGCCGCGGTCAATGGTCCGGACCCATAACGTCGGATCCATTTCCGGCCAATCTCCGCCCGCAGCGCTGACTCACCGGTCAGTTCCGGCGGATTACGCGGTCAGGAATGCGTCGACGCCGGTGATCGTTGACGATGGAGGTAATACCTGTCGACAACCTAAGGATCGAGAGCTCGTGAGCAGCAAGGTCCCCCCGAAAATCCTCAACAACGGTGTCGAGATGCCCCAGCTGGGCTTCGGCGTGTGGCAGGTGCCGGACGACGAGGCCGAGCGGGCCGTCGCCACGGCACTGGAGGCCGGGTACCGCAGCATCGACACAGCGGCGATCTACGGCAACGAAGCGGGCACCGGCAAGGCGATCGCCGCCTCCGGCGTACCGCGTGAGGACATCTTCGTCACCACCAAGCTCTGGAACGCCGACCACGGGTACGACGCCACGCTGCGCGCCTTCGACGCGTCGCTGGCGAAGCTGGGTCTGGACTACCTGGACCTGTACCTCATCCACTGGCCGCTGCCGGCCCGGGGCAAGTACATCGACTCGTACAAGGCGTTCGAGAAGCTGTACGCCGACGGCCGGGTCAAGGCGATCGGCGTCTCCAACTTCCTCCCCGAGCACCTGGAGCGGCTGATCGCGGAGACCTCGGTCATCCCGGCGGTCAACCAGATCGAGCTGCACCCGCACCTGCAGCAGCACGCGCCCCGGGAGTTCCACGGCGAGCAGGGCATCGCCACCGAGGCCTGGTCGCCGCTCGGCCAGGGCAAGGGGCTGCTGGAAGTACCGGCGATCGTCGCGATCGCACAGAAGCACAACCGCACCCCGGCCCAGGTCGTGCTCCGCTGGCACATCCAGCTGGGCAACGTGGTGATCCCGAAGTCCGTGACGCCGTCGCGGATCAAGGAGAACATCGCGGTGTTCGACTTCAGCCTGGACACCGAGGACCTCGCGGCGATCAGCGCGCTCAACGAGGACCGGCGCATCGGGCCGGACCCGGCGACCTTCGACGTGGGCTGAGCGAGAACCCGGTCCGCCTCGGCCGCCCCGCCGTACGCACGGCGGGGCGGCCGTTCGCGTTCGCGGACTCCCGCGCGGGGCGCGTCAGTCGGAGCGTACGTCCGCGTGGACGACCTCGAACTCCTCCAGGCCGACCACGGTCACGTGCGCCTTGGCGGCGTCCGCGCGCCGGGCCGCCGCCTGCCCGGCGCGCGAGCCGGCCATCGCGGCACGGTCGACGAAGAGCGAGCCGACCATGCCGCGGCCCCGCTCCCGGTCGACGAACACGGCGCACCGGGCGAAGCCGGGCAGCGCTTCGAGCCGGGGTATCGCCGAGGAGCGGAACGTCTCCGCGAACAGGTCCGCGTCGGCCGGGTCGAACTCCACCCGGGTGGACCGCATGCCGCCGCCCGCCCTCGGCAGCTGCACCGAGTGGAAGACGGCCACCTCGAAGTTCTCGACGGCGACGGTGCCCGCGAACGGCTCCAGCATCGGCCTGCGCCGCTCGCGCATCACCTGGTCGCTGTTGCGCCGGGACTCCTCGGAGCCCCACCAGCTCACCGCGAGCAGCTTGCCCAGCTCCCGGTCGACGAGGACGTCCGCACCCCGGTACTCGGGACGTTCTTCGAGCAGTTCACGCCCCTGACTGTTCAGGGACCTGATGGCCGCCTCGACCTTCGCCGGATCGCCGGTGACGTACACCGCGCGTACGAACATGACCCCTCGCCTCCCAGGAGCCACCGGAGCCACCGCCCAACCCCCGCACGGCTCCTGCGTAAATATCCCGAATGTCCTGCACCACCAGTGTTCCCCGGCACCCATATCACCGCAATGCGCGAGAAACCGCCGAGTTGACATCCAGGGGTTGACGCGGACATGCAGCCGGGTCCACCTTGTACGACACCCGGTCAGGAAACTTTCCTAACAGAAGGGGACCCCCCACAGTGCGCATCCGAACACTGACCCTTGCCGCGGCCTCCGGGGCCGCACTGCTCGCCGCCGGAGTGCTTCCCGCGAGCGCGTCCGGCGCCGCCGTCCCGAAGTCCGCCCAGGAGGGCTCGGTCAGCGCGGCGAACCTGCTCGCCAAGGTGACGTCCTGTTCCCAGATCTCCAGCGGCAAGTACCGCACCGACGACGAGACGTCGGCCACGATCCCCGTCTGCGGCAAGAACGGCGCGGTCTTCTGGAAGGCCGACATGGACATCGACTGCGACGGGCAGCGCACCACCAACTGCAACGAGGACCGCGACCCCTGGTACCAGGACGACACCGCGTTCCACCAGTCCGACGGCAAGCCGCTCAAGGCCGAGTCGCTGCCGTACATCGTGGTCCCCAGCACCAGCAGCATCTGGAACTACTCCAGCGCCGGCATCAAGGGCGGCGGAGTGGTCGCCGTGATCTACAACAACAAGGTGGAGTACGCGGTGGTCGGCGACACCGGCCCCACCAACATCATCGGCGAGGCCTCGTACGCCACCGCCAAGGCGCTCGGCATCGACCCCGACCCGGCGACCGGCGGGGCCGACTCCGGCGTGACCTACATCCTGTTCAAGAACTCCAAGGTCTCCCCCATCGAGAGCCACAGCGCGGCCGTGACCCTCGGCGACCAGCTGGCCAAGCAGTTCCTCGCCAACAACTAGACCCCCGAGGCGCGTTCGCGCCCCACCGGCCCGGGGAGGGCGGGCGGCCCGGTACCGCACGGTACCGGGCCGCTGTGGTTCGACGGCGCCGCAGTCGACAGACGACATGTCGCGGCAGTTCCAGCGGAGCGCTCAGGCGGGCCGGACCGCCGTGTGCACGGTGCGGACGCCGAGGACGAACAGGTCCGGCCTGCGGTGCACGCTCGCCGGGTCGGCCGGGTCGAGGAGGCGGTCCAGGGTGGCGCGGTCGTCGGCGTCGAGGCCGTCCGCGACCGAGTCCCGCAGCCTGGAGAAGATCTCGGCCGCGTAGGCGCGGGCGCGGTCGGAGGCCGGGGCGGGCAGGTCCAGCAGGAAGCTGCGGGTGCGGGCGTACTTCAGGCCGGCGGAGGACAGCAGCGCAGGCCAGTCCTCGGCCTCCGCGACCGAGCCGGGGAGTTCGGTGCGCATCTGCCCGAACCACTCCTCCTGGAGTGCGTCGAGCCGTGCCTGGAGGCCGGGGCGGCCGATCCCGAAGTCTCGGGGCAGGAAGCGGCTCGGCAGGCCCCCTTCGAGGATGGCCAGGGTGCCGCCGGGAGCCAGCCGCTCGCCGAACGCGGTGAGCGCGGCCCGCTGGTCACCGAGGTGGTGCAGGCTGTGCCCGGCCCAGAGGAGATCCGCCGGGTAGTCCAACTCGCCCAGAATTCCCGGCAGTTCACCGTGGAGCACACCGAAGCGATCGGCCACGCCCTGCCGCTCGGCACGGGCCCGGGCCCGGTCGAGGAGCGGTTCGCTGCCGTCCACGGCCAGCACCCGCGCGCCCGGGAACACCTCGGCGAACAGACACGACACCACCCCCGGTCCGCTGCCGACGTCGACGATCAGTCCCGGCTCGGTGACCTCCTTGCCGAGCCAGCTCAGCGCGCTCTCGTAGAGGGGCGCGAAGAGCTCCGCCTGTGACTCCAGGGAACCGGCCATCTCGGCCCAGTCGATGTCGGTGTTCGAGTGGGTGTGGGTGTGGGAGTGCGCGTGGGTGCTCTTGTGGTCGTGGTGGTGGTCGTGCGCCATGGGGTCAGCCTCTCGTCCTGGGTGTCGCCAGCGTGCGCCGACGCACCGTCCGGAGGCCAGTCCTGTTGCCGGTGCGGCAAAAAACCGGATGCGGACGGCAAGGCGGCCGGTCCACGATGACCGGGTGGACGACGAGCTGGTGGAACACTTCCTGACCGACGGTTTCGTGAAGATCGAGGGCGCGTTCCCGCCGCGCGTCGCCGAGGACTGCGCCCGGCTGCTGTGGCGGGAGACGGGGTACGACCCGGCGGATCCCGGCACCTGGAAGGACCCCGTGGTGTGGGTGGCGGGGATGGCCCAGGGCCCGTTCGCGGCCGCCGTCAACTCCCCTGTGCTGCACCGGGCGTTCGACCTGCTGGTGGGCGAGGGCCGCTGGGCGCCGCGCTATTCGCTGGGCAGCTTCCCCCTGCGGTTCCCGCACGCCGAGGAGCCGGACGACGCGGGCTGGCACATCGAGGGGAGCTACCTCCCGGACGGCGTCGAGACCCGCTGGTACTACACGAACCTGCGCTCCCGCGACCGCGCGCTGCTGATGCTGTTCCTCTTCTCCGAGGTGACCGAGCAGGATGCGCCCACCCGGATCCGCGTCGGCTCGCACCTCGACATCCCCGCGGTCCTGGAGCCGTACGGCGAGGAGGGCGTCTCGATGCTGGAGATCGCCCCGCAGGTCGTCGAGGCCTCCGCGCACCGCCCCCTCGCGTACGCCACCGGCCGCCCCGGTGACGTCTACCTCTGCCACCCCTTCCTGGTCCACGCGGCCCAGCCCCACCACGGCACCCGCCCCCGCTTCCTGGCCCAGCCACCGTTGATGCCGGCCGTCCCCTACGAGCTGGACCGCCCCGACGGGGACTATTCGGCGGTGGAGCACTCGATCCGCCTGGGCCTGTCCCAAGCTGACTGACTCCGGCGAACCCCCGCGCCCCAAAGGGGCGCTGGGGGTCCCCCCGGCCGAAGGCTGGGGGAGGAACTGCGCGACCAGCCCCCACCGGCCCGCAGCGTCGATCCCAGCTCAACCTGCCATCACGACAACGGCGGGTACGCGTTGGCCATCAGCTGCTGGAACTGCGCCGAGAACCAGTGCCCGGACAACGGCGCGTTCGGCAGCGCGCCGGACATGCTGTTGCCGTTGCGCGCATTGCCCGTGTACGTCGGGTCGCACATCTGGTCGAAGCCCTTGCCCTCGTCGTTCGGGATGGCGGAGCTGGAGCCGTCGGACTCACCCGGCGGCTTCATCCAGACGTAGGCGTCGATCCCGGCGGCCGGAGCGGCCTGCGGGCGTTCGCCGAGGCCGGCTCCGGACTGGTTGCACCAGTTGCCGACGTGGATCCGGCGGTCGTAGCGACCGCCGTCGACGTACGTGTCCACGCTGGTCGTCGCGCCCGGGCCGGTCGGCCGTGCGCTGCCGCCCCAGCCGTTGCGGGAGGTGTCGATCAGCATGCCGATGCCGGAGTTGAAGCCGACCGAGACCAGCTGGGTGCGGAAGGCCTGGGCGAAGGAGAGTTCGTCGACGTAGCGGTTCCAGTCGACCCACTTGGACTGGCGGACGGAGGTGCCGTTCACCGTGTCGTTGATGGTGAAGTTGTTCTCCTTCAGGGCACTGTAGTTGGCCGTGTTGGTGATGAACCCGGCCACGTCGTCGACGGTCGCGCCCTCGCTGGTGGCGGCCTGCTTGAACAGGGTGGCCGCCGGGGCGAAGTTGTCGTCCCAGCCGAGCCAGCCGTGGTGGCCGGCGTCGAGGTAGTTGTAGACGTTGGGGATCGCGCCGAGCTTGGCGAGGGCGTAGCCGACGCCCTTCACGTAGTTGCCGTTGGCCAGCATGGTGTTGCAGTTGGCCGTGGCGGTGGCCCGGCTGCCGGTGTTGGTGACCAGGTTGGGCAGCGAGTCGATCTCGATGGTGGTGACGATCCGCAGCGAGGCGTACTTGCTGTCCGAGAGGATCGCCGCGATCGGGTCGACGAACTGCGTCTTGTACTTGTCGATCTCCGTCGGGCCGAGCTCGCCGTTGGAGGCGAGGGCCGCGCAGTCGCGGCCGGGCAGGTCGTAGACGACCAGCTGGACGACTTCCTCGCCGCTGCCCTTCTGGGCGAGCGCCGCGTCGAGGTGGGCGCGCAGACCCATGCTGGTGCTGGTGCCGTTGATCGCGGCGATGCGGTCGAGCCAGACGCCGGTGGGCTGGTTGGAGACGCGGGTGCCACCCGGTTCGGCGGCGGCCTTCGCGGACCACTCGGGGTTCACGTACACCTTGGCGCCGGAGTACGGGTTGTCGACGCGGGTGCCGCCGCCCCCGCCGCCACCGCCTCCGCCACCGCTGCTGCCGTCGTCGACGTTGCAGGTAACGCCGTCGAGGGTGAAGGCGGTCGGCACCGCGTTGCTGCCGGAGTACGACCCGTTGAAGCCGAAGCTGACCGAACCGCCGGTCGCCAGGGTGCCGTTGTAGGTCTCGTTGTTGGCGGTGACGGCGGTGCCGCTCTGGGTGAGCTTGGTGTTCCAGTAGCTGGTCACCTGCTGGTTCCCGGCGTACGACCACTTCACCGACCAACTCGACTTCGCGGCCGAGTTGTTGGTGACGGTGACGGCGGCGGTGAAGCCTGCGCCCCAGTCGCTCTGGATCTTGTAGTCGACGGTGCAGGGGATCGCGGAGATCGCCGCCTGGGCGGAGGGGGTCACGGCGACCGCCGGACCCGACACCCCGGCGACGAGCGCCAGGGCGGCGAACACCGCTGTTCTGGTACGACTCATGAGTGCGGGTTTCCTTCTTCTCGGTGGGCGTGCTTCTTCCGTGGGCGTGCTTACGGGTTGATGGCCTTGAGGTGGTCGCGCAGCCCGACGCCGTACGCCGTGGGCGTACCGCTGTAGTCGGAGATCAGGGACGGGCCGGACGAGCAGTCCCAGGTGTTCCAGGTCCAGCCCAGGTAGGAGAGGCCGCGGTCGTCGAACCACTTCATGACCTGGTCGACGAAGGCGTGCGAGCAGGTGTTCTCGCCGATCTCCCCGGCGACCAGCGGCACCTGGGCCGCGACCGGGGCGAGGGTGGAGTTCCAGCAGCTCTCACTGGCGCAGGTGTTGAAGTTATAGACGTGGTAGGCGGCGGCGAGATTGCCGGCCGGGTCGGTGGGCTTGTGCGTCAGCCACTGGCTGAGGTCGTTGGAGTACGCGAGCCCGCCGATCATGATCACGTTCTTGGCACCGGCACCCCGGATGCTGTCGACCAGGTCCTGCATTCCGGCGACCTCGTAGCCGATCCCCGGGCAGGTGCCGCCGTCCCGCCAGCACTGCCAGGCCTGGGTGACCGTGGAGGTCGCCCGGTCCGGGTAGGGCTCGTTGAACAGGTCGAAGACGGCCGCCTGGTCGTCCTTGAAGGTGCCGGCCACCGAGGACCAGAAGGACGGGGCGTACTGCGCGTCCGGCATCGGCTTCTGGCAGGTGGCGTGCACGTCGGAGCAGCCGGCCGAGTTACCCGTGTACTGGCCGTAGGACCAGTGGAGTTCGAGGATCGGGGTCAGGCCGTACGACTCGACGCGGGCCACCAGTTCCTTCACGGCGCTGATGTAGTTGGCGCCCGCGTACTCGGGTTTGACGTTGGACAGTCCGAGCCAGCACTCCTCGTTGAGCGGGATGCGGACGGCATTGGCCTTCCAGTCGGCGATCGCCTTGATGGCCGCGTCGTCGACCGGGCCGTCCCAGATCCCGTAGCCCTGCACGCACATGAACTCGCCGCCGGAGCGGTTCACCCCGAGGAGACGGTGGGCCGTGCCGCCCGCGTCCACGAGCCTGGTGCCGGAGACGTGCAGGGCCGGTGCGGTCCCGCCGGCGGGCGGCTCGGTCGGCGTCGGGGTGGGGGTGGGTGTCGGCGTGGGCTGCGTATCGACGTTGCACGTCGTGCCGTTGAGCCGGAACGCCGTCGGTACGGCGTTGCTCCCCGACCAGGAGCCGAGGAACCCGGCGCTGACGGCGCCGCCGGTGGGCAGGGAGCCGTTCCAGCTCTCGTTGGCCGCGGTGACCGTCGTACCGGACTGGGACCACTTGGCGCTCCAGCCCTGGGTGACCTTCTGGCCGTTCGCGAAGTCGAAGCCCAGGCTCCAACTGCTCAGGGCGGCCATGTTGTTGGTGATGGTCACGGAGCCCTGGAACCCGGTGTCCCACTGACTGGTGACCGCGTACTCCACCGTGCAGGCCGGCGTCGCCCCGGACGCCGACACGACCGGCACCAGTGCGGACCCGACGAGGGCGGCCGCACCGGCGACGGCTAAAAGAACTGAACGCGGGGGGTGTCGCATGAGCGACTCCTTGCAGCTCGGGCGCGTCGTGACGGACGCGTCGACTGAACGGAATCGCTCCCACTGGTGCGAAGGAAGGTAGCGCCAAGCGGGGGCAAAGAACAGGGGAGTTGCTTGACTTTTCCGCAGTGACGTCCGTCGAATCTTTTCGACTCTTCAACGGCCTTGACCGCACCATGCCACGTCTTCACTATGGGAGCGCTCCCACTGGTTCAAGCCTTGACTTCTCCCCGAGCCGCAAGCGCAAGGAGGAACCAGCACATGCGACCCGGATATGCCATGCACTCCGGGCGGAGGCGCAGAGCCGTGCGACGGTTGTGGACGGCCGTCGTCGCGGCCCTGGCCCTGCCCGTGTCGATGCTCGCGACCGGCACGACTCCCGCCCAGGCGGCGACGGTCCAGTGCAGCGTGGACTACAAGACCAACGACTGGGGCACCGGCTTCACGGCCGACCTCACCCTCACCAACCGCGGCACCGACGCGATCAGCGGCTGGACACTGACCTACGCGTACACCGGCAACCAGAAGCTGGTGAGCGGCTGGAACGGCACCTGGTCCCAGTCCGGCACCTCGGTCACCGTGCAGAACGCGTCGTACAACGGCACGATCGCGGCGGGCGCGGCCGCGTCGACGGGCGCCCAGTTCTCGTACACGGGCAGCAACACGGCCCCGGCGAGCTTCGCGATCAACGGCACGACCTGCACCGGCGCCCACCAGCCGCCCATCACCGTGCTGACCAGCCCGAGCGCGGGCGCGGTCTACACGCAGGGCGACGCGGTCCCGCTGGCGGCGACCGCGGCGGCGGCCGACGGCGCGACGATCAGCAAGATGGAGTTCTACGACGACACCACGCTGCTCGGGACCGACGCGTCGGCGCCGTACTCGCTCTCGGTCTCCAGCCTGACCGTCGGCAGTCATTCCCTGGTGGCGAAGGCGTACGACAGCCTGGGCGCGTCCGCGTCCTCGACGCCGGTCGGCATCACGGTCGCCTCGGGCCCGGCGGTGGTGGCCTCGCCGACCCAGCTGGGCGTCCAGCAGGGCGCGACCGGCAGGTTCGCGGTGACCCTCTCGAAGCAGCCGAGCGCCAACGTGACGGTGTCCGTGGCCCGCACGGCCGGCAACACCGGGCTGTCGGTGAGCGCGGGATCGTCGCTCACGTTCACGCCGTCCAACTGGAGCACCGCGCAGAACGTGACCGTGGCCGCGGACTCCGCCGGCACCGGCACCGCGACCTTCACGGCCTCGGCGACCGGCTACACCGGTGCCACGGTCACCGTGACCGAGCTGGCCGCGTCGAACGCGTACGACGCGCGCTTCCTGGACCTGTACGGGAGGATCACCAACCCGGCGAACGGCTACTTCTCCCCCGAGGGCGTCCCTTACCACTCGGTCGAGACGCTGATCGTCGAGGCTCCCGACCAGGGCCACGAGACCACGTCGGAGGCGTACAGCTACCTTCTCTGGCTGCAGGCCATGTACGGCAAGGTCACCGGTGACTGGTCCAAGTTCAACGGCGCGTGGGCCCTCATGGAGAAGTACATGATCCCCACCCACGCCGACCAGCCGACCAACTCCTTCTACAACGCGTCGAAACCGGCGACGTACGCGCCGGAGCTGGACACCCCGAACGAGTACCCGGCGAAGCTGGACACGTCGGTGTCGGTGGGATCGGATCCCATCGCCGGTGAGCTGAAGACTGCATACGGCACGGACGACGTGTACGGCATGCACTGGCTGGAGGACGTCGACAACGTCTACGGCTACGGCGACACCCCGGGCGGCGGCTGCGAGGCGGGCCCGACGGCCGACGGGCCGTCGTACATCAACACCTTCCAGCGCGGTCCGCAGGAGTCGGTGTGGGAGACGGTTCCGCAGCCGACCTGCGACGCCTTCAAGTACGACGGGACCAACGGCTACCTGGACCTCTTCACCGGCGACTCGTCCTACGCCAAGCAGTGGAAGTACACGGACGCCCCGGACGCCGACGCGCGTGCGGTGCAGGCCGCGTACTGGGCGGACGTGTGGGCGAAGGAGCAGGGCAAGGGCTCCGACGTCTCCGCCACCGTGGGCAAGGCAGCGAAGATGGGTGACTATCTGCGCTACGCGATGTACGACAAGTACTTCAAGAAGATCGGCAACTGCGTGGGTCCGACGACCTGCGCGGCCGGCACCGGCAAGGACGCCTCCGACTACCTGCTCTCCTGGTACTACGCGTGGGGCGGGGCGACCGACAGCAGTGCCGGATGGGCGTGGCGGATCGGCTCCAGCCATGTGCACGGGGGTTACCAGAACCCCTTGGCCGCCTATGCGTTGAGCTCGTACGCCGACCTGAAGCCCAAGTCGGCCACGGGCGCGACGGACTGGGGCACGTCCCTGACCCGGCAGCTGGAGTTCTACCGCTGGCTGCAGTCGTCCGAGGGCGCCATCGCGGGCGGTGCGACCAACAGCTGGCAGGGGCGGTACGCGAGCCCGCCGTCCGGTACGTCGACCTTCTACGGCATGTACTACGACTGGGAGCCGGTGTACCACGACCCGCCGTCCAACCAGTGGTTCGGCTTCCAGGCCTGGTCGATGGAGCGGGTCGCCGAGTACTACCAGCAGACCGGCAACGCCTCGGCGAAGGCGGTCCTCGACAAGTGGGTGGCGTGGGCGCTGTCCAGGACCACGATCAACCCGGACGGCACGTACCTGATCCCGTCGACACTCCAGTGGTCGGGGCAGCCCGACACCTGGAACGCGTCGAGTCCGGGCTCCAACAGCGGACTTCACGTCACGGTCGCCGACTACACGAACGACGTGGGTGTCGCCGCCGCGTACGCCAAGACGTTGACGTACTACGCCGCCAGGTCCGGTGACGCGACGGCGAAGTCCACGGCCAAGGCGCTGCTCGACGGCATGTGGAACAACTACCAGGACAGCCTGGGGATCGCGGTGCCGGAGACGCGGGCCGACTACAACCGCTTCGACGACGGCGTGTACGTGCCGAGCGGGTGGAGCGGGAAGATGCCGAACGGCGACGCGGTCAACTCGTCGTCGACGTTCGCCTCGCTGCGGTCCTTCTACCAGAACGACCCGGCGTGGTCGAAGATCCAGAGTTATCTGGCGGGCGGGGCCGCGCCCGTGTTCACGTATCACCGGTTCTGGGCTCAGGCGGACATCGCGCTGGCAATGGGGTCTTACGCGGAGTTGCTGGAGTAGTTCCGGTGGCTGCGTGGTCGGCTGCGGATTTCGTTGTGGCTGGTCGCGCAGTTCCCCGCGCCCCTTGCGGGGCGCGACAGCCAGGTCGGCCGGGCGGTCCCCCACCCGCACTGGGGGATCGCCCGGCGCTTCTCACCTCACGGAGTAAGCGCTTACCGCCTCTCTTGCGGAAGGACCCCTGTGCGAAGAACCCGCATCCTCACCGCCGTACTGGCCCTCGCGGCCGGGCTGCTCGTCGGAACCCCGCCCGCGCTCGCCGCCCGCACGACCGCGGACGTCACGCTCGCCGCGGACAGTTACACCTGGCACAACGCCCGGATCGACGGCGGCGGCTTCGTCCCGGGCATCGTCTTCAACCGCACCGAGAAGAACCTCGCCTACGCCCGTACCGACATCGGGGGTGCCTACCGCTGGTCGGAGTCGACGCAGACCTGGACACCGCTGCTGGACTCGGTCGGCTGGGACGAGTGGGGGCACACGGGGGTCGTCAGTCTCGCCTCCGACTCCGTCGACCCGGACAAGGTGTACGCGGCCGTCGGGACGTACACCAACGGCTGGGACCCGACCAACGGCGCCGTGCTGCGCTCCGCCGACCGGGGCGCCAGCTGGCAGAAGACCGACCTGCCGTTCAAGCTGGGCGGCAACATGCCCGGCCGGGGCATGGGCGAGCGGCTGGCCGTCGACCCGAACAAGGACAGCGTGCTGTATCTGGGCGCGCCCAGTGGCAAGGGGCTGTGGCGGTCCACGGACTCCGGGGTGACCTGGTCGCAGGTGACCGGCTTCCCCAACGTCGGGAACTACGTGCAGGATCCGACCGACACCAGCGGCTACGCCTCCGACAACCAGGGCATCGTCTGGGTCACCTTCGACGAGTCGACCGGGACTGCCGGTACGGCGACAAAGACGATCTACGTCGGGGTCGCCGACAAGGACAACGCGGTGTACCGCTCGACGGACGCGGGCGCGACCTGGACCAGGCTCGCCGGTCAGCCCACCGGGTACCTCGCCCACAAAGGCGTGCTGGACGCGAAGAACGGCTACCTCTACCTCGCCTACAGCGACAAGGGCGGGCCCTACGACGGCGGCAAGGGCCGGCTATGGCGGTACGGGACGGCGAGCGGCACCTGGACCGACATCAGCCCGGTGGCGGAGGCCGACACGTACTACGGGTTCTCCGGGCTGACGGTCGACCGGCAGCACCCCGGCACGGTGATGGCGACGGCGTACAGCTCCTGGTGGCCGGACACCCAGATCTTCCGTTCCACGGACAGCGGGGCAACCTGGACGAAAGCCTGGGACTACACGTCGTACCCCAACCGCTCGAACCGCTACACGATCGACGTCTCGTCCTCCCCCTGGCTGACCTTCGGTGCGAACCCGTCGCCGCCCGAACAGAGCCCGAAACTGGGGTGGATGACGGAGGCGCTGGAGATCGACCCGTTCAACTCCGACCGCATGATGTACGGGACGGGGGCGACGCTCTACGGCACCGGAAACCTGACGAAGTGGGACAGCGGCGGCCAGTTCACGGTCAAGCCGATGGTGCAGGGGCTGGAGGAGACGTCGGTCGACGACCTGGCCGCTCCCCCGTCCGGCGGGGCCCAGCTCTTCAGCGCGCTGGGTGACATCGGCGGCTTCCGGCACACGGACCTCACCAAGGTCCCGTCGATGATGTTCACTTCGCCGACCTTCACCACGACCACGAGCCTGGACTTCGCCGAGACGAACCCGAACACGGTGGTACGGGTCGGCGATCTCGACTCCGGCCCGCACATCGCGTTCTCGACGGACAACGGCGCCAACTGGTTCGCGGGGACGGACCCTTCGGGCGTGAGCGGCGGCGGAACGGTGGCCGCGGCCTCGGACGGCAGCCGCTTCGTGTGGAGCCCGGCCGGCACCGGCGTGCAGTACACGACCGGCTTCGGCACGTCCTGGTCGGCGTCGAGCGGCATCCCGTCCGGTGCGACCGTCGAGTCCGACCGGGTCGACCCGAAGACCTTCTACGGCTTCAAGTCCGGGAAGTTCTACGTGAGTACGGACGGCGGCGCGACCTTCACCGCGTCCGCCGCGACCGGTCTGCCGAGCGGTGACAGCGTCCGGTTCAAGGCGCTGCCGGGGACGAAGGGCGACGTGTGGCTGGCCGGCGGTGCGGCGGACGGCGCCTACGGCCTCTGGCACTCGACGAACGGCGGCGCGACCTTCACCAGGCTCGCGAACGTCGACCAGGCCGACACTATCGGCTTCGGCAAGGCGGCGACGGGAGCCTCCTACCAGACGCTCTACACCAGCGCTAAGATCGGCGGGGTCCGTGGCATCTTCCGGTCCACGGACGCGGGTTCGACCTGGACACGCATCAACGACGATGCCCACCAGTGGGGTTGGACGGGCGCGGCCATCACGGGTGACCCGCGCGTGTACGGCCGGGTGTACATCTCGACGAACGGCCGGGGTGTGATCTACGGCGACACGTCCGACACCGGCGGAGGTGGTGGAGGGGGCGGCGGAGGCGGTACGGATCCCGCGCCGTCCGGCGCCTGCTCGGTCGCCTACACCGTCACCAACCAGTGGACGGGCGGCTTCCAGGCGGACGTCCGCCTCACCAACACGGGCTCGGCGGCATGGAGCAGCTGGTCCCTCGGCTGGTCCTTCCCGAACGGGCAGACCGTCGGCCAGCTCTGGAACGCCGACTGGACCCAGTCCGGTGCGGCCGTGACAGCGAGGAACGTCAGCTGGAACGGCACGGTGGCACCCGGGTCGTCGGTGTCCTTCGGTTTCACGGGCACCTGGACCGGCAGCAACGCCGAACCGACGGCCTTCGCCCTGGGCGGCCAGACCTGCGCGGTCGCCTGACGGACGGCGGGGCGCGTGCCGCACCGGGCACGCGCCCCGCCCCATCCGGCGGGCGTGCGATCCGAGACGCGATGTGCGAGCAGGCCGCGTGGCGCGATCGGATTGAACGACGGCGTCATCCGTCACTGCGGCGGCAGGTGAGTATTCCTAGTGTGGTCGGCGAAAGGAGCGCCACCATGACCCAGACCATTCTTGTCACCGGCACATCCAGCGGACTCGGACGAGCAACCGCCAGACTCTTCCGGTCCCGAGGCTGGAACGTCGTCGCGACCATGCGCGACCCCGGCGCCGAACGGGAACTCACCGAACTCGACAACGTGCTCGTCGCCCGTCTCGACGTGCAGGATTCCGCATCCATCGATGCGGCCGTCGACGCGGCACCGACCCGCTTCGGCCGCATCGACGTGCTGGTGAACAACGCCGGCTACGGCGCCTACGGGCCGCTGGAGGCAACACCGCTCGACAAGATCCGCCGGCAGTTCGACGTCAACGTCTTCGGCCTGCTCGCCACGACGAAAGCACTGCTGCCGCATTTCCGTGCCAACAGAAGCGGCACCATCGTCAATATCTCATCGATGGGCGGACGCGTCACCTTCCCTCTGGGCACCCTCTATCACGGCAGCAAATTCGCCGTCGAAGGGATCTCGGAAGCCCTCCAGTATGAATTGACCGAAATCGGTGTGCGCGTCAAGATCGTCGAGCCGGGCAATATCAGGACCGATTTCGGCGGACGATCCTTCGACTTCAGCAACGATCCGTCCCTGCCGGAGTACCAGCCCATGATCGAGGCGGTTTTCAGCGCCTTCGGTTCGATGACCGCACAGGCACCGGAGCCCGAGATCATCGCCGAGACCGTTCACCAGGCCGTGACCGACGACACCGACACACTGCGGTACGTGGCGGGCGCCGACGCCGAGCACCTTTTGAAGGCGCGCGCCGGTGCCGATGACGCCACGTTCTTCGCGGGAATGCGCGCACAGTTCGGCCTCGGCGCCACAAACGCGTGATAAATTAGCACAGGGAATTTCCTCGACCGACGGCAGATGATGCACATGCAGAGCTATTCACTGGACGTGACATGGCGCGCCGTTCTGAGGGATCTCGGCGTCGTACCCGCCAACGTGCTGCGCCGCGCCGGGCTTGCCGAGGACCTGTTCGTGCAGCCGTCGGCGAAACTCGCGCCCGGCGACTACTACCGCCTGTGGAACAGCGTCGAGGCCGAGACCAAAGATCCGTTCTTCCCCATCCGGCTGTGCGAGATGTTCCGCGCCGAGTCGTTTTCCCCGCCGTTGTTCGCGGCATTGTGCAGCCCCGATTTCGTGGTCGCCGCCCAACGGATCGCGCAGTACAAGAGATTGATCGCGCCGATGCGCATGACCGTGTCGGAGGCGGATTCGGTCGTCGCAGTCGAACTTTCCTGGCTCGACGGCGCGCCACCGCCTCCCGCCTCGCTGGCGATGATGGAACTGCTGTTCTTCGTGACCCTCATTCGCATCGGAACTCGCGAGGAGGTGAGCCCGGTCGAGGTGACCACCACAGCGCTGACAGAAGTGATGCAGCCGTATGAGGAATTCCTCGGTATTCCTCTTCGGACAGGCCCCGCTCACCGGGTCGCGTTCGCCCCCGCCGACGCGACCCTGCCGTTCCTCACCCGGAACGAGCCGCTGTGGGCCGCTTTCGAGCCCGAGCTGCGCCGACGCCTCGCCGATCTGGAGGCATCGGCGACGACCGCCGAACGGGTTCGAGCGGCCCTGCTGGAGACATTGCCGAGTGGATCGACGTCGATGGACACGATCGCGCGAAAGCTGACGCTCAGCAAACGCACGCTGCAGCGCCGCATCGAGGCAGAGGACACCAGTTACCAACGCATCCTCG
Organism: Streptomyces sp. NPDC047061; assembly: GCF_040643955.1. Taxonomy (NCBI): domain Bacteria; kingdom Bacillati; phylum Actinomycetota; class Actinomycetes; order Kitasatosporales; family Streptomycetaceae; genus Streptomyces; species Streptomyces sp. NPDC047061. Next base: position 119,865 of record NZ_JBEYVI010000023.1, read on the forward strand.
ACACCACGCGGAACGATCTGGCCAGGCACTACCTCGTGAACACCGATCTGTCGATCGCCGAGGTTTCGTTTCTCCTCGGTTTCAGCGAGCCGAATTCTTTTTACCGGGCGTTTCGCATGTGGACCGGCACGACCCCGGACACGCTTCGACGCACCCGGGACCCGCAGGCGTCGTCGCACTGAATTCCACGCGATGTTCCCGCCACCCGACTTACCTGGTTGAACAACCCGTTCGGAGACAAGAAATGAGCTGGACCGCACACGACATTCCCGACCAGAACGGCCGCACGGTCGTCGTCACCGGCGCCAACGGCGGGCTCGGGCTGGTGACCGCAAAGAAGCTGGCGGCGAAGGGGGCGCACGTCGTGATGGCCGTGCGCGACCAGAAGAAGGCCGCCGCCGCGGTCCAGGAGATACGGGCGGCCCTCCCGGTCGCCTCACTGGAACTGGTGGCCCTCGACCTGTCCTCGCAGGCCTCCGTGAAGGAGGCCGCCGCACAGATCCTGGCCGCCCACGACGGCCTCGACCTCCTGGTCAACAACGCGGGCGTGATGGCGATCGCCGAGACGCGCACGGTCGACGGCTTCGAGATGCAGTTCGGTGTCGACCACCTGGGCCACTGGACGCTGACCGCCCTCCTGCTGCCCGCACTGCTGCGTACGCCCGGGTCCCGCGTGGTGACCGTGACCAGCACCGCCCACCACATGGGCCGTGCCGTCGACGTGGCCAACCCCCACCTGGAGGGCCGCTACGGGCCCTGGCGCGCCTACGGCCAGGCGAAGCTGGCCAACTTCCACTTCGGGCTCGGGCTCCAGCGCGAACTGGAGCGGGCGGGCGCGGGCACCGCCAGTCTGATCGCACACCCCGGACTGTCCGACACCGACCTGCAGTCGGTCAGCGTGGAGGGCTCGGGCGGCGGCGTCTCCCAGCGGTTCTTCCACACCATGGCCCGGCGCACCGGCATGTCCCCCGACGACGGCGCGCTGCCGCAGCTGCGCGCCGCCACCGACCCGGCGGCCAAGGGCGGCGAGTTCTACGGACCGTTGTTCATGAACAACGGCGCTCCGGTCCGCAGGCCGGTCCTGCGCAGGTTCGGGATGGACCGGGCCATAGCGAAGCTCTGGGAGGTGTCCGAGCGCGAAACCGGTGTCGCGCTCGACGTGCACGCCTCGGCCGGGGCGTGACCGGACCACTCCCGGCGGACCACTCCCGGCGGGCGTCGGCCGGGTGTTGCGGCGCCGCGGCCCGCCGGGGCGGACGGCACGTCAGCATCTCCTTCCGGAGAGTTCGGGTCAGGGCGTGTACACGGCCGGCCGGGGTGCCGTCGTCATCCCGTCGCCGATGAAGAAGCTCGGGTGGGGCGGCTGGTTGTAGGCCGTGTTCTGCCAGGCCAGGGCCGTGCGGTACTGGGTGTCGTGGAGCAGGGTCGTGATCTTCGTGCTCGTCTCGTACGGGGTGGAGTAGATCCGCAGGGCCGTGTTGTCCGTCGTCGCCCAGACGACCTCCTCACGCCAGTCGCCGAGGATGTCCCCGGCGAGCGCCGGGGTGGCCTTGGTGCTGTTGTCCGAGTGAACGCCGGTGGCGCTGAGGAGGCGGGTGTCGGCGGAGGTGCCGTACTTGTCGATGTGGGTGTCGTCGAGGAGTTCGCGGACCGGGTCGCCGTCCCACCAGGCGAGGAAGTTGGTGCTGGAGGGCTTGCGGCTCGCGACCACCGTGCCCTGCGGGTTGCGTACGCCGTCCGCGTGCGAGGACCAGGACTCGGCGCCCGCACTGCCCGCCCAGATGTCGCCCGCGACACCCCGGCCGTTGTCGCCGTTCGGATCGGTGGACCAGAGGATCTCACCCGTCTTCGCGTCGGCCATCCAGGAGGACGGCTTGGAGCCGTCCTCGTCGACCTTGAACTCCTCCAGGCCGGGGCGGGAGGGGTCGAGGTCGCCGACGTGCATGGCGTCGCCGTGGCCGTTCTTCGTCGTCCACAGACCGGAGCCGTTGTCGTCGACGGCCATCGAGCCGTACACGATCTCGTCCTTGCCGTCGCCGTCGACGTCGGCGATCGACAGCTGGTGGTTGCCCTGGCCGTCGTAGCCCTTGCCGGTGTTGGTGGAGGAGTTGGTGTCGAAGGTCCAGCGGCGGGTGAAGGCGCCGTTCCGCCAGTCCCACGCGGCGATGACGGTACGGGTGTAGTAGCCCCGCGCCTCGATCAACGAAGGCCTGGATCCGTCGAGATACGCCGTGCCGGCGAGGAAGCGGTCGACGCGGTTGCCGTAGGAGTCGCCCCACGACGACACCGTGCCGCGCGCCGGGACGTAGTCGACCGTGCCCATCGCGCTGCCGGTCCGACCGTCGAACATGGTCAGGTACTCGGGGCCGGACAGGACGTACCCGCTGGAGTTGCGGTGGTCGGCGGTGGAGCTGCCGATCACGGTGCCGGTGCCGTCGACCGTGCCGTCCGCCGTCTTCATGGCGACCTCGGCCCTGCCGTCGCCGTCGTAGTCGTACACCTGGAACTGGGTGTAGTGCGCGCCGGAGCGGATGTTGCGGCCCAGGTCGATGCGCCACAGGCGGGTGCCGTCGAGCTTGATGCCGTCGAGGATCGTGTCGCCGGTGTAGCCGGACTGGGAGTTGTCCTTGGCGTTCGTCGGCTGCCACTTGAGGACGAAGTCGAGTCGGCCGTCGCCGTCGAGGTCGCCGACCGAGGCGTCGTTCGCCTCGTAGGTGTAGGAGACACCGTCGGGGGTGGTGCCGCCCGCGGGCGGGGTGATCGGGACGTCCTTGTAGCCGGCGCGGAACTGGACGGCGTGGACCGAGTCGGTCTGCTCGACACCGCCCACGATCGCGCGGACCGTGTAGTCGGCCTGGGCCGGGGCGCCGGCGTGGAAGTAGTTCGTGGAGCCGGTGATGGGGCTGGAGTTGACCTTCGTACCGGCGCGGTAGACGTTGAAGGAGACGTCGTCGGGGTCGGTGCCGAGCCAGCGCCAGCTGACCAGGTTGCCGGCGTCGGTGTGGACGCTGACCACGCCCCGGTCGAGGGCTTCGACCTGGCGGGCGGTGGCCGCTTCGGCAGTGGCGGGCGAGAGTGCGGTGAGGCCGGCGGCGATCAGGGCGGCCACGGCGGTCAGGACCGCCGGGACGGCAGAGCGGCGTCTGCGATGCGGGTGCTGCACGTGAGGTGCCTTCCGGGAGATCGGACGGGTCCTCTGTCAGTCGGCGCCGCCGTCCCCGCGGCTGCCGTATCTTTCGGCCAGTTCGGCGATCGTTCGGGCGATGCGTGCGCGCAGCTCGGGCGGGGCGAGGACCTCGATGTCCGTGCCCAGGCGCAGGAATTCGGCTGCCGCGTGATCGAGCGACTCGACGGGGACGCGGGCCACGGTCCAGGCGTCGGCGTCCCGAGCGTCGACCGGCACCGCCCTGGGGAGCGTCACGCCCGGCGCAAGCCGGACCAGGGCCTCGCCGCCGCCCTCGTAGAGCCGTGCGTGGAAGTCGCGTTGGTAGGCGGTCCAGTGGGCGGCCAGGTCGAAGCCCTCGGGGCGATCGAACTCCGCGTCCAAAAGGGTCAGTTCGAGGATCTGGTCGACGCGGTAGGTGCGCGGGCCGGGGGCCGCCACGACGTACCAGCGGCCCGCCTTGAGGACCAGTCCGTACGGTTCCAGGCGGCGGCGCACCTCGGTCGGCTCGCGCCAGCGGCGATAACGGACGTCCAGGGCACGGCCGTTCCAGACCGCTTCGGCCACCGCCGGGAGGTACGGCGTCTCGTCGGTGTCCGCGTACCAGCCGGGGGCGTCGAGGTGGAAACGGCCGCTGATCCGGTCGGCGTGCGCGCGCAGCTCCGGCGGCAGGGCGGCGCGGACCTTGAGCTGGGCGGCGGCCAGCACCGGGCCGAGCCCGAGGTCGGCCGCGGGGCCGGGGGCGCCGGCCAGGAAGAGGGCCTCGGCCTCCCCGGTGGTGAGGCCGGTGAGGCGGGTGCGCCAGCCGTCGAGGAGGCGGTAGCCGCCGGCGTGACCAGCGTCGCCGTAGAGCGGGACGCCGGCGGCGCTCAGGGCCTCGACGTCCCGGTAGACCGTGCGGGCGGACACCTCCAGCTCCGCGGCGAGCTGGGCGGCGGTCATCCGGCCCCGGGCCTGGAGCAGGAGGAGGATGGCGACGAGCCGGCTGGACTTCACCGTCCCAGGATCCCCGACTCCACTGACAGGAGATGTCAGTGAAGTGGACCTAGCGTCCCGTCCATGAGCTTCACGGAGAAACTGCTGACCGTGCCGCCGCCGATCACGGTGGCCGGCCGGCACGTCAAGCGCTACCACGTCACCGCCGATCCCGCGGGCATCGCGCCCGAGGTCGAGGAGGCGGCGTACGCGATCCTGCCCGACCTGCTCCCGGAGCCGGACGGCACCCCGCCGGCGACCTTCGTCGTCCTGCACCGGGGCGGGGACAGCGGCGCCTACCTCAACGCGTACAGCTGGGTGTGGGACAACGTGCTCCACTTCCGGGGCGCCGCGGCGGGCCAGCCGGTGCTCGGCTGTCCGGACCAGGACCCGGCGCACTTCGTCGAGCCCGGTCGGCCCTGGATCGGCTGCGTCTGGGAGCTGCCGCCGATCCAGCACGAGCGGGACGCCTGGGTACGGCACCTGCTCACGCCCGAAGTGCCCGACCTGGAGGCCTACCTGGCCGACTCCCTGCCCGAAGGAACCACCGGAGGCCGCGCATGAGCACCCCGAACGACTTCGACTTCCTCCACGGCGACTGGGCGGTCCGCAACCGTCGCCGTACCGACTTCCTCGACCCGGACGGCACATGGGTGGAGTTCCCCGCCGTCACCCGCTGCCGGCCGCTGTTCGACGGCGCCGCCAACATCGACGAGATCGACATGCCGTATCTGGGCGCGAAGGGCGTGACCCTGCGGCTCTTCGACCCGGAGGCCGGACAGTGGTCGCTGAACTGGGCGGCGAGCCGAAGCGGGAAGCTGTTCCCGCCGGTCGTCGGTCGGTTCGACGGCGCCCACGGGGAGTTCTACGGCGACGACACCTACGACGGCAAGGACGTCCGGGTGCGGTTCGTGTGGTCGGGGATCTCCCCCACCGGTGCGCACTGGGAGCAGGCGTTCTCGGTGGACGGCGGGGAGACCTGGGTGACCAACTGGACGATGGACTTCAGCAGGCCGCCGGTTTCCTGAACGCCCGTACGGCGAAGCGGGGGTCGGGGCGGCGCCGGTCCTGGTCGGGCAGGGCCGCCAGCCGGTCGGCGAAGTCCTCGGCGCGGGGGTCGTCGGGCGGGAGCATCGTGAACCAGCCGCGCCGCAGGTCGGCGAGGGTGGAGCGGGGGCTGCGGCCCTGGCCGACGCCGGTGAAGGCGGCCTTCCCCGCGGGCAGCAGGCCGCTCGCCAGGGCGTACGCGCCCACGTCCGCGGCGGCGTCGGACGCCGGGCGGCGCGGGCGGGCGGCGAGGACGGCGTCGATGTCGCTGCCGACGTCGTGCGCGGCGGCCTTGTCGACCGTGGTGACGTACACCCCACCGGGCCGCAGTACCCGCGCACACTCGGCGACGATCGCGCGGACCTCGGCGGTGTCCGCGATGAGGTGGAGCAGCCACACGGTCGTGACGGCGTCGAACGTCGCGTCGGCGAAGGGGAGTTGACGGCTGTCGGTCAGCAGGACCGAGCCCGGCAGCCGGGCCGCCGCCATCCGTGCCATGCCGGGTGCGCGGTCCGCGCCGGTGACCCGGAGCGCGGGGCGGGCGGCGGCGAGCCGACGGGTGACGATGCCGGTGCCGCAGGCGAGGTCGAGGAGACGGGCGGGGCGACGGGGGTGAGCGGGGCTCTCGGTGCTGCCGGGGCCGTGGCTGCCGTCGGGTATCAGGGTGAGGACGGCGTCGGCGGCCGCCTCGGCGCGGGCCTCGCCGCCGCGTGTCGCGTCGTAGCCGCCGGCTTCCTTGTCGTAGTCGAGCACATGGCTCAGTGTGCGCCGTGGCCTGGGGCGATGTCCTCCACTCTGTGGGCGAGTTCGAAGTCCTTGGCGGTGACGGCGCCGCCCACGCTGTGGGTGTTCACGGTGAGGGTGACGGTGTTGTACCCGAGGGTGAGGTCGGAGTGGTGGTCGAGTTCGTCCTGGATGTGGGCGATGTGCACGACGAGGGCGAGGGCCGCGAAGTGCGAGTCGAGGCGGTAGGCGCGGGCGAGCCGGTCGCCGTCCAGCGACCAGCCGGGCAGCTCGGCCAGCCGGTCCTCGATCTCCTGCTGCGACAGCGGTGCGACGGCCATGGTGCGGCTTCCTTCCCGGTGACCTGCGAGTTCGTACGTGCGGTCAGCCTCCCATGAACAGGCCTTCCGGGCCGCGAGGACGGTGCGAGGACGATCGCGTGTCCGGGTCCTCGGCCACGGTCGTCGGCATGGCCTTTGCCGCGCCCGGTCCCGCCGCCACCCCGACCGCCCCCGACGTCAAGGACGTCGGCCCGCTGCCGCGCGCGCACCCTGCGCGAGCGGCGCCTGTCCGGCGCCGGCCGGCGAGCCCACGGAAACCCCCGAATCCGGCCGCGGCCCCGGCCACCGCCAAGTACCTCAACTCGACGGTAAGTTGACGGAAGTAGTTCCCTCGACCAGGTGTGCGACGCGGCATCGCGTGACACACTGCTCCCCGTACTTGGGCACGTAGGGGAGGCGTGGCGTGAGTGAGCGGCGTGCTGCGCCCACGGTCGGGCAGGTCGTGCTCGGCAAGCGGCTGCAAGAGCTGCGCGAGGCGGCTGGCCTGGGGCGGGACGAGGCGGCACGGGTGCTGCGGGTGGCGCAGGCGACCGTGCGGCGGATGGAGATGGCCGAGGTCGCGCTGAAGATCCCGTACATCCAGGTGCTGCTGGAGACGTACGGGGTGGCCGAGGAGGAGCAGGCCGCGTTCGTGCGGCTGGCCGAGGAGGCCAACCAGCCGGGCTGGTGGCAGCGGTTCCACGACGTGCTGCCGGACTGGTTCAGCCTGTACGTGAGCCTGGAGGGCGCCGCCCGGGTCATCCGCTCCTACGAACCGCACTTCTTCCCCGGCCTGTTGCAGACCGAGGCGTACGCGCGGGCCGTGATGGAGGCCGGGACGATCGGCCACAGCGACCCCACCGCCGTCGAGCGGCACGTGGCGCTGCGCATGACCCGGCAGCGGCTGCTGGAGCAGGACGATCCGCCCCACCTGTGGGTGATCATGGACGAGACGGTGCTGCGGCGCCCGGTGAGCATCCACTGCGAGGTGATGCGCGACCAGGTCGACAAGCTCCTCGCCTACATCGAGCGGGACCGGATAACGCTCCAGCTCGCCGAGTTCGCGAGCGGCCCGCACCCGGGGACGTACGCGCCGTTCACGCTGTTCCGGTTCGCCGAGCCGGAGCTGCCCGACATGGTCTTCACCGAGTATCTGACCGGCGCCCTCTACCTGGACTCCCGTGACGAGGTCGGGGCGCATCTGGAGGTGCTGGACCACATGACGGCCCGGGCGGCCTCGGCGCAGCGGACCGAGGAGCTGCTGCGCGAGTACCGGGACAAGATCTGAGCGGGAGTACCGCGACAGACCCTGCGCGGACGTAGCGCGACAAACCCTGAGCGGGAGCACCCCGACAAACCCTGATCCGAGGAGCACAGACTGTGACCGCACCCGAGCCCGCCCCGATCTCGATCGACACGAGCCGGCCGCACCCGGCGCGGGTGTACGACTGGTGGCTGGGCGGCAAGGACAACTACCCGGTGGACGAGGAGCTGGCCCGGCGGATCCTCGCCGTGGACGGCACCGTGCTGCGCGGAGCCCGTGCCAACCGCCGGTTCATGCAGCGGGCCGTGCGGACCGTCGCCGAGTCCGGCACCCGCCAGTTCCTGGACATCGGCACGGGCATCCCGACCGAGCCGAACCTGCACCAGGTGGCGCAGGGCGTGGCCGCGGAGTCGAAGGTGGTGTACGCGGACAACGACCCGATCGTGCTGCGCCACGCGGAGGCCCTGCTGCGGGGCACGGACGAGGGCAGCACCGCGTACGTGCACGCCGACGTCCGGGACGTCGACACCCTGCTGGCCCGGGCCGCCGAGACCCTGGACTTCAAGGAGCCCGTCTCGCTGTCGCTGGTGGCACTGACCCACTACCTCGGCGACGACCCGGACGGCGACGACGTGTACGGCCTGCTGCGCCGCTACGTCGAGGCGCTCGCGCCCGGCAGCCACCTGATCCTGTCCCAGGTCACCCCTGACCTCAGCCCGGAGGCGATGGAGCAGGCGGCCGCGAACTTCCGGCGCAGCGGGACGCCCTTCCACCCGCGTGCGCTGCCCGACTTCTACCGCTTCTTCGACGGCCTGGAGCTGCTCGGCCCCGGGGTCATCCCGGTCTCCGGCTGGCGTCCGGAGCCGGTGGACGTGGCCATCCAGGCGGAGGGCATCGTGCCGGTGTACGGCGGGGTCGCCCGCAAGGTCTGACCCGTCCGGGTGCCCTGAACAGGTGCGTTCCCGGGCCCGCCCCTAGCGTCGAAGCGACGGGTGAGCGAGGGAGCGGACGTGACCGACACGCGGACACCGCCGAAGGAGCCGGGGGCGGCGCTGCTGAGCGCCGCCCGGTTCTTCCGGCCCGGCACGCCCGCGCCCGGTCCGCACGGCGTGGCCCTGCCCGGCGGCCGGGAGGCCGGCGGCCAGGAGGCGGACGCCCGCCACCGCGAGGCCTTCTCCCGGTACGCGTACCCGCCGCCGGCCCGGGTGCGCCGTCCGTACGTCCGGGGCGTGCTCCTGGAGATGTACCGGGAGGCGAAGCGACGGCTCACGGACCCGGTGCTGGCCTGGGCCGACATCCAGAACGACCCGGAGCGCCGCCGCCGTTACCAGCGGGCGCGCGGCAAGAGCGGTCTGGTGCGCGCGAGTTGGGACGAGGCGGTGGAGATCGCCGCCGCCGCGCAGGTGCACACGATCAGGACGTACGGCCCGGACCGCATCGCGGGCTGCTCCCCCGACCCGACGGTGTCGACGGTGTCGCACGCGGCCGGCGCCCGCTACCACTCCCTCATCGGCGCCCCGATGCTCTCCTTCCACGACTGGTACGCCGGGCTGCCGGTGGCCTGGCCGCGGGTCTTCGGCGACCGGACGGACGGACCGGAGTCGGACGACTGGTGGGACGCGGCCTATCTGATGATGTGGGGCTCGACCGTCCCGGTGACCCGCGCCCCGGACGCGCGCCGGATGGCGGAGGCCCGCTACCGCGGCCAGAAGGTCGTGGTCGTCTCCCCCGGTCACGCGGGCCACGCCAGGTTCGCCGACGAGTTGCTGCACCCGCACCCAGGGACGGAGGGCGCGCTGGCCCTCGCGATGGGCCACGTGGTGCTCAAGGAGTTCTTCGTCGACCGCGAGACGCCGTTCTTCGCGGACCACGTACGGAAGTTCACCGACCTGCCGTTCCTGGTGACGCTCACCGAGCGGGCGGGAGCGTACGTGCCCGGCAGGTTCCTGCGCGCCGCCGACCTCGGCCAGGACGGCGAGGGCGCCGAGTGGAAGACGGTCGTCCTGGACGCCGCCTCCGGCCGCGCGGTCGTCCCGGACGGCTCCCTCGGCTTCCGCCGGACGGACGCCGGCATGGGCCACCGGAACCTCGGACCGGGCTCCGTCGAACCCCAGTTGACCTTGTACGGGAGTGCGGTCACGGCCGGGGTCGAGGTGCTGCTCCCGCGCTTCGACACGGACGGCGGTGCGCACGGGCAGGGCAGCGGGGGCGTCCTGCGGCGCGCGGTGCCGGCGACCCGCCTCGGCGGCGCGGACGGCCCGCTGGTGACGACCGTCCACGACCTCCTGCTCGCCCAGTACGGTGTGTGGCGGCACGGCCTGCCGGGCTGCTGGCCCACCCACTACGACGACGCCGACGCCCCGGGCACCCCCGCCTGGCAGGAGCGGCACACCTCGGTCCCGGCCGCCAGGTGCGTGAAGATCGCCCGGGAGTTCGCCCGGACCGCCGAGCGCTCCCAGGGCCGCTGCGTGATCCTGACAGGCGCCGGCACCGACCACTGGTTCCACTCCGCGACCATCCACCGCGCCTTCCTGGCCCTGCTCCAGCTAACCGGCTGCCAGGGCCGCAACGGCGGCTGGGCGCACCACACGGGCCAGGAGAGGTGCCACTCGGTGACCGGCGGGGCCCGCCTTGCCTCCGCCGGCGACCGGTCCCGGCCGCCGCGCCGGATGGCCGGCACCGCCTACTGGTTCTTCCACACCGACCAGTGGCGCTACGACCGGTTCGGCGCCGACGTCCTGGCCTCACCGCTCGGCGAGGGCAGGCTCACCGGGATGACCGGCGCCGACTGCCTGGCGCTGTCGGCCCGTTCGGGCCGGCTGCCGTCGTACCCGACCTTCGACCGCAACCCCCTCGACCTGGGCGGGGCTGCCGGCGATCCGGTGGCCGGGGCGGTCGCCGAACTCAAGGCGGGAACCCTGAAGTTCGCGTACGAGGATCCCGACGCCCCGCGGAACTGGCCGCGCGTCCTGACCCTGTGGCGGGCCGACCTCCTCGGCTCGTCGACGACGGGCGCCGAGTACGTCACCAGGCACCTCCTCGGCACGCACTCCTCCCTGCGCGCCGAGGAGGCGGGCCCGGACCGCCGCCCCCGGGACGTGACCTGGCGGGACGAGGCACCCGAGGGCAAGCTCGACCTGCTCCTCTCCCTGGACTGCCGGCAGACCCCCTCCACCCTGCTGTCGGACGTCGTGCTGCCCGCCGCCACCTGGTACGAGAAGCACGACCTCTCGCCCACCGACCTGCATCCCCACGTGCACGCCCGCACCCCGGCCGTGGACCCGCCCTGCCAGGCGCGAACCGACTTCGACGCCTTCAGGGCGCTCGCGGAGCAGCTGAGCGAGCTGGCCGTGCGCCATCTCGGGGTGCGCAGGGACCTGGTGGCCGCGCCGCTGGCGCACGACACCCCCGGCGAGACCGCCCGGCCCGGCGGGGTGGTGCGGGACTGGAGGCGCGGGGAGTGCGAGCCGGTGCCCGGGGAGACCATGCCGAGCCTGGTCGTGGTCGAGCGGGACTACCCGGCGATCGGGGCCGAGTTCGCGGCGCTCGGCCCGCCGGTGGAGCAGCCGGGCACTGCCGACGGCCGGCTCCCCGGCCGCCGGCACTTCTTCCTCGACCACGACTGGATCCACGAGCTCGGCGAGGCGCTGCCGGTCTACCGGCCGCCGCTGGACATGAACAGGCTGCTCGGCGAGCCACGCCTCGGCCCGGACGGGCAGCGGGAGGTGACGGTCCGTCGCCTCACCCCGCACGACAGGTGGTCGATCCACTCCGCGTCCCCGGACGACCTGTTCATGCTCGCGCTCTCCCACGGCGGCCGGCACATCTGGATGTCCCCGCAGGACGCGGAAGCGATCGGGGTCGGGGACGGCGACTGGGTCGAGGCGGTCGACCGCAACGGAGTGGTGGCGGCCCGGGCGGCCGTCTCGCACCGGATCCCGGCCGGCACGGTCCACGCGGACCACGCCCAGCCGTCCGGGGCCTTCGACCAGCTGGGCCAGACGGGCAACGAGCGCGACGAGGTGACGGTGATCCGCCGCCGGGCGCAGGAGGTCGAGCACTGATGCGCCCGATGGCCCAGATCGCGATGGTCATGAACCTGGACAAGTGCATCGGCTGTCACACCTGTTCGGTCGCCTGCAAGCAGGCGTGGACCGACCGGCGGGGCATGGAGCACGTCTGGTTCAACAACGTCGAGACCCGGCCCGGCCAGGGCTATCCACGCCGCTACGAGGACCAGGAGAGGTGGCGCGGCGGCTGGCAGCTGAACCGGCGGGGCGCACTGAGGCTGAAGGCGGGAGGCCGCCTGCACAGGCTGGCCGGGATCTTCACCGACCCCGGGCTGCCGGAGATCGAGGACTACTACGAGCCCTGGACGTGCGAGTACCGCGACCTGGCCGGCGCCCCCGCCCCGTACGACCTGGACCCGATGGTCGAACGCGCCCGCCGACGCGCCTCCGAGCAGGTGCGGTTCGCGTTCGAACAGACCTTCATGTTCTATCTCCCGCGCATCTGCGAGCACTGTCTCAACCCGTCGTGCGTGACCGCCTGTCCGTCCGGGGCGATGCACAAGCGGGCCGAGGACGGCATCGTGCTGGTCGACCAGGACCGGTGCCGGGGCCGGCGGATGTGCGTGACCGGCTGCCCGTACAAGAAGGTCTACTTCAATGACGCCACCGGCAAGGCCGAGAAGTGCACGCTGTGCCACCCGCGGATCGAGGCCGGTCTGCCCACGGTCTGCTCCGAGACCTGTGTGGGCCGGCTGCGCTACCTCGGGGTGGTCCTCTACGACGCCGACCGGGTGACGGCGGCGGCCGAGACCAAGGACGAGAAGGCCCTGTACGAGGCCCAGTTGGGCGTCTTCCTCGATCCCGAGGACCCTGCCGTGCGACAGGCCTGTAGGGCGGCGGGCATCCCGGACGACTGGACGGAAGCGGCCCGCCGCTCCCCCGTCCACGCGTTGATCAGCACGTACCGGGTGGCGTTGCCCCTGCATCCGGAGTACCGCACGCTGCCCATGGTCTGGTACATCCCGCCGCTGTCCCCGGTCGTGGACGCGCTCTCCGAGACCGGCCACGACGGCGAGGACGCCGACAACCTGTTCGCGGCGATCGACACCCTGCGCATCCCGCTCGCCTACCTGGCCGAGCTGTTCACGGCCGGTGACACCGCCCCGGTCCGTGCCTGTCTGGAGAGGCTCGCGGCGATGCGCTCCCATATGCGGGCGCTCGGCCTGGGCGAGCAGCCGGCCCCGGCGATCGCCGCCGCTGCGGGCATGCGGCCGGAGGAGATCGAGGCGATGTACCGGCTGCTGGCGGTCGCCGAGTACGAGGACCGGTACGTGATCCCGACGGCGGCCGTCGGCGACGCCCGCCGCCTGGAGGAGTCCGTGCTGCCCGACGGGTGCAGCCTCGACTTCGACGGCGGCCCCGGCATGGGCGGTGACGGCCCCTTCGGCCAGGACCCGGGGCGGAGACTGCTCCCTGTGGTGTCGGTGCAGAACTTCCACGGTCTGCGCGGACGGCAGACCGCCGACACTCCCGACGAGGCGAAGGAGGACTGATGCCCTCGGACGCGGTGTTCTACCAGGCGGCGGCGCTCTGTCTGACCTACCCGGACGACGACTTCGTCGCCCGGCTGCCGCTGCTGCGCGAAGCCGCCCCGCAACTACGGGAGTTCACCGACCACGCGACGGTGACCCCACCGCAGGAGCTGGCCGCGCACTACGTGCAGGTCTTCGACTTCGAGAACCGGCACAGCCTCTACCTCAGCTGGTGGCAGGACGGCGGCACCCGCCGCCGGGGCATGTCCCTGGTCCGGTTCCAGGACGTCTACAAGGCGTACGGCATGGAGTTCACCGGTGAGGAGCTGCCGGACTTCCTGCCCGCCGTGCTGGAGTTCACGGCCCGCACCGGCAACACCGACCTGCTCACCGGGCACCGCGACTGCCTGGCCCGGCTCCGGTGCCGCCTCACCGAGTGCGGCACCCCGTACGCGTCCGTCCTGGACGCGGTCTGCGCCGCCCTGCCGGCCACGCCGACCGGCGCACGCCGATGACCACCCTTTCCGCCGCCGCGGCGCTCGGCTCCGACGGCGGAGTCCGGCGGTGCCTCACCCACCCGTGCCCCGCTCGTCGTCCACGATCTCGGCATCCACCACCCCCTCCTCCTCGGCCTCGGCCGCCGTCGTCCGCTGTTCCCCGGCCGAACCGCCGGCGGCAGCCGCCGCGTACATGGCCTGCCCCATCTGCTGGCTCACGCTCGCCAGTTTCTCCACCCCCTGCCGCAGCTCGGCGGTGTCGGCGTCCCGTTCCAGCAGCGCCTTGAGCTCGGCGACCGCCGCCGCCACGTCGGCCTTCGTGCCGTCCGGCACCCGCTCCTCGTTGTCCCGGACGAACTTCTCGGTCTGGTAGACGAGTTGCTCGGCCTGGTTGCGGGTCTCCGCGGCCTCGCGGCGCTTGCGGTCCTCCTCGGCGTACTGCTCGGCCTCCCGCATCATGCGGTCGATGTCGTCCTTCGGCAGGGCGGAGCCGCCGGTCACGGTCATCTTCTGCTCGCGGCCGGTCGCCAGGTCCTTCGCCGAGACGTGCATGATCCCGTTCGCGTCGATGTCGAAGGCCACCTCGATCTGGGGCACGCCGCGCGGTGCCGGCGGCAGACCGGTGAGGTCGAAGACGCCCAGCTTCTTGTTGTACGCGGCGATCTCCCGTTCACCCTGGTAGACCTGGATCCCCACCGAGGGCTGGTTGTCGGTCGCGGTCGTGAAGATCTCCGAACGCCGCGTCGGGATCGTGGTGTTGCGCTCGATGAGCTTGGTCATGATGCCGCCCTTGGTCTCGATGCCCACGGACAGCGGGGTGACGTCGAGCAGCAGGACGTCCTTGACGTCACCGCGGATGACACCTGCCTGGAGGGCGGCGCCGACCGCGACCACCTCGTCCGGGTTGACGCCCTTGTGCGGGTCCTTGCCGGTGAGTTCGCGGACCAGGTCGGTGACGGCGGGCATCCGGGTCGAGCCGCCGACCAGGATGACGTGGTCGATCGCCGACAGCGGCACGCCCGCGTCCTTGACGGCCTGGTGGAAGGGTTTCTTGCACCGGTCCAGCAGGTCGGCGGTGAGCTCCTGGAACTGGGCCCGGGTCAGCTTCTCCTCCAGGTGCAGCGGTCCCGCGGCGGAGGCGGTGATGTACGGCAGGTTGACCGACGTCTCCGTCGACGACGAGAGCTCGATCTTGGCCTTCTCGGCGCCCTCGCGCAGCCGCTGCACGGCCATCTTGTCGTTGCTCAGGTCGATGCCGTGCTGCCCCTTGAACCGCTGCACGAGATGCTCGACGATCCGCTGGTCCCAGTCGTCGCCGCCCAGACGCGTGTCGCCGTTGGTGGCCTTGACCTCGATCACCCCGTCGCCGATCTCCAGCAAGGACACGTCGAAGGTGCCGCCGCCGAGGTCGAAGACGAGGACGGTCTGCTCCTCGCCCCGGTCCAGGCCGTAGGCGAGCGCGGCGGCGGTCGGCTCGTTGATGATCCGCAGCACCTTCAGACCGGCGATCTCCCCGGCCTCCTTGGTGGCCTGCCGCTGGGCGTCGTCGAAGTACGCGGGTACGGTGATCACCGCGTCCGTGACGTCCTCGCCGAGGTAGGCCTCGGTGTCCCGCTTGAGCTTCTGCAGCACCCGCGCCGAAAGCTCCTGGGCCCGGAACCGGGTGCCGTCGACGCTCCCGCTCTCCGGGAACCGCCAGGCCGTGTCGCCCATGTGCCGTTTGACCGAGCGGGCGGTGCGGTCCACGTTGGTCACCGCCTGCCGCTTGGCGACCTCGCCGACCAGCACCTCGCCGTTCTTCGCGAAGGCCACGGCCGACGGGGTGGTGCGCGCCCCCTCGGCGTTGGCGACGACGGTGGGCTCACCGCCCTCCAGCAGGGCCACCACCGAGTTCGTCGTACCGAGGTCGATACCGACCGCACGTGCCATGTCCGTCCCCTCTCCGCCCGGGCGCTTCCCCGACTCCAGCACAAAACTTGAGCAGGCTGTTGTCAATGCCGGGTGCGCCGTAAACGACGCTGCCGCGCCCCTCCGGGAGGAGGAGCGCGGCAGCGCGGCGGGCAGGGCGCTCAGGCGAGCTTCGCGTCCAGGGTGATGGTGGTGCCGGTCAGGGCCTGGCTGACCGGGCAGTTCTTCTTGGCGTCCTCGGCGGCGGCGACGAAACCGTCCTGGTCCAGGCCGGGAACGGTGCCCTCGACGGTGAGGTGGATGCCGGTGATGCCGGTGCCGGGCTGGAAGGTGACGTCGGCGTTGGTGACCAGCTTGGCGGGCGGGGTGCCGGCCCCGGTCAGGGCGTGCGACAGCGCCATGGAGAAGCAGCTGGAGTGGGCGGCGGCGATCAGCTCCTCGGGGCTGGTCCTGCCGTTCGCCTCCTGGGAGCGCGAGGCCCACGTGACGGGCTGCTCGCCGATACCGGAGGAGTCGAAGGTGATGACACCGTTGCCCTCGGTCAGGCTGCCTTCCCAGACGGTGTGTGCGGTGCGCGTGGTAGCCACGGTTGTTCCTTTCGGCGATGAAGGCGAATGAACCGGTTCGCTCGCCCCCATCCGATCACATCCGGGCTCAGCGCACCCGGAAGACAGGTCCCCTTGCACTGAAGGGAAGACGGGCACCGTCCGGGATCAGGTACGCGTGCTCCCGGCGGACCCGCAGGACGTCGCACCAGCCGTCGGTGATCACCAGGACCGGCGCGGTGGGCGGGAAGTCGTCCGCGCGCTGCAGCAGGTCGATGCCCGGCTGCAGGACCGTACCGCCGCGGCCGTGCACCCGGACCCGGCCGGCGATCTCGGTGGTCGGGAGATAGCCGGCGTCGTGCGGTGCCGCGTCGCAGAAGACGACGCGCGCGGCCGGTACGTCCCGGGCCTCGGCGTAGGAGGCGATCGCGCCGAGGGCCTTGCCGAGCAGGGCGCGGTCCATGGAGCCTGAGGTGTCCAGGACCACCCCGAAGGTGCAGCGGGCGACCTCCTCGGGCGGGAAGTACCGGCCCGCGCGCGGGATGTCCGGGGTGGACGACTGGCGGCGCGAGGGGCGGGCGTAGGACCGTACGGCCTCCGGACGCGGCACGAACTCGTCGAACCAGCGGGCGAGTCGGGCGTCCCAGGGCAGCGGCGGGTGGCTGAGCGCGCGGATCTCCTCGATCAGGCCGCCGGGCAGCAGGCCGCGGTCCTGCGTCTGGTGCAGGTCGAGTCCCTGGCACAGGCCCCTGCGGTAGAACTCGTCGAGGTCGACGTATGCGCCGGGCGGCCCGATCGGTGCGCCCAGCACGTCACCGCGCCCCTTGCCGCGCAGCGTGGCCAGCCGCCGCATCCTTCTCAGGTCGCCAGCGATCCGGTCGTACACCTCTTCCGCCGACAGGTCCTTCAACTCCGGGTCGTACAGCAGCCCTTCGGGCATGGTGCCGACGCGCATCTCGACCAACCAGGCGTTGATGACGTAGTCGCAGGCGATGTTGAAGAGGTAGGGGTCGCGGGTGCCGAGGCGGTCGCCGTGGCGCAGGGCGGCGTGCAGCATCTCGTGGGCGAGGACGAACCGCCACTCCTCGTCGTCCATCGTGCGGAGCGGGTTGACGTAGATCTCGCCGGCCTCGGGGTTGACGGCGGCGATCGCGATGTCGTGGGCGCGGGCCAGTTCGGCGTCGGCGACCAGCCTGATGCCGGCCGCGACGCCGCCGAGCAGCGGGTAGGAGGAGACGAACCAGCTCAGCGCCTTCTCCCAGGGGCGCAGCGGGGTCGGCGGACCGGACAGGGAGGTGCGGCGGCCGCCGGCCAGGTCCATCGCCCGGGACATGGCGCGGGTCAGCGCGTGCGCGAACCCCGCCTGCCAGTCGGGGACCTGGCCGGCCCACTTGCTCCAGGAGAGCAGGAGCTGGTCAGACTCACCGCCGCTCGTCCCACCGTGCTCGTAGGCGGCCGGGATGCCGCCGGTCCGGCGCCAGCCCGCGGCGAGCCGCTCCTCGTCGCCCTCCGGGTAGGAGGCGGGCAGGTGGTCGGGGGCCTCGCCGACCGGGAAGGTCTGCAGGAAGCGGTTGACGACGGTGCAGCGGGCGGCGAGGTCGTAACGGTCGGGCTGGGTGCGCGGCCCGGTGGCGGCCGGAAGGTGCCCGAAGCCGAGATGGATGGTGCAGTGTGCCAACGCCCAGGCCCATTCGGCGGGTTCGGCACGCCGGGTGGGGTGCGCGTGCAGCACGCCGTCCGAGTCGGCACGCACCAGCCCCTCGCGGGGCGCGAGTTCGCACTTCTCGTGCCGGCAGATGGTGAACTCCACCGCCCGCAGAGCGGGGTTGGCCCGCAGCAGCTCGACGCCGGCCGCGAAGTTCTCGGCGGCGGGATCCTTCTTCTTCGGCTGCTCCTTGCGGGCGGCGGATCGGCTCATCGCCGGGCCTCCACCAGCCGGGGCATGTCCCGGGCCGCCTCGATCAGGAACCAGGCGGGCAGGACCGGGTTGCCGTCGGCGTCGGAGGCGATGACGGTCTGGGCGACCTCGACGGAGATCTCGGCGAGCTGCACCAGCAGCGACTTGGCGCGGTACGCGGTCTGCCGGCCGTTCGCCGACATGTGCTCCTTGTCGGAGGGGAGTTCCTTGACCAGCCGTCCCCGGAACGACTCGGCCAGGTAGTACAGCAGGTCGCGGTCCTCGATCCGGTTCGGCCACCCCGCGTCCCCCTTCAGGATCGCCTCGATCCCGAACCGGCTGCGCACGATCTTGACGTATCCGCAGAAGGCGGTGGCGTGGGCGGGCGTCAGCGTGCCGTGCGCCAGGACCTTCAGCGTCGCCTCGTCCAGCTCGCGCCCGAAGGAGTGCAGGGCGTCGGAGAGCATGTGCCAGGAGCGCGGGGTGGAGAACGGCTCCTCGGTCTTCGGCGGCTTGGACCACAGGTGGTCGGGCCGGTCGGTGAGGTGGTCCAGGATCCACGGGTGGATGCCGTTGCTCCCGGCCCAGGCGAGCCAGTCGTGCGCGGAGGCCTCCAGATGGACGTGGGCCAGCCGGTTGACGAGCGCGGAGGCGATCGGCCGGGCGAGGGCGTTGTCGGTGGCCCGGTTGCCTGCGCCGATGACGATCGACCCCTTGGGCAGCTCGTAGTTCCCGATGCGCCGGTCGAGGATCAGCGAGTAGAACGCCTTCTGCACGTCGGGGGTGGCCGCGTTCAGCTCGTCCAGGAACAGGCAGTACGGCTCGTCCCGGGCGATCGACTCGGGCGGACAGAAGACGGACCGTCCGTCCCGGATCTGCGGGACACCGATCAGGTCCTCGGGCGCGAGCTGGGTCCCCAGCAGGCTCACGCACTCCAGCCCGAGCGACTCGGCGAACTCCCGCACCAGGGAGGACTTCCCGATCCCGGGCGCCCCCCAGATGAACACGGGCCGCACGGTGGCCAGACCGAGAAGGAGTTCGGGGATACGGGAGGGGGTGACGGACACGGCTGCCTGCAAGAGGCTGCTCCTTGGGGGTGTTCGAGAGGTTTGCGACCCGAACAGTGTGAGCCGGGGCCATGACGAGCGCAGCTGAATTTTCAGGAGGCTTGCCTGCAGCGCCCCTTCAGGGGCGCTGGGGGTCCCCCCGGCCGAAGGCTGGGGGAGGAACTGCGCGACCAGCCCCAACCCACCCGCACCCGACGAACTACGCGGCGTTCTCCTGTCGGTCCTCCGCCAGCGGCACTTGCGGCCCATCAGCCTCCCGAAGCCACCGCCGCAACACCTGATGCACGGCCTCGGCCCCCACGAGCTCCTCCCTTTCCCCCACCGGTTCGGAAACGCAGACCGGCGACAGGAGGAACGGCCGCCCCTGCGCGCCTCCCAGCCCTCCGTGCGACCCGATCTGCTCCTCGAAGGCCAGTACTTCGCCGGACTCCGGGTCGTACCACGAGTTCACCATGATGTCGGCGGTGTGCGGAAAGGAGTGCGTCCGCCGCACGGCATCGGCGGCACCCGCCCCGAACACGGCCAGCGGCCCCGCAGGGCCGTCGAGCCGGTCGAGCCGGTCGAGCGGGATCTCGGCGCCGTACGCGCCGAGCACCACCCCGCCGTGCTCCTCGCTGCGCACCAGCAGGAAGCCGACGCCCGGATGGTTGGCGAGCGTCGTCAGCAGCGCGGGATGCCGCGCGTCCAGCTCCTCCTTGGTCATGCGGTGCGGCACGTCCGGGAAGGAGACCAGGCCGAGGTTGCCGGAGGCGAGCACGATCGGCTCGGAGTCCCGGGTCGGCCGGTGCTTCTCGCCGCCCTCCTCGACCGGCCTGCGCAGCGCCGCGCGGACGGCGGCCCGCGCCTCCGTGCCGCTGTGCGTGCGCTCCGCCCGCCGCGGCACGGGCAGTCCGCAGCCGGCCCGGACCAGGTCGCCGAGGGTGAGGCCGTAGCGGGTGTGGAAGGTCTCGCCGGGGCTCTGGCCGTGGTCGGAGAGGACGACGATCCGGTACTGCCGGGGGGCGTGCTCGGCGGCCTTCTCGATCAGGGCGAGGGCCCGGTCCAGGCGCTGCAGGACCTTCTCGGCGTCCCGGCTGTGCGGGCCGGAGTGGTGGGCGACCTCGTCGTAGGCGACCAGGTCGGCGTAGACGGCGGTGCGGCCGACGAGCAGGTCGCCCATGACCGCGGCGACGACGACGTCGCGTTCGACGACGGTCGCGAAGGCGCGGACGAAGGGGTAGAGGCCGCCGCGTCTGACGCGCGGGCGCTGCCTGCGGAGGCGGGCCGTGGTGGACTGGCCGATCTCGCGGGCGACCTCGGCGAAGAAGGAGAGCGCGGTGCGGACGGCGTTGGCGGGGTCGGAGAAGTACGCGAAGTAGCCGGCGCGGGACCGGTTCTCCCGGCCGCGGCGGCGGGTGGCTATCGACAGGACGAGGGCCTGTTCGTCGGCGCCGCCGCTGAAGAGGTTGCCGCGGCTGGCGCCGTCCAGGGTGAGCAGTCCGCCGTCGGCGGTGCGCTCGATCGCACGGTGCTGGAGTTCGGCGGCGCTGGTCGGCCGGTTGCAGACCATCACCTCCCGGTGCTCCTTCTCGTACCAGCGGAAGGCGGGCACGTCGAAGTTGGAGCCGTGCAGGATGCCGAGCTGGCTGGCGCCGGTCTGGCTGGACCAGTCGGTGCGCCAGGGGGTGAGCCGGTGGGAGGGCTGGTGGGTGGGCCGGTGAGTGGGCCGGTCCTCCGCTGCTCCCAGCCAGCCGGCCACGGTCGGCATCAGGCCCTTGGCGACGGCGGCGGTGAGGACGTCGTGGCCGACTCCGTCGAACTGGAGGAAGACGGTGCCGGGGGTGGCCGCGCAGGGCGGTCGGGATCTGCGGCGGCGGATGGCGAGGCGGGAGAGCCGGCGGCGGTAGGCGTCGTCGTCGCGGACGGCGAGCGCACCGCCGGTGGCGGAGGCGACGGCGGACATCACGGCGGCCACGATCACGGCGGTCTCCGGGGCGACTTCGCTCTGCCCTGAGGGGTTGATGCGCAGGGCGACCAGGAGGAGGGAGCCGTTGAGGAAGAAGACGAGCAGGCCGAGGACGAGGGCGGGCACGAGCAGCAGCAGCCGGACGAGGAGGGGCCAGACGACGGCCGACAGCACACCGAAGGCGCCGGCGCCGAGGGCCGCGGTCATGGCGATGCGGGTGGCGCTGTCACCGTCGGGGGACTGGAGCTGGAAGTCGGGCAGGATGCCGGCGAGGACCAGCATGGTGACGGTCGAGACCGCCCACACCGTGACGCTCCGTCCGACCTGACTGACGACCCGCCGCCACCGCACGCCCCACCGACCTCACGTCCGCGACCCGCGCCGGCCGCGGGTCTGCCGCCGTCCACACTGTCACACGGCTGCGCGTCGGATGCGTGTGAGCGTCGATCAACGCGGGCGATCAATGGGGGCGATCAGCGCGGATGGTCACTGCGGGGGGGCGGGGCCCTACCTGCCGTCGTAGCCCGCCGTCGGCATCGACAGGCGGCGGTGGATCATGGCCTTCATCCGGGCGTCGTAGCGGGGTTCCGCGCGGCCCACCGTCTCCACCCGGACCCCGCGTCGCGCGCACTCCGCCATGAAGTCCTCGACCGACGACAGCGCGCTCTCCAGGACCCGTCTGCTCGGGGCGACGAAGACGTCCAGGCCCGGGCGGACGCCCGTCCACAGGGCGGTGTGGTCGGGGCGCAGGCCGCGGACCAGGAGTTCGCGGGCGATGACGTAGCCGTGCTCCACGGCCCAGCGCGCGCACATCGCGTGCTGGCTGCGGGAGTCGACCAGGAAGGGGTCGATCTCCAGTTCCTCCAGGGGCGTCAGACTCGCGATCGCGGTCACCCGCACCGGCGCGAGCCCGCTGGAGGCACCCCGCACCTGTCCCATGGCGTCCCCCCTCACCTCCGGGTTTCGCCGCCGACCCTACTCCTGCACGTAGGCTTCGGGGAGTCGCGCGAAGGAGGCAAAGAGGTGCCGGTGGAGATCACCTGGTGGGGTCACGCCACCTGCACGATCGAGGATTCGGGCATACGCCTGCTCACCGATCCTCTGTTCGCGCGCCGGCTCGCACACCTGCGCCGCCGCCGGGGTGCCCCGCCGCCGCCCGAGGCCCGTCACGCGGACCTCGCGCTCGTCTCCCACCTGCACGCGGACCATCTGCACGTGCCCTCGCTCGCCGGGCTCGCCCCGGGCACGCGCCTGCTCGTGCCCCGGGGCGCACCACGGGCGGTCCCCGCGCTCCGCCGGCTCCGTCACCTGCGGATCACCGAGGTGGGCGTCGGCGACGAGATACACGTCGGCCCCCTCGTCGTACGGGCCGTGCCCGCGCGGCACGACGGCCGCCGGCTGCCGGTCGGACCGCACCGCTCCCCCGCCCTCGGATACGTCGTGGAGGGCGCGGCGCGGACGTACTTCGCCGGGGACACCGGGCTGTTCGACGAGATGGCCGAGGCGGTCGGGCCGGTGGACGTGGCCCTGCTGCCGGTCGGCGGGTGGGGACCGCACCTCGGTGAGGGGCATCTGGACGCGGGCCGGGCGGCGCGGGCGCTGGCGCTGCTGTCGCCGCGCAGCGCGGTGCCGGTGCACTACGGGACGTACTGGCCGATCGGCATGGACGCGGTGCGCCCGCACGAATTCCATGCGCCGGGCGAGGAGTTCGTGCGGCTGGCCGCCGAGTACGCGCCGCAGGTGGCGGTGCACCGGCTCGGTCACGGGGAGAGCGTGCGGCTGGAGGTCGCGCGGTGAGACTGCTGGTGGTCATGGTGGCCGCCGCCGGCTCCACGGCGGCGACCTCCACCTCGACCGAGTCCACGCAGCAGGCGATCGGGTATCCGACGCTGTTCCTGCTGGTGCTGATCGGGGCGTTGGTGCCGGTGGTGCCGACGGGGGCGCTGGTGAGTTCGGCGGCGGTGGTGGCGTTCCATCAGACGGCGCCGTTCGCGCTGGCGCTGGTCTTCGTGACGGCGTCGCTGGCGGCGTTCCTGGGGGACGCGGCGCTGTACTGGCTGGGCAGGCGGGGGCTGCGGTCGAAGAACGGGTCGCGGTGGCTGGAGGCGATCCGGGCGCGGGCGCCGGAGGAGCGGCTGGAGCAGGCGCAGGGGAAGTTGGCCGAGCACGGGGTTGCCGTGCTGGTGTTGTCACGGCTGGTGCCGGCCGGGCGCATCCCGGTGATGCTGGCCTGTCTGCTGGCCGACTGGCCGTTGCGGCGGTTCGCACGGGGGAACGCGCCGGCCTGTCCGGCGTGGGCGGCGACGTATCAGGTGATCGGGATTCTGGGCGGGTCGCTGTTTCCGGAGCCGTGGGAGGGGGTGGTTGCGGCGGTGGGGCTGACGGTGGTCATCAGTGTGACGCCGGGTGTGGTGCGCCGGGTTCGATCTGCCGGGTGACGGTACGTTGCGGGGCGCGGGTGCGTCGTGGCTGGTCGCGCCCACGCGGCGGAAGCCGCATATCAGATTCAGTCCCGCGCCCCTGAAGGGGCGCTCTAGTCGAGGGCGCTTTGGACTGAAGTCCGCTCCAGAACCCTCGATCCTCCCACCGGCAGGTCCCACAGGTCCTCCCGCTCCCGTCCCGCCCGCTCCCAGGCCGCCCGTACCCGCGTCAGCGGCTCCAGGACCGGTTCTGCCGAGAGGATGAAGGTGCCCCAGTGCATGGGGGCCATGCACCGCGCGCCCACGTCCTGCGTCGCCCGGACCGCCTCCTCCGGGTCCAGGTGGACGTCGCTGAGCCACCAGCGGGGGTCGTAGGCGCCGATGGGCACCAGGGCGAGGTCTATACCGGGATAGCGGCGGCCGATGCGGGAGAACCAGTGGCCGTAGCCCGTGTCACCGGCGAAGTAGACGCGTCCGTCGTCGGGCGCCGTGAGGACCCAGCCGCCCCAGAGGCTGTGACAGGTGTCGGCGAGGGTGCGCTTGGACCAGTGGTGGGCGGGGACGAAGTCGAAGCGGACCCCGGACAGTTCGGCCGCCTCCCACCAGTCCAGCTCGGTGACGGTGGTGAAACGGCGGCGCCGGAACCAGCGGCCGAGCCCGGCCGGCACGAACACCGGGGTGTCACGCGGGAGACGGCGCAGGGTGGGGGCGTCGAGGTGGTCGTAGTGGTTGTGGCTGATGACGACCGCGTCGACACGCGGCAGGGTCTCCCAGGGGACGCCGACCGGGGTGACGCGGGCGGGGATGCCGAGGATACGGCGGGACCAGACCGGGTCGGTGAGGATGGTCAGGCCGCCGATCCGGAGGACCCAACTGGCGTGTCCCGCCCAGGTGACGGAGACGGTGCCGGCATCCGCGCGGGGCAGCGGGCCGGGTTCGAAGGGCAGCCGGCGGACGTCGGCGAGGCCCTCGCGGCCGGGGCGGACGGAGCCCTCGCGGGCGAACCGGGCCATGGCCTTGAGGCCGGGCAGGGGGGCGGTCAGGCGGTCGTGGAAGGTCCGCGGCCAGACCCGGAGTTCGCCCAGCGGGCGGGGCTCGGCGAGCGGCGGGAACGGGAGCGCGGAGGGAGTCGGGGCCACGGAGGCGGCGGCACGGGCATCGGCTTCATCGGTCGTCGAGACAGGCGTCGTGAGGTCGGGTGTCGTGAGGTCGGGCGTTGTGGTGGCAGTCGTCGTCGCGGACCCTGACTCGTGCGTCTGCTGCGTCATCGAGGAGGCTCCCATCGCTGAGCGTCGTCGCGGAGACCGTCGAGTACTGATCTCAAGGACATCAACGCGCGTTGCACGTGTGGCAGTTCCAACGGTGCGGGTGACGTGAGGCATTCCAGGCGTTCCGCGTCGGTGCCGCCCAGCAGCGGCCCGGTGGCGAACCGGACGCGCAGCGCGCCGAGATCGTCGCCGAAGCGGTGGCCCCCGGGTGCGGGCAGGCCGAGCCGGGCGGTCAGGTAGTCCTCCAACTCCTGTGCGTCGCCGACCCCGTGGGCGCCGAGCGCGGCGCGCAGCGGTTCCAGGTCGGCGTACAGGTGACGGCCGGCCTGCGGGGGCCGGGCCAGGGCACCGCCGGCGACGACCGCGGTGTGCACGGCGGCGGCCACGCTCGCGTGCAGCCGTACGACGGCCTCCCGGCGGGCGGTGACCGGCTCGGGCTCGTCGAGCGCGTAGCGCGCGGCGACCGCCACCGGTCCGGCGAGGCGGGCGCCCAGCGCGGTGAGGATGTCGAGCACGCGCGCGTGCAGGGCCGTACCGGTGGCGCCCTCCGGGAACCGGGCGACGGCGGCGGGCCAGCCGGCCGGCAGCAGGGCACCGGCCAGGTCGGTGACGACGGTGACCCGGTCCGGGAGCATCTCGGCGGGGCTGAGCAGCACGGTGGCGTCCGGGGCGTGCAGGGTGTCGCGCCAGGTCTCGTCGCTGACCAGGTGCAGCCCCGCGCCGGTCGCGGCCTCCACGGTCTCGTGCAGCAGTTCGGGCGGGGCGACGGTGGCGGTGGGGTCGTCGGCGACGGAGAGCACGAGCAGCCGGGGGTCGCCGCCCTCGTCCCGGACCCGGCGCACGGTCTCCAGCAGCGCGTACGGGTCGGGCGCGCCTCCGGACTCGGCGGGGGTGGCCACGTGGAAGACGGGCCGGCCGAGGAGTCTGGCGTACGGCGCCCACCAGGCGGCGCAGGGGCGCGGCACCAGGACGTCGCCGCCGAGCGCGGCGGTGAGCGCCAGCAGCAGGGCGGGGGCGCCGGGTCCCGCGGTCACCCGGTCAAGCGGGGCGGGCAGTCCACGGCGTGCCCAGTAGCCGCGGGCCGCATCGAGCAGTGCCGGTCCGCCGCCGACGGGCTCCTCCGCGCCCCGGTTCGCGGCGGCGGCCAGTACGGCGGAGAGCTCGGGCAGGACGGGCAGCCCGTCGTCGGGCAGGGGCGGCCCGTAGCGGACGGGTCCGTGGCCCTCGGGCGCCGCCGGCCCGCTCTGCTCCGGGGAGGTGCCGTCCGCCGCTCGGTGGCCCCCGGAATCCGTCCGCCGCATGTCCGCCTCCGCGCAGTCCGTGGTGCCGTGTGCTGTCCGGTCCGGGCCGGTCCGGGCCGGTCGGGACCGGTCGGGACCGTGCCGGGCCCCGTCGTCGGGTCATGCGTACGGTGCCGGGGGAAGCGCCCGGCGTACCCGGTGGCGGCCCGGTCACCCGTCCGCGCGGGACCTCCCGCTCCACAGCCGGTACGGCCTGCCGCCCCACACCCGGTAGGCGGCGCCGCAGCAGGCGGCCGCGATCAGCATCCCGCCCGCGAACAGTGCCGGTACGGAGGGGCTGTAGGCGCCCCCGTCCCCCGCCTCCACCCCGTGCTGGACCCCCGCCACCGCGCAGGAACCGTCACCGCCGTGCGCCCCGCCGCCGCACTCCTGCCGGTCGCCGCCACCGCACTCCTGCTGTCCACCGGCGCAGGGCCGCTCGCCGTTCCCGCGGGGGACGTCACCGTCCTCGCCCCGAGAATCCACGGCATGCCCGTCACCGCGGGAGGCCGCGTCGTCATCACCGCGGGAGGCGGCGCCGACGTCTCCGCGGGAGGCCGCGTCGTCGTCACCGCGCGGGGCCGCGTCGTCGTCACCGCGCGGGGCCCCGCCGTCGTCCCCACGGGCAGCGGTGCCCTGGTCGCCGCGTGTGAACATGCCGTCGTCCCCGCGCGAGGCCGTTCCGAAGTCACCGCCGGTGACCGCGCCGTAGTCCCCACCGGTGACCGCGCCGACGTCCCCGTGGGGGACCGTTCCTCCGTCCCCCTGGGACGCGGTGCCACCGCCGACCTGTGGCATCGCGCCACCGCCGACCTGCGGCATCGAGCCGCCACCGCCCTGGAGGGC
The DNA here is from genome assembly GCF_040643955.1 of Streptomyces sp. NPDC047061. Classification (NCBI taxonomy): domain Bacteria; kingdom Bacillati; phylum Actinomycetota; class Actinomycetes; order Kitasatosporales; family Streptomycetaceae; genus Streptomyces; species Streptomyces sp. NPDC047061. Next base: position 146,572 of record NZ_JBEYVI010000023.1, read on the forward strand.
CGCGCCACCGTCGCCCACGGAAGCCGGGCCGGCGTCGCCCGCAAGGGCCGGACCACCGTCGCCCACGGAAGCCGGGCCGGCGTCGTCCCGGGTGACCGCCAGGTGCGTGCTCCAGGCCCGCCCCCGTGCTCCGCTCGCCGTCGGACAGGTCCCGTCCACGCTCCGGGCGCCGCCGGGCCCGGCGTCCGGCGCACCCCCGGTCACGTCACCCGCCGCCGCGTCCCCCTCCGCATAACTCACCGGACCGTCCCCGGAGACGACCTGCGCGGTGCCCCGATAGGAGAGTCCGCCGCCCTGCTCGACCCTGGCCAGCCGCACGGTGCGCCCGGCGAACGCCGACGACGTGGCGTCGATGGCCGAAGGCGCCTGCCCGGCGCCCGGCACGCTCCCGCGTGCGTCGGCCTTCTCGCAGGTCACGGAGACGATGACGGTGGCGCCTGGCCGGGCGCTGCCGGGGCTGACCTCGGCGGCGGGGTCGGCGGCCGCGACGGCCGTACCGGTGGCGCCGAACGCGGCACCCGTCAGGACGGCGACGGACAGGGCGCGAACGGTGCGGCGCATGGGAGGAGCTCCTTGCACGGACGACTCGGAGGCACGGGGCCCGTACCCCCGCAGCCATCACAGCCCGCCCCACGCCCGGCCGCGCGCGGCCGGACCCATTCGCAGGACATGCGGCCTCTTTCGAGTGATGCCGAGTCGTCCGGGGCTCCGGTACCGCGGCTCCGGTACCGCGGCCTCAGCTCGCGGAGACGCCCGGCGCGGCCGCCTCGGCGCAGTTCCGCTCGCGGGCGCCCTCCCGGGTCCGGCCGGCGGCGACGAGACGGCGCGGATGGCGCCGCAGGTACTCGCCCTCCAGCTGGGCCATGCGCTCGTTGTGGGCCCGCAGCGCGTCGTTCGAGCCGTACAGCAGGGTGTCGTGGCGCGTCCGGTGGATGGTCTCCAGCTCCTTCATGAGCTGCTGGTCGTCCAGCCGGCTGGGGTCGACTCCGGTCATGGTGGTACCCCGCTCGTCGTGTGGGTCCCGGCGGTCCGGATTCCTGCCTCCACTGTACGAACATCCGGGCACGCGGGCCTCCCTATGGCGCCTCGCCGCCCTACCGCACCCGCTCCACCCGGCGCTCGTCCCACACCGGCTCCGAGGTCTCCCGGACCCGGCCGTCGCTGCCGAAGACCAGGTAGCGGTCGAAGGAGCGGGCGAACCAGCGGTCGTGGGTGACGGCGAGCACCGTGCCGTCGAACGCCTCCAGCCCCTCCTGGAGGGCCTCGGCGGACTCCAGGTCGAGGTTGTCGGTCGGCTCGTCGAGGAGCAGTGCCGTCACGCCCTGCAGCTCCAGCAACAGGATCTGGAAGCGGGCCTGCTGGCCGCCCGACAGCCGATCGAAGTTCTGTTCGGACTGCTGGGTGAGTTCGTAGCGGCGCAGCCGGGACATCGCCGCACCGCGGTCCTGGGAGTGCTCCGTCCACAGGATGTCCAGCAGTGTGCGGCCCTCCAGCTCGGGGTGGGCGTGGGTCTGCGCGAAGTGCCCGGGCACCACCCGCGCGCCCAGCTTCCACGCCCCCGTGTGCGCCACGTCCTCGCCGGCCAGCAGCCGCAGGAAGTGCGACTTGCCGGAGCCGTTGGAGCCGAGGACGGCGACCCGTTCGCCGTAGAAGACCTCCAGGTCGAAGGGTTTCATCAGGCCGGTGAGTTCGAGCTGTGCGCAGGTGACGGCGCGTACGCCGGTACGGCCGCCCTTGATGCGCATCCTGATGTCCTGCTCGCGCGGCGGCTCGGGGGGCGGTCCGGCCTCCTCGAACTTGCGCAGGCGGGTCTGCGCGGCCGCGTACCGGGATGCCAACTCGTGTGAGATGGAGGCCGCCTGACGGAGACTCAGCACGAGCTTCTTCAACTGGGCGTGCTTCTCGTCCCAGCGGCGGCGCAACTCCTCGAAGCGGGCGAAGCGCTCGCGCCGGGCCTCGTGGTAGGTGGCGAAGCCGCCGCCGTGCACCCAGGCGTCGGCGCCGGTGGGCGAGGGCTCCACGGAGATGATCTTCTCGGCGGAGCGGGCGAGGAGTTCGCGGTCGTGGGAGACGAACAGGACCGTCTTGCGGGTCTCCTTCAGCTGCTGCTCCAGCCAGCGCTTGCCGGGCACGTCGAGGTAGTTGTCCGGCTCGTCGAGCAGCAGCACCTCGTCGGTGCCCCGGAACAGCGCCTCCAGCACCAGCCGCTTCTGCTCACCGCCGGAGAGGGTGCGCACCTGTCGCCACTGGGCCTTCTCGTACGGCACCCCGAGCGCGGCGGTGGTGCACATGTCCCAGAGGGTCTCGTGCTCGTACCCGCGCACCTCGGCCCAGTCGGCGAGGGCCTGCGCGTACCGCAGCTGGGCCGCCTCGTCGTCGACGGTCATGATGGCGTGCTCGGCCCGGTCGACGGTCCGCGCGGCCTCCCGGATCCCGGGCGGTGCGACGGACACCAGCAGGTCGCGCACGGTCGTCTCGTCCCGTACGGAACCGACGAACTGGCGCATCACCCCGAGACCGCCGCTGACGGCGACCGTCCCGCCGTGCGGTTTCAGCTCGCCGGAGATCAGCCGCAGCAGGGTGGTCTTGCCGGCGCCGTTGGGCCCGACGAGGGCGACGGCGGCCCCCTCGCCGACCCGGAAGGAGACATCGCCTAGCAGCGCCCTCCCGTCGGGGAGGTAGTACTCGAGATGCGCGGCTTCCAGATGTCCCATGGTGAGGGATTCTGCGGGGCACCCCCGACCTGGGGCAAACCGTTATCGGGCCGGGTGCGGGCCGGTGGGGGCTGGTCGCGCAGTTCCCCGCGCCCCTTTGGGGCGCGTTGCAGCAGTGCCCCTTCAGGGGCGCGGGGAACTGCGCGAGCAACCACGACGCACCCGCAGCCGAACACATCGGCCCGAACACATCGGCAGCCCTACTGCAACGACTCCCCCGCCGGCCCGCTCGCCCCCGTCGGCTCCACGACCGCGCCCTGCCAGGACAGCGCCTTCCAGCCGTCGGCCGGAGAGCCCTCCAGGATCACCACACCGGTGTTGTCGAGAGGGCGGGAGGCCGCGTAGGGGACGTCCACGTTGCCGGCGCGGGCCGCCGTCCACAGGCGGATCACGGCGCCGTGGCTGACCATGGCGACCGTCCCGGCGCCGCTCGCGGCGGCCTCGGCGATCACGGCGTCGTAGCGGCCCAGGGCCTCGTCCCCGGTCTCCCCGCCGGGCATGCGCAGCGCGGTGTTCCCGGCCGCCCACGCGAACACGGTCCGCATGTACTCCTCGCCCCGCTCGGAGTGGCCGGGCAGGAGCTCCAGGTCGCCGGCGGAGACCTCCCGGATGCCGTCGCGGACGAGCGGGTCGAGACCGCGGGCGGCGGCCAGCGGGGCTGCGGTGAGCTGGGTACGGGTGAGGGTGGAGACGTAGAGGGCCTCGATGTCCTCGTCGGCGAGCGCCCCGGGGAGGGCCGCCGCCTGCCGCTCGCCGAGGGCGGTCAGACCGGGACCCGGCACCGCGGTGTCGAGCAGGAAGTCGACGTTGGTCGGGGTCTGCCCGTGACGTATGAGGAGCAGGCGCATTCAGGGTTCCTCTCACTCGGCTCACTCGACCGCACCGCGGGCCGGCAGGAAAGTGCCACTTCAGGGTAACCGCACCCGCATGAGCCCAGACGTCGACCTCACCGTCCCGAAGCCCGGCCGGCACGCGCTGCGCGACCGGCTGCTCGCCCTCGACAGCCGGCTGTTCGAGATCGCCGCCGAGCGGAACTGGCCGCTCGCCGAGCCGGTGCTGCCCCGGCTGAGCCGGAGCGCCGACCGCGGGGTCCTGTGGTGCGCGGCAGCGGCCGCGGTGGCCCCGCCCCGCACGCCCCGGGCCCGCCGGCCCGCCGCCCCGGCCGCGTGCCCAGGCCCCGGCGCTGCCCGGCGGGGCCGGTCTGGTGGTGGTGGCCAACCGGGCCTCCGGCAGCGCCGACCGGACGGGGGTGCTGCGCCGCGAGTTGCCGGAGGCGGAGCTGGTGGAGTGCGAACCGGAGGAGGTGCAGGCCGAGTTGGCGAAGGCGGCGGTGCGGGCGCGGGCGCTCGGGGTGTGCGGCGGCGACGGCACCGTGAACGCGGCGGCCCGCATCGCCCTGCGCCACGGGCTGCCGCTCGCCGTGCTGCCCGGCGGCACCCTCAACCACTTCGCCCACGACCTGAGCGTGGAGGACGGCCGGGACCTCGGCCGGGCGGTGCGCGAGGGCGAGGCGGTCCGGGTGGACGTCGGCCGCTTCACCTCCGGCGACCGGGAGGGCGTCTTCCTCAACACGCTGAGCCTGGGCGTCTATCCGGAGCTGGTCCGGGAGCGGGAACACTGGGCGCGCCGCATCGGCGCCTGGCCGGCCGAGGTGCTGGCCGTGCTGCGGGTGCTGCGCGCGGACCGGCATCCGCTGCGGGTCGAACTGCGGGGCGAGACCCACCCGTTGTGGCTGCTGTTCGTCGGCAACTGCCTCTACCACCGGCTGGCCCTGACCCCGGGCCGCCGCACCGACCTCGCGGACGGGCAGCTCGACGTACGGGTGGCGCACGGCGGCCGCCGTCCCGCGCTCCGGCTGCTCTCGGCCGCCCTCGCGGGCCCCCTCACCCGGTCCCCCGCCCACGCCGGGGCACGGCTGAGCCGACTGCGCCTCACCGGCATCGCGGCCGGCACGCCCCTCGCGTACGACGGCGAAGTCATGGAGGTGGCGGGCGGGATGACGGTGGAGAAGCTGCCGGAGGCACTGACCGTGTACCGGCCGCTGCCCTGACAACCAGACCCGTCGCTGACGGTCCGTCAGTCCATATCGCAAAACGCGGGTCTCATCATTCGGCACGCGGGCGTAGCGTTGCGGATACCGCGAGACGGGGTCGTCCGGCCCCGTCCGCCGGTGTGACGCGAAGGGGTCGAGCCATGTCGAAGCCGCAGGAGACAGCCGTCTACACGCACGGGCACCACGAGTCGGTGCTGCGTTCCCACACCTCGCGGACCGCCGCCAACTCGGCCGCCTACCTGCTGGGTTCGCTCAAACCCCACATGAAGATCCTGGACATCGGCTGCGGTCCGGGCACCATCACCGCCGACCTGGCCGCGCTGGTGCCCGACGGCCGTGTCACCGGCGTGGACCACGCGCCGGGCATCCTGGACCAGGCCCGGGCGACCGCCGCCGGTCGCGGACTGACGAACGTGGACTTCGCGGTCGCCGACGTCCACGCGCTGGACTACCCGGACGACACGTTCTGCGTGGTCCACGCCCACCAGGTGCTCCAGCACGTGGGCGACCCGGTGCAGGCGCTGCGCGAGATGCGCCGGGTCACCAAGCCCGGCGGCATCATCGCCGCCCGGGACGGGGACTACGCGGCGATGACCTGGTATCCGGCGACGCCGGGGCTGGACGACTGGCTGGAGCTGTACCGGCGGGTGGCCCGCGCCAACGGGGGCGAGCCGGACGCCGGGCGGCGGCTGAGGTCATGGGCGCTGACGGCGGGGCTCACCGACATCACGGCCACCTCCGGCACCTGGACGTACAGCACGGCCGAGGAGCGGGCCTGGTGGGGCGGGCTGTGGGCGGACCGGACGGTCGCCTCCTCCTACGCCGGGCTGGCCACCGAGGGTGGCCACGCGACCACGGAGCAGCTGGAGGCGATCGCGGCGGCCTGGCGGGCGTGGGCGGGGCAGGAGGACGGCTGGTTCGCCGTACTGCACGGAGAGATTCTCTGCCGGAAGTGAGCCCGATCCGCGGATTTCGGGAAACCCGCCGTACAGGAGGGTCACACTACGGTTCCCATCCTGCTCGGAATCAGCCGGGCGCTGTCGGCCCCGTCGACTCGGTGGCGGTGGCCGGTTCCGTGAAGGAATAGGCCGCCCAGGGCCCGGTGAGTTCCACCCGTATTCCGGGTGCCGTTTCCTTCGTGCGGTCGACCAGTTCCACGAATTCCTCGGAATCCGCGCGCGGCACCAGATAGGCGGCGTCGAGCGGTTTCTGTGCGGACGTTCCGAAAAGCCGGGAATCCTCGGCGCGCCCGGAAAGCCGCTCGTGCAGAGCACGGGCCAGTTCCTCGGCGGCTCGCCGCTGCCCGGGCGGGTCGGCATGCACCTGCACACCCCACTCGACCCGCCCTTCCAGCCGGTCGAGGGTCTGCAGGAAGTAGGCCTCGCGGGCCTCCATCATGGTCCGTACGCCGCTGTTGTCGGGGAAGACCATGGCCGGCCGGAGCGGCAGCGGCGTGGTGACCGTGGTGAGCGCGTCGATCACGCCCTGGTGGGCACGGGCGGTCGCGGCCAGCCACTCCCGGTCCTCCAGATGGTCCCGCAGCGGCTCGTCGGCGAAGTCCCCCTCCGGGACCGTACTGACGACGGCGACCAGGCCGTGGTGCCTGAGCAGCCCCGGCGGGGCACCGGCCACACCGGTGAGCTGGGCCTGCAGGGCCGCCGCGAACGGACGGCAGACGGCGTACACGTACCGGAGTCCACCCCGTGCTGTCATCTGTCCTCCTCCTGGCCCTGGCCCTGCTCCCGGCCCTCCTCATGGTCCTCCGCCCGGCGCCGAGTGCGGCCGGGGCCGGGCGTGCGTGTCAGCGCACGAGCGCCTCCCCGACCAGCAGCCGCCCGGCCGACGCGATCGCGTCGGCGTCGATCCCGGCGGCGTGCAGCTGCTGGTCGGGCGCGGCCGAACCCGGCATGGTGCGCACGGCGAGCCGGACCAGCCGCGGTACGGGCCTGCCGTCGGTGAAGGCCTCCGCGACCGCGTCGCCGAGCCCGCCCTCCTCGTGGTGGTCCTCGACGGAGAGCAGACAGCCGGTCTCCTCGGCGGCGCGGCGCAGCGTCCGCAGGTCGACGGGCTTGACGGAGTACAGGTCGACGACCCGGATCCGGATGCCCTCCTCGGCGAGCAGGTCGGCGGCCTTCAGCGCCTCGTGCACGGTGACCCCGGCGGCGGCCACGGTCAGCCGGTCCTCCTCGGAGGAGCGCAGCACCTTGCTGCCGCCCACCGGGAACTCCTCGTCCGGGCCGTAGATCACCGGGCTCGCGCCGCGCGAGGTGCGCAGATAGCGGATGCCGTCGAGCCCGGCCATGGCCGCGACGAGCTTGGCCGTCTGGTTGGCGTCGCACGGATAGAGCACGGTCGAGCCGTACACCGCGCGGAACATCGCCAGGTCCTCCAGGCCCATCTGGGACGGTCCGTCCTGCCCGATGGCCACGCCCGCGTGCGAGCCGACCAGGTTGATCCCGCTGCCGCTGACGGAGGCCATGCGGACGAAGTCGTAGGCCCGGGTGAGGAAGGCCGCGAAGGTGGCGGCGTACGGCACCCAGCCCCGGGTGGCCATGCCGACGGCGGCGGCCACGAGTTGCTGTTCGGCGATGTAGAACTCGAAGTAGCGGTCGGGGTGTTCCTTGCCGAAGAGTTCAGTGCGGGTGGAGTCGCCGACCTCGCCGTCCAGCGCGACGACGTCGTCGCGGGCGTGGCCGAGCGCGACGAGCGCCTTCCCGAAGGCGTCGCGGGTGGGGACCTCTTCTCCCCTTTCGTAGCGCGGGAGTTCGATCGGGCCAGTGGGCACGGAATGCAGCGCGCGGGCCGCCGGCGGCTCCTGCACGTGCACGTACAGGTCCCGCACGCCGCCGAGTTCGGCGATGGCCTCCTCGGGGTGCGGCAGCGGCTTGCCGTGCATCCCCTCGCGGTCCTCGACGGCGGCGACGCCCCGGCCCTTGCGGGTGCGGGCGAGGATCACGGTGGGCTGTCCCGCGGTGGCCTCGGCCTGGTCGCAGGCGCGGTCGACGGCGTCCACGTCGTGTCCGTCGATCTCCACGGTGTGCCAGCCGAAGGCCTGGAAGCGGCGGGCGTAGGCATCTAGGTCGTGCCCGTGCCGGGTGGGTCCGCGCTGGCCGAGCCGGTTGACGTCCACGATCGCGGTGAGGTTGTCGAGGTGCTCGTACCCGGCGTGCTCGACGGCCTCCCACACGGAGCCCTCCGCCAGTTCGCTGTCCCCGCACAGCACCCAGACCCGGTAGCGGCCGTGCTCCAGCCGCTTCCCGGACAGCGCGATGCCGACACCGATCGGCAGGCCCTGGCCGAGGGAACCGGTGGCGGTCTCCACCCACGGCAGCCGGCGCGGCGTCGGGTGCCCCTCCAGATGGCTGCCGAGCTGCCGGAAGGTGAGCAGCTCGGCGTCGTCGATGGCGCCTGCCGCCTTGTACGCGGCGTACAGCAGCGGCGAGGCGTGGCCCTTGGAGAGGACGAAACGGTCGTTGCCGGGGTGGTCGGGCCGCTCGAAGTCGTAGCGCAGATGGCGGGCGAGCAGCACCGCCATCAGATCGGCGGCGGACATCGACGAGGTGGGATGCCCGGACTCGGCCGCGGCGGCCGCCCGCACGCTGTCCACGCGCAACTGCTGGGCGAGTTCGACGAGTTCGGCGGTGTTCATGAGGCTCCTTCCGGGGACGGCCCGTGCTGGCTCGGGGGCGGAGGGGTGGCCGGCGGAGTGATCTCGGCGCGGTCACGGTACGGAGTCGACCCTGCACGGTACGCCTCCAAGGACACGGCGAGATCCGGGCCGTACCAGGTAACCCTAGGCGGGGCCCTCAAACACCGCGCGTCGAAACGCGCCCGGCACGAGCGCGCCCCCTAGGGGCGCGGGGAACTGCGCGACCAGCCCCCACCGGACCCGCAGCACATCGCAGGCCGGAGGAACATGCGGTCTGTAACCAGAGATCGCCGGAGGTGACACCATCCCGGCCCGCGGCAACTAGGCTCGTGGGCATGGAGATTCTGGGCGCCTCCCTGCGCATCTGCGTCGACGACATCGAGACCGCGATCCCGTTCTACGAACGCCTCTCCGGCGGCAGAGCCCAGCGTTTCGAACGCGGCGGTGTCCAGGTCGCCGCGGTCGGCTCCTTCCTTCTGATGAGCGGGCCGGAGTCGGAGCTGGAGGTGCTGCGCAAGGTGGCCGCCACCATCGCGGTCAAGGACGTCGACGCGGCCCGCCGGCTGCTGGACGACCTCGGCGCCCGCATCCTCGCGGGGCCGGTGGCCTCGCCCGCCGGCCGCACCCTGCTCGCGATGCACCCGGACGGCTCGCTGTTCGAGTACGTCGACCAGCTCCGGGGCTGATCAGAGGCCCTGCGGCCGCATCCGGAAGTCGTACCGGGCGGGCAGCGGCCCGTCACCGAGCAGCGCCCACAGCCGGCCGATCGCCTCCGACCCTTCCCGCAGGTCGGCGACCTCGAAACCGGTGTCGAACACGGCCCGGGCCGCCGTCCGCCGGCCCTCCGCGAGGAGCAGCTCCGCCTCCAGGAGCCGGAAGCGGCCGCGCTCCCGGGTCGCGGGCAGCAGGGCCTCCCACACGGCGCGGGCGTCCGCGACCCGCCGTACCCGCAGCAGTGCCTCGACGGCCTCGCGGCCGAGCGCCGCGCAGGCGGCGGTCCACGCCTCGCCGTCGTCGCGGCGCTCCCGGCACAGGTCGTCGAAGGCGTCCGCGTACCGCTCGGCGGCCCGCTCGTGGTCCCCGTACTCCTGGTCGGCGACGGCGAGACAGCGCAGCAGCGGCCAGAGGGACGGGGCGAGCGGCAGGGCCCGTTCCCAGCTGCGGACGGCCTGGGCGCGGTCCCCGGCGTGCCACTGGGCGATGCCGAGGTGGTACTCGGTGTGCGGGGTGGCGGGGGCCGTCTCCAGCATGTCCCGCCAGTGCGGGGCGACCAGGGTCGGTCCGGGCGGCCGTACCCGGCGGGGTTCGGGCAGGGTGCCGGTGCGCAGCAGTTCTCGCCAGGGAGCCTGTTCCTCGGTCAGCGCCGGCTCGGCGAACGGCGTGCCGGGCAGCTTCCAGTCGGCACGCAGCACTTCGAGGGCGCCCCAGCCGGAGCCGGTGGCGAGGAGTTCGCCGGGTTCGGTGTCGGCGTACGGCTTCCAGGCGGCGTATGCGGCGTCCAACTCGGCGCGCGGCAGGGCGAGTTCGAGCTGCTCCTCGACGTCCTGCGGCGCTGCCCGCAGCGGGCCGTACGCCTCCAGCCAGGAGATCTCGCTCTTCGCGTCGAGGCGGACGTGCTCCAGCTGGGTGCGGGCCAGTCCGGCCTGGATCTCGCGGTAGCCGCCCGTGCCGGGGCCGCCGAGCCACTCCTGCCAGCGCCGGCCACCCGGGCCCGAGCCCCACACGAACTGTTTCCGGCCGCGCAGTTCGTCGGTGGAGGTCTGCACCAGGCCGTGGCCGTCGGCACCGAGCGCGGCCGTCCAGCGGCGCCGGGCGTCCGGGATGTCGTAGAACCAGTCGACCGGGTAGGGGTGTTGGGTGTCGTACGCCGGAACGGGCACCCGGTGCAGTCGGCGCTCGGCCCCGAACTCCCAGGCCTCCTCGGCCGGGACGACGATCCGACGGTTCTCCGGTACGGCCGTGTTGGACCACCAGTAGACCGGCACCGGGTGGTCGTGCGGGTTGCGGACGCGGACGCCGGCGTACAGGAAGTCGGAGCCGTCCGGCAGCCACAGGTCGACCTGGAAGGGCAGGTCGCGCACCCGTTCCCACTCCCACAGCCGGAGCATCTGGCCGCCGTCGGGGGCGGAGACCCGGGCCGCGTGCAGCGGGGCGCAGGAGAGGGTGGTGTGGCCGGTGGCGCCGATGTTCCACTCGATGCCGCCGGCGTACCAGGCGCCGTTGAGGGCGAGGTTGGCGGGCTGGAACACCGGGTTGCGGTGCAGGAGCTCACGGCCGGTGGGCAGGTGCACGAGGGAGGCGACGCGGCCGCCGAGTCCGGGCAGGACGGTGGCGCGCAGCCGGTCGTTCTCGATCACGAGGGCGTCGAGATCGCGGGGTGTGCGCGTTCTGCCGTAGCCGTCGCGGACCCGTACCGGGAGGAGGCTGCGCAGCGGTTCGTAGCCGAGCTGCCGGGCCATGTCCTGCGGCAGGTCCTCCCGGTCACGCTCGTCGACGCGGTGCAGCTCTTCGAGGGGGCGGAGCGGCGGGAGCGGGTTGTCCGGGCCCAACTCCGCCGCGGGCAGGGTCAGTACCTCACGTCGGATCCTCGTCACGATCACCATGGAACCCGGCACCGGGTGAGCTGACCAGGGGAGCCGCCGGTCAGGATTGCGCAAAGGCCGGGCGGTGCGGAGGTCCGGGCGGTGCAGGGGTCCGGGCGGTGCAGGGGTCAGCCGGTGGTCCGCATCTCCGCGGTGATCGCCCAGCGTTCGTGGTCCCGCCAGGCCCCGTCGATGTAGATCATGTTCGGCGAGAAGCCCTCCAGCCGGAACCCGGCACCGCGCGCGAGCGCGATGGACGCGGCGTTGCCGGGCTGCACGTTGATCTCCAGCCGGTGCAGCCGCATCGGCCCGAAGGCATGGTCCACGACGAGCCCCATCGCCTCCCGCATCAGCCCGCGCCCGGCCGCGTGCGCGAACGCGCCGTAGCCGAGCGCACCGCACTGGAAGCCGCCCTCGACGATGTTGTTGATGTTGATGAACCCGGCGATCGTCCCGTCGCGCCCCCCGGTGCCCTTCTCGCAGACCAGGAACCCGGCCTTGCTGCGGTCCTCGATCAGCCGTCCCGCGTAGCCGGCGTAGGCCGCGTCCGTGGTGGGCGGGAACAGCCAGGGCTGGTGGAGGTCCTTGCTCTCCCGGGCCCGGGCGATGAACTCGGCGCCGTCCTCGTAGGTGTAGTGGCGGATGCCCACGCGGGGGCCCTCGACGAGGTAGCGGGAAGCGGTGTGCGGCATCCCGTCACCCTACGCGGAGCTACCTTCGGCGTTTCATGAAATACGCCCCGCACAGCGCGCCGATCACCCCGGTGACGAGCAGGGCGATCCACAGGGGCGTGGTGACCACGGGGACCAGGAAGCGGATCTCGGTGGCGTGGGTGTTCTCGAAGACGAAGACCAGGCCGAGGACGCCGAGCAGCAGCACGGCGATCCTGCCGGGGGTCAGCAGCAGGCCGCGCCGGCCGTCGGTCCGGTCCCGTTTCGCCGAGCTCTTCGGGCTCATGCGACCAGGTTGGTCCGGGGGCCGCCGCCGCGCCCGCCGGGCGCGGCCCTCCGGGTGACGGGTGAGCTCAGCGCAGCGCCGGCTCCAGCAGCGTCAGCGTGCCCGCGTCCGCGTCCAGCTCCGCGGCCACCCCGAGCGGGACGGTCAGGGCCGCCTCGCAGTGCCCGAACCCGAACTCCTCCATCACCGGCACGCCGAGCCCGCCGAGCCGGTCGTCGAGCATCGCCCGTACCTCCTTGTAGGGTCCGCACCGGTCCCAGGAGCCGAGCAGGATCCCGGCGACACCGTCGAGCCAGCCGGACCGCAGCAGCTGGGTGATGCTCCGGTCGAGGCTGTACGGCCGCTCGCCGACGTCCTCCAGGACGAGCAGTCCGCCGCGGGCGCCGGTGTGGGTGAGCGGGGTGCCGAGGCCGGCCGCGAGCAGCCGCAGGCAGCCGCCGACGGTGACGCCCCTGGCCCGGCCGCCCACCAGCGCGGCGCCCCGGGAGGGGATGGTGCGGACCGTCTCCGGGGCGAAGAGGGTGGCCCGCAGGTGGTCCTGCGCCTCGGTGCTCTTGACGAAGTCGGCGCCCGCGGCCACCGGCCCGTACAGGGTGGCGAGCCCGAGCCGGGTCGCGAACGCCTCGTGCAGCACGGTGGCGTCGCTGAAGCCGACGAACACCTTCGGGCCGGCCGCCCGCATCGCCTCCCAGTCGAGCAGGTCGACGAGGCGCTGTGCGCCGTAGCCGCCGCGCGCGCAGAGCACGGCGGAGACGGACGGGTCGCACCAGGCCCGCTGGAGGTCGGCCGCGCGGTCCGCGTCGGAGCCCGCGAGGTAGCCCAGGTCGCCGTCCGTGGCGAGCACATGGGGTGCCACCACCGGGTCGAGGTCCCAGCCGCGCAGGATGTCGAGGCCCGCCTGGAGCCGCTCCTCCACCACCGGTCCGCTGGGCGCCACGACGGCGACCCGCGCTCCGGCGGAGAGCCTCGACGGCCGGGTCAGTTCCGCCACTTCGGTCACTTGCGCCACTTCGGTCACTTCACCAGTTCCAGCTCGGGGATGCCGGGCACGTCCAGCCCGAACACCTGAGCGTAGAGGGCGAGCTCGGACTCCAGCGCGCGGACCAGGGTGCCGGCGCGCCGGAAGCCGTGGCCCTCGCCCGCGAAGGTGAGGTACGCGTGCGGCACCGGGCGGCCGTCGAGCCGGGCGAGGAAGCGCTCGCACTGCGTGGGCGGGCAGATCACGTCGTCCAGTCCCTGGAGCAGCAGGAAGGGCGCGGTGAGCCGGTCCACGTGTTCGCTGGGCGACCGCTCGACGTACCGTTCGGGGACCTCGGCCAGCGGGCCGATCAGGGATTCCAGGTACTGGGACTCGAAGTCGTGGGTCTCCCCCGCACCCCAGCTGGTCAGGTCGAGGACGGGGTAGGAGATGGTGCCGCAGGCGTAGACGTCGGTGCCGGTCAGGGAGGCGGCGGCGGTCCAGCCGCCGGCGCTGCCGCCGCGGATCGCGAGCCTGGCGCGGTCGGCGGTGCCCTCCTCGGCGAGGGCGAGCGCGACGGCCGCGCAGTCCTCGACGTCGACCACGCCCCACTGCTCGCGCAGCCGATTCCGGTACTCCCGCCCGTACCCGGTGGAGCCGCCGTAGTTGACCTCGGCGACGCCGATGCCCCGGGAGGTGAAGTAGGCGATCGCGAGGTCGAGGACGAGCGGAGTCCTGCCGGTGGGGCCGCCGTGCGCCCAGACGACGAACGGCGGCAGCTCGCCCTCGGGCGCGGTGTGGCCGGGGTGGTGGGGCGGGTGGACGTGGGCGTGCACCTCGCGGCCGCCGGGACCGGCGAAGGTTCGGACCTGCGGCTCGGGGTAGTGGGCGGGGTCCACCGGGTCCCGGTGCGGGGTGCCGACGACCCGGGTGCGACCGGAGGCGGTGTCGAGTTCCACGACCTCGTGGGCGGTGCGCGGGCCGGCACCGACCGCGAGCACGCGGGTACCGTGCATGGCGAGGGTGGCGGAGTACTCGGTCCACGGTCCGGCGGCGTCGGCGATCTCGCCGGTCTCCGGATCGAGTATCCCGAGTGCCAGCGGCCCGCGGCCGTGCAGGACGGCGATCAGCCCGTTGTCCAGCGGCGCGAACCACCTCTGGCCGAGCCGCCAGAGCGGCCCCGCGAACTCCTCCGCGCGCGGACACAGAGGGACGTCGTCGCGGTACAGGTTCCACCAGCCGCTGCGGTCGCTGGTGTACAGCAGCCGGTCGTCCGCGGACCAGTCCACCTGTGCGACGGCCTCCGTGGGACCGCCGGCCACGGTGCGGACCGCGTGCAGGGTGCCGTCGGCGGCGACCTCGCCGACCAGCAGTTCGGTGCCGTCCCACGGCATCCGGGGATGGTCCCAGGCGAGCCAGGCAGCCCGGCGCCCGTCGTGCGTCAGGCGCGGTCCGGTGACGAACCGGTGCCGGCCGTCGGTGAGTTCGCGCACGGCGGCCCGGTCGTCGGCGGCCGACCCGTCCAGCGGCACGGCGGCGAGCACCCGCCGTACGTCGGTGGGCGCGGCCCCGGTGAACTCCTCCAGGACGCACCAGACTTCACCCCGGTCCAGCAGCAACTTCGGGTCGGCCCAGCGGGGTCCGGGCGGGGTCAGCGGCCGGGGTGCCTCGCCGGGCCGGTACAGGTACAGCCGCTGGTCGTCGAAGTGGACGAAGACGAGCAGCGGTTGACCGTCGCCGTCGGGCACGGCACCGGCCCAGGGCTGTCCGCCGTACTCGATGACCCGGCTGCGCACGTTCCACGGCGCGGACAGCACGGACTCCCCGGTGCTGCCGCGTACCAGGGTCCGGCGGCCGCCCTCCGCGGGCCGGGGCTCGGTCCACCAGGGCTCGTCGCCGACGAAGCCCACCCACTCGGCGAAGCCGTCGTGCGCGGCGGCCAGGGCCGCGTCGATGGGTGAGGGCCACGAGCCGTACGCCTTCGTCTCCACGTTCTCTCCTCCTCGCCTGAGCCGTGCTGCTCCGTGCTGTTCGGTGCTACTCCGTGCTACGCCGTGCGCAGGAAGCGGTCCAGGACCTGGACGCCGAAGTGCAGGGCCTCGACGGGGACACGTTCGTCGACGCCGTGGAACAGGGCCTGGTAGTCCAGGTCCTCGGGGAGCTTGAGCGGGGCGAAGCCGTAGCCGGTGATGCCGAGCCGGGAGAACTGCTTGGCGTCGGTGCCGCCCGACATGCAGAACGGCACCACGTGCCCCTCGGGCGCGAACTCCTCGACGGCGGCGCGCATCCGGGCGTACGTCGGTGAGTCCAGCGGTGCCTGGAGGGCGACCTCGCGGTGGTGGAACTCCCAGTCGACGTCGGGGCCGGTGAGGCGGTCGAGGGTGGCGCGGAACTCGTCCTCGGTGCCGTACAGAAAGCGTCCGTCGACGAAGGCGACGGCCTCGCCCGGGATGACGTTGACCTTGTAACCGGCGTTCAACATGGTCGGGTTGGCACTGTTGCGGACGGTGGCCTCGACCAGTCTGGCGGCCGGGCCGAGCTTGTCGAGGAGCAGGTCGACCTCGGTGAGGTCGGGCTCGATGCCGTAGAGGACGGCGAGTTCGGTGAGGGCGGCGGAGACCGTCGGGGTGAGCCGGAGCGGCCACTGGTGCTCGCCGATGCGGGTGACGGCGGCGGCGAGGCGGGTGACCGCGTTCTCCTCGTTGACCTTGGAGCCGTGTCCGGCCCGGCCGCGCGCGGTGAGCTTGAGCCAGGCGGTGCCGCGTTCCCCGGCGGCGACGGGATAGAGGTGGCGTCCGGTGCCGTCGTGGAAGGTGAAGGCGCCGGACTCGCCGACGCCCTCGGTGCAGCCCTCGAACAGCTCGGGATGGTGGTCGGCGAGGAACCCGGAGCCGTCGACCGCGCTGGCCTCCTCGTCGGCGGTGAACGCGACGACGATGTCCCGCCGCGGCCGTACCCCTTCCCGCGCCCAGGCCCGCACCACCGCCAGGATCATCGCGTCCATGTTCTTCATGTCGACCGCGCCCCGCCCCCACACGACCCCGTCGCGGACCTCCCCGGAGAACGGGTCGACGCTCCAGTCGGCGGCCTGTGCGGGGACGACGTCTAGGTGGCCGTGGACGAGGAGCGCGTCGGCGGCGGGGTCGGTGCCCTCGATGCGGGCGACGACGTTGGTGCGCCCCGCGGTCCGCTCGAGGAGGATCGGCTCCAGGTCCGCCTCCGCGAGCCGCTCGGCCGCGTACTCGGCGGCGGGCCGCTCCCGGCAGTCACCGCCGCCGAAGTTGCTGGTGTCGATCCGGATCAGCTCGGAGGTGAACCGGACGACCTCGTCGAGTGCCTGCTGGTCAGCCATACTGCTCCTCCACCGCGGCCGAGACGATCGTGGTGACCGCCTTGAAGGTGCGGATGCCGTCGTACATGGTCCCCTCGGTGTACGCCACCTTCCGCTCGCCGACCTGGTCCACGCCGGGGACGACGGTGGCGGCCAGGGCGAGGTGCTCGGCGTCGAACTCCAGGGCGATGGTGAACGGTCCGCCGGTCACGGGTTCGTGGCGCACCGCGATCCCGGCGGCGTCCTTGGCGGCGGCGCGGATGTCGGCGGCGGTCCGGGCGGGCGTCCGGCACACGGCCGCGTACCTCGACACATGGTCCTTGACGGCGACCTTGCGGGCCTCGGGGGCGTAGCCGAGGGCGTCCTCGCAGGCCAGGTCGTCGCCGGTGACGAGGACGACCGGGACGCCGTACTCGGCGACGACGTGCGCGTTGAGCAGGCCCTCGCTGGCGCGGACGTCGTTCAGCCAGACGCCGGTGACGGAGTTGGGGAGGTAGGTGTGGGCGAGGACGCCCTCCATGCCGGCGCCGGTGTGGTAGCCGATGAAGGCGACGCCGTCGACGTCGCCGTGCTGGACGCCCTCGACCATGGACAGCGTCTTGTGCCGGCCGGTGATCATCTGGGCGCGGTCGTCGAGCTGCTCCAGGAGCAGGTTGCGCATGCTCCAGTGGGCCTCGTTGATGAGGACCTCGTCGGCGCCGCCGTCGTAGAAGCCAAGGACGGCGGCGTTGACGTCGGAGGTGAACATCGGCCGGCACCGCTCCCACTGCGGCGCACCGGGCAGCACGTCGCCCGGCCAGGTCACCCCGGTGGCGCCCTCCATGTCGGCGCTGATGAGGATCTTCATGCCGCTTCACGTTACGCGTCGGCGAGGCAACTTCCTACAAGGCAGCGAGGAGGTTGAGCCCTCTGCCGGAGGCCGTGCCGCTTTTGGGTGTCTATATCAAGACATATACCTTGCATTGCTGTTTCGATAAATGGTGGCCAGCGGACGCTCGCAGCGACACCGCACCCGCTCTGACCGGTCCGCGGTGCATCGCGCGAGCCGTTCCCCATCCTCCGCGAAGGGACGTCTCCCTTTCATGCCCACCAACAAGAAGACCCGCACTGCGTCGGCGCCGAGGAAATCGGCGTCCTCCCAGGACAAGCTGATCGAGTCCTTGAAGCAGTACATCCGCACGCGCGGTCCGGACCTGCTCGCAGACCCCAACGTGTCCTCCGTCGGGATCGGTCACAAGCTCAGGAACGGCACCCGAGGGAAACAGATCGCGCTGCAGTTCACGGTCGACAGGAAAGCCGAGCCGGAGGCCCTCGAGGCGCTGGGCACGACCCGGATCCCGGAGAGCATCACGGTGGACGGGGTGGAGGTGCCGACCGACGTCATCGAACGCAGCTACCAGCCCCACTTCCGCGTGGTCGCGGAGGCGGAGAAGCCTCCGCGAAAGACCCGCCTGAACCCCGTCGTCCCGGGGGCCAGTGTCGGCGGGGTGACGGTCACGGCCGGCACCATCGGCTGCATCGTGTTCGACCGGACCGACGGCACCCCGTACGTGCTCAGCAACTGGCATGTACTGCAGGGCCCGGACGGTCAGCCGGGCGAGGAGGTCGTCCAGCCCGGCCGGTTCGACGACAACCAGATATCCCGCAACCGCCTCGGCGTCCTGAAGCGGTCCCACCTCGGCCCGGCCGGCGACTGCGCCGTGACCACCATCGAAGAGGGCCGGACCTTCGATCCCAGGATCCTGGAACTTGACGTGGCACCCCAGGAGCTGGGCGAGGCGGCTCTGGGAGACAAGGTCGTCAAGAGCGGACGGACCACGGGCGTCACCCACGGGATCGTCCGCCGCATCCAGACGATGGCCAAGATCGACTACGGTGGCGACGTCGGTGAGAAGATCATCGGCTGCTTCGAGATCGGCCCCGACAACGAGCACCCGGCGGCGGACCAGCAGATCAGCAGCGGGGGCGACTCGGGTGCGGTGTGGCTGTTCAAGCAGAACGGCCGGCCGGGCAAGGTCGTCGCCGGACTGCACTTCGGCGGCGAAAGCGCGGGGGACCCCGACGACCACGCACTGGCCTGCCTCTCCAGCTCCGTCTTCGAGAAGCTCGACATCACCCTGCGGCAGCCCTCCCCCGAGGAGGTACAGCCCCTGCAGGGCTACGACCCGGACTTCCTCGGCGAGCAGATCGACATACCGCAGCTGACCGCGGAGATCAGCGGGGACGCCGTACGCCTCAGCGGCTCCGAGGTCATCCCGTACACGCACTACTCGCTGACCCTCAGCAAGAAGCGGCGTTTCCCCTTCTGGGTGGGCTGGAACATCGACGGCGGGAGCCTCAAGAAGCTCAGCCGGTCGGGCATACCCTTCACCAAGGACCCGCGGCTTCCCGCGAACACGCAGGTCGGGAACGAGCTGTACGAGGCCAACCGGCTCGACCGCGGCCACATCGCCCGCCGTGCGGACCTGATCTGGGGCAGCATGCCCGAGGCTCAGAAGGCGAACACCGATTCGTTCTTCTACACCAACATCACCCCGCAGCTGGACGACTTCAACCAGAGCGCCAAGAACGGCCTGTGGGGCGAGCTGGAGGACGCCGTCTTCGCCGACGTCGAGGTCGACGACCTCAAGGTGAGCGTCTTCGGCGGACCGGTCCTCCAGGACGACGACCGCGTCTACCGGGGCGAGAAGATCCCCCGTCAGTTCTGGAAGGTCATCGCCTTCGTCGAGCGAGGTGAGTTGAAGGCCAAGGCGTTCCTGCTCACGCAGAACCTGGACCAGCTCGAAGCCCTGGACCTCGACGAGTTCCGCGTCTTCCAGGTCACCCTCGACGAGATCGAGGAACGGGTCCACATCCGCTTCCCCACCGCCCTTCACAAGGGCGACCACCTGCTCGTGCCCGAGGCGGTGGCCGAGCGAAGGCCCTTGGACGACCTGGCCGACATCCACTGGGACTGATCGGGCGGCCCGCCGGCGTGTCTCGTCAAGCCGCAGCGCGTGAGACACGCCGGCTCCACCAGGGCCTGCGAAGCCCCGGGACTCGAGGTGCAGGGGAGCCGAGATGCCCATAATGTGGTAATTGGAGCGTTCCGGAGTGTCTTCCTCTTCGTCGGGGGGTTCGGCGGTGGTTCCCGTCACCGCAGGAATCGCAGCACCTTCAGGAGACATGATGGCCACCCAAAAAGCCGGGCCGCGCGCTGTCTCGGTCTACGCACTCGCCGGCATCCGGCTCTTCAACGGAGTCACCGGACTGCTCGCGCCCGACCTGCTCATCCGGCGCCTCGACCCCGATCGTGAGCCGCCCAGCCCGGCAGCCGTGTACGCCTTCCGGCTCTTCGGGATCCGTACGATCCTGCTCGGCCTCGATCTGCTGACCAACCGCGACGAGCGACTGCAGGAGGACCTGCGCGAGGGCGTCCTGATCCACGGCAGTGACACCGCGACGGCGGCCACGCTGGGCCTGAGCGGCCGGCTTCCCCCGCGTACCGCGGTGCTGACCACCCTCATCTCGGCTGCCAACACGGTCCTGGCCGCCGCTTCGCTGGCCAACTCGGTGAAGGGGAAGGGGAAGTGACGGGAGGACCAGGTGCCGATCCCCCGGCCGAGACGGGTTTCGACTACATCGTCGTCGGTGCCGGGGCGGGCGGCGGACCGCTGGCGGCCAACCTCGCCGCCGAGGGCATGCGTACCCTGCTGCTCGACGCGGGCGGCTCCCCGGAGAACGACAACTACCTGGTGCCCGCCTTCCACGCGGACGCCTCCGAGGACCCCGTCCAGTGCTGGAACTACTTCGTCCGGCACTATGCCGACGAGCAGCAGCAACAGCGCGACAGCAAACTGGTCCCGGACCGGGGCGTCCTCTACCCGCGTGCCGGAACGGTCGGCGGCTGTACCGCGCATCACGCGCTGATCACCGTCTATCCGTACAACCGCGACTGGGACGCGATAGCGGAGGAGACCGGCGACGCCTCGTGGCAGAGCACGGCCATGCGCCGGTACTTCGAGCGGCTGGAACGCTGCACCTACCGGCCGAGGCCCAAGGAGCCGCCCGCCAATCCGCTGCTGGCCGCGCTGCTGAAGGCCCTGCCCTTCACGGGCGCCCGCTACCGCAACGAAGCACGCCACGGATTCGACGGCTGGCTGCCGACCGCCCTCGCCGACCCCGAACTGGCCGTCCAGGACAAGCAGTTGCTGAAGGTCATCGTCGCGGCCGCGGAGGACGCGCTGGCCGACTTCCTCGACCGGCCGCTGTCCCCGCTGGAAGGGTTCGGCTCGTTCGTCGACCCCAACGACTGGCGGGCGCAGACACACGCCCTGCAGGGGCTGTGGCAGATCCCGCTCTCCACGGCGGACGGCCGGCGCAGCGCCGTTCGCGAGCGGGTCCAGGCCGTACAGCGAAGCCGTCCGGACGACCTGGTGGTCCGTACGAACGCGCTGGCGGCCCGGGTCGTACTGGACGGGAACGGGGCCGCGGCCGGAGTCGACTACCTGGACGGCGCGCACACCTACCGTGCCGACCCCTTGAGCCGGCCGCACGCCGGGCCGCCGGGCCCGCGCAGGGTCCTCGCCTCCCGTGAGGTGATCCTGGCCGCGGGTGCCTTCAACACACCCCAGCTGCTGATGCTTTCGGGCATCGGACCGCGTGCGGAGCTGCGGCGGCACGGCATCCCCGTACGGGTCGACCTCCAAGGGGTGGGCGCGAATCTCCAGGACCGGTACGAGGTCGGCGTGGTCAGCCGGATGGACCGCGAGTTCCCGGTCCTCAAGGACTGCGACTTCCACGCGCCGCGACCCGGGACCGAACCGGACCACTGCTACCGGGCCTGGCAGCGCGGCGAAGGTCTTTACACGACCAACGGCGCCGTCGTCGGCGTCACCCGCAAGTCCCGTCCGGAGCTGGACGCACCCGACCTGTTCATCTTCGGCGGCCCCTTCGACTTCCGGGGCTACCGGCCCGGCTACTCGCTCGACCTGACACTCCACAGGGACCGTTTCACCTGGGCCATCCTCAAGAGCCGCACCCACAACACCGGGGGCCGGGTGCGGCTGCGTTCCACCGATCCCCGGGACACCCCGCTGGTGAACTTCCACTACTTCGGCGAGGGTACGGACAAGGACGCCGTGGATCTCGAAGCCATGGCAGGTGCCGTCGAGTTCGTGCGCCAGATGAACCGCAGGGCCGGCTCCGTGATTCTGGAGGAGTTGTGGCCCGGCAAGGACATCGACGGCGACGACGGCGTCCGCCGTTTCGTGCAGGACGAGGCCTGGGGCCACCACGCCTCCTGCACCTGCCGGATGGGGCGGGCGGACGACCCTTCGGCGGTCGTCGACAGCGAGTTCCGGGTGCGCGGAGTGGACCGCCTGCGGATCGTCGACGCCTCGGTCTTCCCCCGCATTCCCGGATTCTTCGTCGCCGCCCCCATCTACATGATCAGTGAGAAGGCGAGCGACGTCATCCTCGCGACCGCCCAAAGAGCCACCGCCCAAGGAGTATCGCGATGAGCAGACAACGACGCGCCGCGGAAGGTTCCGCAGCCGGATACCGTACGTCACTGCCCTGGCGGATCCTCACCGCCGGCGCCGAATACGTGGACCGGCGCATCGGCTGGGACAGACTGCCCGTCGTTCCCGGCCTGTTGACGCTCCTCGGACTGCGGGTCAGGCTTCGGCAGAAGAACCTCCACGACACCGGCCTGCTGCCCTCGGTCAATCTGCCCGATCCCGCGCCTCCCTCCGAGACCCACAAGGTGAACCGGACCGCCGACGGCAGCCACAACGACCTCGCCGAGCCCCGCATGGGCATGGCGGGCACCCGCTTCGGCCGGAACATCCCGCTGGACCGGATCGCACCGGCCGCACCCGAGGACGTCCTGTCCACGCCGAACCCGCGCGAGGTCAGCCGCGCCGTACTCACCCGCGACGGGCTCATCCCCGCCGAATCGGTCAACTCGCTGGTCGCCGCCTGGCTTCAGTTCATGGTCCGCGACTGGTTCAGCCACGGGACCAGCCCCACGGACCGGCCCTGGGAAGTGCCCCTCATGGACGACGACCCGTGGCCGGAGCACCCCATGCGGATCATGCGGACACCGGACGACCCGACCCGCGACCCGCAGGCGCCGGCCGGAACGCCCGACACCCGCGTCAACGTGTCCTCCCACTGGTGGGACGCGTCGCAGATCTACGGGACGAACGAGACCGAGCAGCGCCTGCTGCGCGCCGGCAAGCTGGGCAAGTTGCACCTGTGGGACGACGAGCAGTCCCCGGTCCCCTCGGACCCCTCCCGGGACCCCTCGCACATCCCCGGCTTCTGGCTGGGCCTCGCCATGATGCACGACCTGTTCGCCCGTGAGCACAACGCGATCTGCGATCACCTGCACGGCGCGTACCCGTCCTGGAACGACGAGGAACTCTTCCAGCGCGCCCGGCTCGTCAACGCCGCGCTCCTCGCCAAGATCCACACCGTGGAGTGGACTCCGGCCGTGATCAGCCACCCCACCACCGTCAAGGCACTGCGCGCCAACTGGTGGGGCATCGCGGGCGAGCGCGTCCACGATCTCTTCGGCCGGATCAGCGACAGCGAGGTCGTCAGCGGCATACCCGGCGGCGAGACGGACCACTACGGCATCCCGTACTCCCTCACCGAGGAGTTCGTGGCCGTCTACCGCATGCACCCGCTCGTCCGCGACGACTGGCATCTGCGCTCCGCCGCCGACGACACGAGCCTGCGCCACTGCACCCTCCGCGACATCGCCGGCCCCGGGGCGCTGAAGGTCCTGGAGACCACCGAGATGGCCGATCTGCTCTACAGCTTCGGCACGCTCCACCCCGGACTGGTCACCCTGCACAACTTCCCCAGGTTCCTGCAGGAATTCGAGCGCCCCGACGGGCAGCTGCAGGATCTCGCCGCCACCGACATCCTGCGCTCCCGGGAATTCGGTGTCCCCCGGTACAACGAGTTCCGGCGGCTGCTGCGGCTGAAGCCCGCGGCGGACTTCCTGGAACTGACGGAGAACCGGGCGTGGGCCGAGCAGATCCAGCGGCTCTACGACGGCGACATCGAGAAGGTCGACCTCTCGGTCGGGCTGTACGCCGAGAAGCTGCCGGCCGGATTCGCCTTCAGCGACACGGCGTTCCGCATCTTCATCCTGATGGCCTCACGCCGGCTGAACAGCGACCGCTTCTTCACCGAGTACTACACCCCGGAGGTGTACTCCAAGGCCGGCATGGCCTGGATCGACGACAACAGCATGATCACGGTGCTGCTGCGCCACCACCCGGAGCTGCGTACGGCTCTTTCGGGGCTGACGAACGCCTTCGTGCCGTGGCACACCGCCGGAAGGACGGTGACCTGACATGGCAGCGACGGACAGGTTCCGCGAGGAACGGGAGCGCCAGGTCGCGGCGGCCGCCGCGCGGTACGACGAGAGCGGCGACGAGCGGCGGGCGGTCGAGGAGCAGCAGGACGCCGGGGTCGCCTTCCCGGATTCGGAGGAGGCACTCGCGGCGCGCGCGGCCCGGCTGCTCGACCGGCAGGCGGTGCCCGCCGCCATGGTGGTGGAGGCCGTCCGGGCCGAACCGCTGGCCCCGACCGCCGCGTACGAACGCATCCTCGGGGTGTCCAAGGACCTGCAGGCATGGAGTTTCCTGCCGCGCGGTGCCCGCGCGGCACGCACCGTCGCCCGGATCTCGGTGCGGGAGAACGGCCGTGAGCTGCCTCTCGGCACCGGCTTCCTGGTGTCGCCGAGCCTGCTGATGACCAACCATCACGTGCTCAACGACGCGGAAGCCGCCCGGCAGTGCTTCGTGGAGTTCGACGCCCAGGTAACCGTCGACAACACGGCCCAGCCGCCGACACGGCTGGAACTCGACCCGGACGGGTTCTTCGTCACGGACGAACGCCTCGACTTCGCCCTGGTGCTGGTCGCCCCCGGCCCGGACCTGCGGCCCGCCGGGGACACGTTCGGCTGGAACCGGCTCAGCGCCCAGCCGGGAAAGCTTGTGATCGGCGAGCCGGTCAACGTCGTCGGCCATCCGATGGGACGCCTCAAGGAGATCGCCGTACGCGACAACATGCTCCAGGTACGCCTCGACGACTTCCTCCACTACAAGACGGACACCGAGCCGGGCAATTCCGGCTCTCCCGTCTTCAACGACCAGTGGGAGGTCGTCGCGCTCCACCACAGCGGGGTGCCCAGGACCGACGGACAGGGCCGTACCCTGCGCCGTGACGGACAGGTCTGGCAGCCCGGCGACGGCGACGACGCCATCGACTGGGTGTCCAACGAGGGCGTACGCGTCAGCTCCATCCTGAAACACCTCGCCGCCCTGCCCGTCGCCTCCCGGCAGCGGGAGCTGCTGGCCGAGATGGGCCCGGAGTCGGGACTGCGCCTCGCGGAGGCCGCCGGTCCGGTGGCGGCTCCGGTGCCCGCCGCCGGCCCGGTGACGGTCCCGGCGCCCGCGGTCGCGGTGGCGGGCCCGGCCGCCGAGAAGGCCACCGCGCGTGCGGGCCTGCGCGCCCGGGACGGAGCGTTCGGCGGCACACGGCATCTGGTCTTCCTGCACGGTCGCTCCCAGCAAGGCAAGGAGCCCGAGAACCTGCGCCGCGAGTGGGCGGCCGGACTCAACCAGGGGCTCGTCCGCGCCGGGCTCCCTCCGGTCGACCCGGCGGACGCCTGGTTCCCCTACTACGGGGACCGGTTGGTGCAGGCCTTGACCGCGCACGAGGCCGTCCCCCACCTCACCGAGGCGCCGGCCGCCAGGGCGGCGGAGGCGGTCGCACCCGTCACCCCCACCGCCCGCGCGGTGTACGAGGAGATCATCGGCGAGGCGGCCACCAAGTGGGACATGCCGAAGGAGGGCCAGCTGGCCACCGAGAGCATCGGCCTGGACGACCTGGTCGGGACCCTGCACAAGCGGCTGGGCTGGCTGGCCGCCAGGAGCGACCTCGATGCCTGGGCCATCGCCCTGGTCTTCCGTGACGTGGCCGCCTATCTCGACGACCGGCGCATCCGGGACGAGGTCCTGGACTGCGTGCTGGAGACGATGCCTGACGCAGGGGAACTCGTGCTCGTCAGCCACAGCCTCGGCACGGTCGTCGGCCTGGATCTCGTCACCCGGCTGTCCCCCGGAGTGAACTGCGTCCATCTGACTACCGCGGGCAGTCCCCTCGGCCTGGACAGCGTGTACAGCAGGCTGCTCGTCGGCGGGCCGAAGCGCCCGGACATCGTGACGGACTGGCTCAACGCCTGGTGCCCGACCGACGCGGTGGCCATCGGATGCCCGCTGGGCGACGACTGGGCGGACGGGCTGTCCGACCTCGCCGTCGTCAACGCCCGGGACCGGGCGCACAGCATCGTCGAGTACCTCGCCCACCCCGAGGTCGCCCGGTCGATCGGCGGCCACCTCGGCGCCTGAGCCGGCCGTGAAGCCGGCAGCCGGGCCGGGGCGGAGGAGGGCACCCCCGCGAAGGGCGGGGGGC
>NZ_JBEYVI010000024.1:0-170899 GCF_040643955.1 Streptomyces sp. NPDC047061
CAGTTCCCCGCGCCCCTTACAGGAGCGGTTCGGCAGCGCCCCGTAAGGGGCGCGGGGAACTGCGCGCCAAGCCACGACGGACCCGCAGTGGACGACGGCGCTTAGCCCCCCATAGGGGCGCGGGGAACTGCGCGACCAGCCCCCACCCGTCCGCAGCCGACGAACCGGCCGCCACCACCCCCCTCGGCCTACCTCCCCAGCGCGGCCAGTTCCTTCGCCGCCTCCGTCAGGTCCTTCGCCGTGTCGATCGCGCGCCAGTACGCCCCCTGGGGAATCGGGAACCCGGCCAGCCGCCGGCTCCGGGCGAGGTGGGGGAAGGTGGTCCGCTCGTGGTCCCCGCGCTCGGGCAGCATGTCGGCGAACTCCGGGGAGAAGACGTAGACACCGGCGTTGATCTCGAACGTCGACGGCGGCGCCTCGATGAAGTCGGTGATGTGCCCGAAGCCGTCGGTCTGCACGGCGCCCCAGGGGATCCGCGGCCGCGCCAGCGCCAGCGTCGCCACCGCGTCCCGCTCCGTGTGGAAGTCGGCCATGTCGCGCAGCGAGAACCGCGTCCAGATGTCGCCGTTCGTGGCGTACCAGGGCCGGTCGCTGTGGGGGAGATGCGCGGCCGCGTACTTGAGGCCGCCGCCCCGGCCCAGCGGCTCGGTCTCCACCACCGTGGTGACGGAGAGCGGCAGGTCGGCCTCCGCCAGCCACTTCTGCAGGACTTCGGCGAGGTGGCCGCAGGAGATCACCACGTCGGTGACGCCCTCCTCGGCGAGCCAGGTCAGCTGGTGGCCGATGATCGGCGTGCCCGTACCCGGGATCTCGACCATCGGCTTGGGCCGGTCGTCGGTGTACGGACGAAGCCGTGAGCCCTGGCCACCGGCCAGGACCACGGCTTGAGTGGGGCGCAGCGCGGCGTTCGGATGGGTCATGCCCGAACTGTACGACGCGCCCCGGGGTCGGCTTCCGGCCGCGGGCGGCCCCTTAAGGAGCCGTTACCCACTTCCCAACGGGCGTTAGGACCTCCCCTAGCTGTGCGCGGCCAGCACGCCGGACGCGAAGGAGGTGTCGCAGACCGGGCGGGCGTACGACTGGGCGCGCGAGGCGCCGTAGATCCGCACCGCGGCCCGGCCCAGCGCGCGGGCGATGGACGTGCAGTGCTGGGCCAGCGACGGGTGGCCGTTGACCGCCTGCTGGAGGTGGGTCAGGACCTGGCCCGGGTTCCGGTCCTGGAGCTCGGTCATCAGCTGGTCGCGCAGGACGTCCTGCGGGGCCTCGGCGACGGCCTTGGAGGAGACGCGCGCGTCGGTCACGTCGGTCGCGGTGAGCACCGAGCTCCGCGGGGATCCGGTCCAGTTGACGCGGGTGACCGCGAGGGTCCCGGAGAGCACCAGGACGACGGGCAGGACAAGGGCGAGGGTGCGGCCGATCCGGCGGGCAGGGCCGCCCCGGTGGCCGCGTCGCGTCTGAGGGGTGGTGGAGTGCTTCACGCGTGTGAGGGTAGCGTGCGGTAATGATTTGGCGACATTTAGTCACCGGTTCGGGGGATGGAGAAGTGCCGTGTTTCGGGTACGGGGTTGACGCACACTGCTCGAAAACCACCCGGTTGCCGGGGTAGATCGGGGCAACGGAAAGGGCCCCGCAGCAGGCTGCGGGGCCCTTTCCGTCAACCTGGGTGAATTCACCCTGGTCAGAGGTTTGTTTCCGTGACGCGCCCCCGGCGGGGCGGGTGCCGGTCGCGGGGTCAGTCGGAGAGACGCTCGCCCGTGGACGTCGAGAACACGTGGATCTCGCCCGGCCGCGGCACGACGTGCAGCGTGGCGCCCTTCTCCGGGACCGCGCGGCCGCTGACGCGGACGACCAGGTCCTTGAGGTCGTCGCCGACCTTGGCGCTGCCGTAGACGTAGCCGTCGGCGCCGAGCTCCTCGACGACGTTCACGGAGACCGCGAGACCGGCCGGGGCGTCCTCGGTGTCCTTGGACAGGGAGGCGGCGGCCTCGCCGTTGTGCTCGACGACGTCGAAGTGCTCGGGGCGGACGCCGACGGTGACCGTACGGTCGCCCTTGTCCGCGGCGGCCTGCAGGGCCTCCCGGTTCACCGGCACCACGCTGTTGCCGAACTTCACGCCGCCGTCGGCGATCGGGACCTCGACCAGGTTCATGGCGGGGGAGCCGATGAAGCCGGCGACGAAGAGGTTGGCGGGACGGTCGTACATGTTCCGGGGGGAGTCGACCTGCTGGAGCAGACCGTCCTTGAGGACCGCGACCCGGTCGCCCATCGTCATGGCCTCGACCTGGTCGTGGGTGACGTAGACGGTGGTGATGCCGAGGCGGCGCTGCAGCGACGCGATCTGCGTACGGGTCGAGACACGGAGCTTGGCGTCCAGGTTGGACAGCGGCTCGTCCATGAGGAAGACCTGCGGCTCACGCACGATGGCGCGGCCCATCGCGACACGCTGACGCTGACCACCGGACAGGGCCTTCGGCTTCCGGTCCAGGTATTCGGTCAGGTCGAGGATCTTCGCGGCCTCCTCGACCTTCTGCCGGATCTCCGCCTTGTTGACGCCGGCGATCTTGAGCGCGAAGCCCATGTTGTCGGCGACCGACATGTGCGGGTAGAGGGCGTAGTTCTGGAACACCATGGCGATGTCCCGGTCCTTCGGCGGCAGGTGCGTGACGTCGCGGTCGCCGATGCGGATGGCGCCGCCGTTGACGTCCTCAAGCCCCGCGAGCATCCGGAGCGAGGTGGACTTGCCGCAGCCCGACGGGCCGACCAGGACGAGGAACTCGCCGTCCTCGATCGCGATGTCGAGGCCGTCGACGGCGGGCTTGGTGGAACCCGGGTAGATCCGGGTCGCCTTGTCGAACGTGACAGTGGCCATGGCTCAGAGGCCCCCTTCTACCGGCAGGAACGTGCCGGACGATCCGTTGTAGGAAGGTGGTTGGTGTAGTCCACGCGAGTGAACTGGCTCTGGACGGTACCTGGCGTTCACCCCGTATGTCAGTACCTGGAGGCGTGTGAACTTCGCGGAAATTTTCGACAGGCGCCGTCCGGGACCTGGGTACACTGCACAGGCGCGTGACCACCACACCCACGTGCAGGCCTCCTTAGCTCAGCTGGCCAGAGCAACGCACTTGTAATGCGTAGGTCGTCGGTTCGAATCCGACAGGGGGCTCCACCATCGATGCCGGCAGGCCGTCGGAGTGCCGTCTGCCCTGGCGTGCGCAGGTGCCGTTCGCGCCTTCTTCGCGCGCTCTCGCGCGCTCCGCGGATCGACGTATTCTCCTTCGCCGGCCGGATCTTTTCGACGTAATTCGTTCTCCGCGGCGAATGTGTGCTGCATCATGATGGGCATTCTGGGGTTCACCTCGGTGCGCGAAATATGCCGTAGGTGAAAACGCAAGGGGGGATAATGTCGAAAAGAGATCGAAAGCCTGTCCAGAGGCTGGCTTTAGCGGCCTCGCTCGGCCTGCTGGGTGTTTCGGTCATCGGTACGTCGGCCTCGGCCGCCGAGCCCGTGACGCAGACGTCGTGCTCCGACTACACGAACAGCAAGGTCTGGCAGACGCGGACGCAGTGGGCCAGGGTGTCCGAACGTGTCTGCCTGGAGTGGACGACGACCAAGGTCAACGGGGCCTGGAAGGTGCGCGGGCGGTGGGAGTTCCGGGTCGACTGGCCGTCCGACTGCACTTTGAGTGTCGGGCTTCCACCGTCCGGCGGGATTTCCTGTCCGGCCGGACGCGCGTTGAAGAACCCGAGCCTGGCATTCAAGAACGTGATCATCGACGGCGGGTGGAAGGAAGGGGCGGGGGCGACCAGGACCGGGCGTTGCCAATTCCAGAACCGGTATGCCAGCCGTATGAACCGGTCCGCCTATGTGCAAGGCTGCAGCGGCCCTTGGATGGTAGGCCGCAAGGGAAGTTCCTTCGTCATTTCCATGTCGGCCCAGGGAGACGTGGCCGACGACGGGGACGGCGAGAAGTTCCTGGGTGACTGGATCAGCCAGCCGTGGACCTGGGACTAGGCGGCAGGGAAGACAGTGAGCCCCCGGGCTGGCGCGGAGCCGGCCCGGGGGCTCTTCCGTCGTTCAGGCGGTGACCGTCCGCGTCGCACTGCTGGTTGCCGTGCCGTCCTTGTGGCCCGTGCGGTGGGCCGTGACCTTCACGGTGATCTTCTTGCCCTTCTGGGCCGCCTTCAGGGTCAGCGTGGACCGGGTGGCGCCGCTGACCGCCTTGCCGTTCGCGTACCACTGGTACGTGTACGACGTCGGCGCCGGGCTCCAGGTGCCGTGCGCCGCCGTCAGCTTCCTGCCGACCTTGGCGGTGCCGCTGACCGTCGGTGCCTTGGTCGCCTTCGGCGCGTCCCCCTTCGCGACCGTCACCGCGCCCGAGGTCGCCGACCCGCTCTGCCAGCCGCTCTTCGCGGCCGTCACGGTCACGGTGAGCTTCTTGCCGAGCAGGGCCGCCGGGACGGTGTACGTCGAGGCGGTCGCGCCGGATATCGCCTTGCCGTCGGCCTTCCACTGGTACGTGTAGGACGCGGGGGCGGTCGACCAGCCGCCGGTGGTGGCCGTGAGCCTGGCGCCGACCTTGGCCGTGCCGGTGATCTTCGGGTCGGCCGTGCTGGTCAGCTGGGGCTGGGTCACCGTGAAGGCGCCGCGCGGGTACTCGCAGCACGTGGTGAACACGCTGACGTTCCAGGTGCCGGCCGCCACGCCGGTCAGGTCCAGGGTCGCGGTCACGGAGCGGTTGTCGGCGGCGACCGAGTCGGCCTTGGCCGAGACGGTCTTGCCGGACAGGCTCAGCCGCACCTCCGTGTTGGGGCCGAGGGCCGTGCCGGTGACGGTGACCTTGACCTTCGTGCCGCTGACGCCGGTGGCCGGGCCGATCCCCGTGACGCTCTCCTTGTCGGTGCCGCAGAGGGTCGACGAGCAGGCCAGCCGGGCGCTGTAGGCGGTGCTGGACGCGGTCTCGGGCAGGCCGAGCACGAACACCGTCGGGGTGGCCCCCGAGGACGAGCCGAGTGCGGCGCAGTCGTAGCCCGCGCCGTTCGAGCCGATGTAGTAGGTGCAGCCGTTGCGCCAGGACGCCGGGGTGTACAGGGCCGGTACGGCCGTCGCGGTCGCGCCGGTGGTGTCCTTGATGTCGGCCGAGAAGCGGTCGTAGCCGGCGGTCGGCAGGACCGCGCAGACGGCGCTGTGCGCCTCGTCGAGGGTGCCGGTGACCGGGCCGTAGCCGTACGACACCGACGGGACCCTGGTGCACTCGGGCGCGGGGCCGTCGGCGGTCGCGATGCGCAGGGCGTCCAGGTGGTACTCGGGTGCGGCCTTCAGCGAGACCGGGGTCTGCACCAGGACCTGGTGGGTGGTGGAACCCGTGACCGCGCAGGCGCTGTTGCGGTACGAGCACTCGGTCTTTCCGTCGCCGCCGATCACCGCGATGTTCGCCGTGCCCAGCGCGTCCCGCACGTTGACGTGGAGGACGTCGCTTGCGGCGTCGGTGGTGATCTGGTGGCAGTTCAGGGTGCCGGGTTCGCCGTACGCGCCGGTCAGGGACGGGCCGCCGACCGTGGCCGCCGCGGTCTTCGCACAGCCCGCGGCGGAGGCGCTCGCGCTGACGTCGCGTCGGGTCAGCGTGTAGCCGGCGGTCTGGTCCCGGCCGGTGACCAGCACGGTGTGGGCCAGGCCCGGGGTGAGCCCGCACACCGTCCAGCCGTTGGTGGTGGCGGAGCGGTTGCAGACCTGCTTGCCGGTGGAGTCCAGCACCGAGAACTGTGCGGCTACGCCGCCGGAGGTGGCGATCAACTGGAAGACCTCGGCGCCGGTGTGGGCGTCGGCGGGGATGGTCAGGCACCGGGAGAAGACGCCGTCGCCGGTGGCGAACGCGGCGTTCGCACCGTCGGCGGTGAAGCTGCCGGCGGGCAGCACGGGGCAGTCGCCGGCCGCGTCGGTGCGGTGGAAGACGATCGTGTACGGGCCGACCGCGTCCGCTCCGGAGTCCTCGGTGTGCACCAGCGCCCGGTAGGGGGCCGTGCCGGTCAGTGCGCAGTTGCCGTTCGCCAGTTCCGTCGCGGTGCACTGCGCGGTGCCGGCGGCGTCGAGGACCTGCACGTCGGTGTCGACACCGGAGGCGGCGAGCGGGGTGAGCGCGGCGATCCGGGCGCCCTGCGGGACGTCCAGCGTCAGGCAGTCGTACTGGCCCGGCGTGCTCAACTGGCCCTGGTACACGCCGGTTCCGACCGTCACGCACCCGGAGTCGGAGGCGCGGTCGAGGACGACGAGGTCGTCGTGGACCTCCGCGAAGGCGTACGACTCGTCGAGGACGGCGGTGTAGGTGCCCGCGCCGGGCAGCCGGCAGGGGTCGGTCTCCCGGCAGGCGATCTTCCCGGCCGCGTCGAACACCAGGGCGGGGTCCGAGGAGTCGTCGTCGACCGCGTGGACCAGGAGGGCGGCCGCCTTGCCGACGGTGAAGGTGAAGCAGGGGTCGGCGCCGAAGTCCAGGCCCGTGAGCTTCCCGAAGGGGCGTACGGACGCGGTCCGGCAGCCCTGCGGGTCGGACAGCGAGCGCACCTTGACCGTGTACGTGGCGGGGAAGTCAGCGCTGGGCACCTGGGAGAGCACCCGGTAGGGGCCGTCGCCGGGCAGTACGCAGCTGAGGGTGTCCTCGTCGTCCTCGGTGATCCGCGGGCAGATACGGGCCCCGCTCGCGTCGGTGATCCAGGCGACCACGTCGCCGTAGGCCTTGGTGCCCCGGGAGAGCAGGACGCGTTCGCCGGGGGTGCCCTGGAAGGCCTGGCAGTCGACCTCCAGCGGGCTCACCGAGGTCCGGGCGGTCGTGGGCAGGTCCCAGCCGGTGCCGACGGAGTCGAAGCAGCCCGACGTGTCCGACCCGAGCGGGACGACGGTGACCTGGGCGTCCTCCGGGTCCCCCCAGCCGCTGTTGACGACCGTGACGGTGTAGGTGCCGGCCGCGGGCACCTGGCAGCGGCCCTGCTCGGAGGACTGCTCGTCGTAGCAGTCCACCTGGGTGCCGTCCGCGGCGGACATCTGCGTGTACGCGTTGTTGTGGCTGTCGTCCAGCGACACCAGGTAGCGGCCCGCCGCCGGGACGGTCACGGTGAAGCAGGCGCTCTCGCGGGCCGGGACGGTCGCCCTGCCGACGGCGTCCCCCGGGTCGCCGAAGGACGCGAGGGCGAGCGGCGCGCACACCGGGTCGTCGGCGCGGGCGGAACCGGCGCCGGTGAGGGTGAACAGCGAGGCGAGCAGGGGTACGACGAGGACCGTCACGGCGGTGAGCCGCCAGGTTCTCGCCGTCGTGCCGAAATCGGTGCCGGGCACGGGGTGCACCATCAATTCCCCCCTGGAATACGGATGTTGGGGCGATGGTCGCACACAGGTGTGACACAGCCTCAACGGGTTTCCCGGGGCGCCCGTGTCCGGAGGGGCGGTGCGGTGGGTCAGTGCCGTCCCGCCACCCGGTCCGCGAGCCGGGCCAGGCGGGACGACTCGGTGCTCGGGTGGAGCCGTTCGCGCTGGTCGGCGGCGCGGTAGGTGGCGTACATGCCCTGGACGCCGAGCCAGCGGAAGGGCTCCGGCTCCCACTTGCGGACCTTGTGGTTCACCCAGGGGAGTTCGGTCAGGGCGGTGCGGCCGGCCTGGCCGGAGTCGAGCCGGACGAGGTCGCGGAGGGTGCGGGCCGCGAGGTTGGTGGTGGCGACCCCGGAGCCGACGTAGCCGCCCGCCCAGCCGAGCCCCGTCGTACGGTCCAGGGTGACGGTCGCGCACCAGTCCCGCGGCACCCCGAGCACCCCCGACCAGGCGTGCTCGACCGCGACACCCGCCAGGGAGGGGAAGAACCGCACGAGGATCTCCCGCAGCGCCTCGATCGTCGCGTCCTGCGTGCGGCCGTCGTTGTCCGTCCGCGAGCCGAATCGGTACGGCACCCCGCGCCCGCCGAGCGCGATCCGCCCGTCGGCCGTGCGCTGCGCGTACATGTACGCGTGCGCCATGTCGCCCAGCGTCTCCCGGCCCTCCCAGCCGACCGACGCCCACTGCTCCGCCGTCAGCGGCTCGGTGGCGATCATCGAGGAGTTCATCGGCAGCCAGGTGCGCTTCTGGCCCCTGAGGTTCGCGGTGAAGCCCTCGGTGCAGCGCAGGATGTACGGGGCGCTGACCGTGCCGTACGGGGTGACGGCGTGCCGGGGCCGGATCTCGGTCACCGGGGTGGACTCGTGGATGTCCACGCCGAGTGCCTCCACGGCCGCCACCAGGCCCTTCACCAGCTTCACCGGGTGGAGGCGGGCGCCGTGCGGGGTCCAGGTGCCGCCCACCGCGTCGGCGACGCGGATCCGCTCCCGGGTCTCCCCGGCGCCGTACAGCTCACGGTCCTTCTCGCCGTACGACAGCTCGTGCTCGTGGAAGGCCTTCAGCCGGGCCAGCTGGGCCGGGGTGGTGGCGACCTCCAGCACCCCGCCCTTGTGCAGGTCGGCGTCGATCCCCTCGGCCGCGGCGACCGCCACAACCTCGTCGACGGTCTCGTTCATGGCCTTCTGCAGCCGTACGGCGGCCTCCTGGCCGTGCAGCGCGGCGTACCGGTCGCGGCCGGCGATGCCGTTGTAGAGCCAGCCGCCGTTGCGGCCGGAGGCGCCGTAGCCGCAGAACTTCTGCTCCAGGACGGTGACCCGGAGGAAGGGGGCGGCCTTCTTCAGGTAGTACGCGGTCCACAGGCCGGTGTAGCCGCCGCCCACGATCACCACGTCCGCCGAGGTGTCCCCGGCGAGCGGCTCCCGTACCGCCGGGAGGCCGTCGTCCGCGTACCAGAAGGAGATGCCGCCGTTGACGACGCTGCCTGCCGACCTGCTTGCCGAACTGCTCATGTGCGGACGTTAACCCTTGAGCGCGGCCAGTGTCTCCTTCGGATTCCATGCTTTTCCACGCCCTCTGACCAGCGGATAGCAGCCGAGACCGATCAGCGCGGCGACGAAGTGTCCCAGGTCGGTGAAGGTCGGCGACTCGGTCAGCGGCAGTCCGTAGACGAGGAGGACGGCCGCGAGGTACGGATACCGCCAGGGCGCCACGATCCGGTACGTGAGCACCGCGATCACCCCGGCCAGCGCGTAACTCACCCCGATGTCCAGGGTGTTGACCGCGGAGTGCGGGGCGATGCCGTCGTGGATCCCCTTCAGCAGCGCGCCCTCGCTGATCAGGGTGGCCAGGACGTGCGCGACCACGCACACCGCCAGCCAGCGGACCGTCCCCAGCCAGCGTTCCGCCGGCGCGTGGAAGACGGTGTAGAGGAAGGCGTACGGCACCCAGTGCCCGCCGTCGATCCACATCGCGCTGGCGACCAGCACCCGCACCGGGTTGTCCGACAGCTCACGGATGTTGGTGGACCGCTGCCGCAGGAACTGCTGCTCGAACTCCGGTGACATGTGGTGCAGCGCGACGGTCGTCACGAAGAGAATCGCCAGCCAGACGTACGTGCCGGGGGCGCTGCGGACACACGCCCACACCCTGTTGCCGAGGCCCCGGAAAAATCCCATGAGGCGATTCACGCACGGTCGTAGCGCCGGGTGGGTGAGTGACATTCCGGATGATCCGATCGCCCGAGGGGGCGGGGGCTGCGCGGTCGGGCGGCTGCGGCGCCGTCGTGGCTGGTCGCGCAGTTCCCCGCGCCCCCTAGGTTGGCGTGCGCGTCGTTGCTTTTAGGGGCGCGGGGAACTGCGCGAGCAACCCACCACGACCCGCACTCCGCATCGCACCGGCACCCCGGCGGCCCTTCACGGCACGGCCGCTCCGCTCCCGGTCACGGTTCCAGGATCACCTTTCCGATGGTCGCCCGGGTCTCCAGGGCACGGTGTGCGGTCGCCGCCTCGGCCAGCGGGAAGCGGGTCAGAGCCGGCCGCAGGCGGCCGTGGGCGGCTTCCGCGAGGGCGCGGAGTTCGAGGGTGCGGAGCGGGTCGGGGCCGCCGGTCCGGCGGAGCATCGCGGGGCCGAGCAAGGACTCGGACACCCCCTCCACGAAGTGGCCGCCGCCGCGCGCGATCCCCTCCGCCGACCAGCCGAAGACGAGGTGCCGGCCGCCCTCGCCGAGCAGCGCGACGGCCTCCCGGGCGACCTCGCTGCCGACGCCGTCGAGGACGACGGTGACCGGTCCGGAGCGGGCGCGCACCTCGGCGGGCCAGCCGGGATCGTCGGCAGCACGGTCGGCCGGGGCGCCGGGCCCTGGTGGCCCTGGCGCAGCGAGGTGTCGAGCAGATGGACACCGGCCGCGGCGACGGCGATCCGCACCTGGCCCGGACCCGGCACGGGGTCCGGCACCTTCTCGTGGACGAGGTTCTCGGCAGGGCCGAAGGCATGCAGAACGATGGCGTGCACAGGGACTCCCCGGGCGATGGCTGACGCGACCGACGCCCCGACTCTTCGCCCTCAAGCGCACTTGAGGTCAAGGACGGGCCGCTCTCCCCGCCCGCCCGGGCCGCGGGGATTGTCAGTGGGGGCCTGCACTATGGGGGCATGGCGAGGACAGCGGCCGGTGGGGCCGGCGGAGGCAGGGTGAAGAGTGCGCGGCGGCCGGAGGTGCGGCTGCCCGAGCTGGAGCCCTGGGGCGGTGGTGAGCTGGAGCCGGACGGGGACTACGACGGGCTGGAGTTCCGGGAGGCGGACTTCGTCGGGCAGGACGGGGCGGGCGCCCGGTTCATGGACTGCGCGCTGCGGGACTGCGCCTTCGACGAGACGGGACTGCGGCACGCGCGCCTGCTGGACACGGTCCTCACGGGGGCGAGAGGAGTCGGCACCGACCTGGCCGATGCGACCCTGCGCGACGTCGAGCTGGTCGACGCCCGGCTGGGCGGCACCCAGCTGCACGGTGCCGTCCTGGAGCGTGTGGTGATCCGCGGCGGCAAGATCGACTACCTCAACCTGCGCACGGCCAGGCTGAGAGACGTGGTCTTCGAGGGGTGCGTGCTGGTCGAACCGGACTTCGGCGACGCGGTCCTGGAGCGGGTCGAGTTCACCGGCTGCACCCTGAAGGCGGCGGACTTCAGAGGGGTGACGATGAAGGACGTCGACCTGCGGGGCGCTGCGGAACTGGGCATCGCGAGCGGTGTGGAGCGCCTGTCCGGGGCCGTGATCAGCACGTCCCAACTACTGGACCTGGCCCCGGTGCTGGCGGCCCAGCTGGGAATCCGCGTGGAGGATTGACCAACCCCGACGACAGCGTGCCCCGCAAGGGGCGCGGGGCCGTGTCGATGTGCGGCTGCCGCCGCGTGGGCGCGACCAGCCCCCACCGACCCGCACCCGCGAACCGGCCGAAACCCTCAATCCTGGGGCGTGGCCGCGGCCGCCTTCCGCACGCCCAGATGGTCGTCCGGATCCTGGAGCCGGTCCGGCTGCGCAGCAAGCACGCGGCGGACCACCGGCTCCGGCATCCGGATCACCACCGGCCGCGGCAGGGTCAGCTCCCGCACGGCGGTGCCGGTACGGCCCGACCGCACCCGGTTGGTCACCCTCGCCACCACCCGCACGTCCAGTGTGAACTGCACCAGCACCGACGCGGACTTGGGCTTGTGCAGCGGCATCGAACCCGACGCGTTCACCGCCGCGTCGGCCGCGCCGCCCGAGCCGCCGGCGTTGCCCATCAGCTGGTTCAGGCGGAACTCGTCGGCGTTGAGCAGCCCCGCGCCCGCCAGCCCGCGTGTCGACCTGCCGTGGTCGGCGGAGCTCAGACCGTCCGTCTGGGTGGGCCGGGGCGCGTCCAGGTGGCTCTGACCCACCGTCTCGAAGGTCATCTTGTCGCCGACGCCCAGCACCCGCCCGTCCCGCAGCCGCGCGTGCAGGGACGCCCGCAGGTCCTGGCCCTCCGCCCCGGTGGCGTGCACCGGCGGCAGCTCCGCCCCGGCCGAGGTCAGCAGCGGCAGCGCCGCGATCAGCCACTCGGTGGAGACGGCCTCCTGCAGGGTGTACGCGGCGGCCTGGCCCTTGGCCCGGAAGCGGTCGCCGCCGCCCGCCTCCCGGACCGCGGAGCCGACCAGCTCCCGTACCTGCGGGGCCCCTTGGAAACCGTTCACCTGTGCCTCCATCGGCAGCCGCACACCGCCGGAGCGCCAGCTGCCGAGCGCGGCCGGGCGGTCGTCCCCGGGACCGGGAGCCGGAGCCACCGGCCGCCGGCGGGGCGCGGTCAGCCGGGCGAGGGCGGCCAGGTCCTGGTCCAGGACGCGGTGGGTCAGTGCCTGGCGGCCCAGCGAGACCAGCGCGATCCGGCGGTCGCCCCGGTGCAGTTCGAGGGTCGCCTCGATCGGCACCCGTACCTTCGACGACTTCGCGGTCTTCGCCTCCGCGACCGTCTTCATGCCGAGCTGGCCGCGGCTCGCCGTCCCGGAGCGCCGCGAGCCGCCCGAGCCGACGCCGAGGCCCGCCCCACCGCCCGTGCTCTTCAGCTGCCCGACCCCGCCGTCCGGTTTGCCGGAGCCGGCGAGGATCCCCTCCACGCCGGTCGTCACGCCCTCGTCGTGGGAGGCGGCCTGTTGGGCCACGGCCGCGGTGATGTACTCCATGTCCCGGCCGTCGTCCGCCGCGCCGTCGTAGGCGCCGTCGCCCAGCCGGTTGACCTTGAACACCGCCCAGTACGGAGTTCTGCGGCCGTCGAACAGCTCGACGGTGACCCCGCCGTCCATCGCGCCGGACAGCAGTCCCGCGCTGCCGTCGCGGTCCAGGACGCGCAGCAGTCGCTGCACGTTGTCGTTGCGGTCCGCCAGCTGCCGCCGGGGCAGCAGGTCGTCGGCGAGACCCTGCTGCCCGCTCTCCGCGAGGCGGGTGCGGAGCCGGGCCAGCAGCGGCACGAAGTTCGGCAGGTTCTCGACCATGCCGAAGCCGAGGGGCAGCGCGCGGGCGAAGGACGGGCCGGTGGCGCGGGGCGGCGCGGCCGTGGTCGACCCGGTCGCCGTCTCCGCGGCGCGGCTCCCCTCCCGGGCCTCGCGCTCGGCGCCCGCCCGGGAACTCTCGGCCGCCCGTGAGCTCTCGGCCGTCCGGGAACTCTCCGCCGCCCGTGCGCTCTCGCCCGTCCGGGGACTCTCGGGCGCCCGGGAGTTCTCCGCCGGTCGCTGTCCCGGCTGCCGGGGCGAGGACATCAGGGCAGGCTCGGGGTCGAGCTTCAGCCGGCGCCTGATCGGCGCCGGCAGCTGCGCCT
The DNA here is from genome assembly GCF_040643955.1 of Streptomyces sp. NPDC047061. Lineage (NCBI taxonomy): Bacteria > Bacillati > Actinomycetota > Actinomycetes > Kitasatosporales > Streptomycetaceae > Streptomyces > Streptomyces sp. NPDC047061. The sequence continues at coordinate 13,173 of NZ_JBEYVI010000024.1, forward strand.
CCGTCAGCCACACCGCCGCCTCGGCCGGCAGGGTGCGGGCGGCCGTCGCCACGTAGGGGCCGCCGCCGGTGACCTTGACCTCGGCGACCATGGTGACGAGCAGGTCGCACTGGACCAGGTAGAGCGGTGCCTTCTTCGGGGTGTGGGCGTTGCGCTCGACCGTGCCGGACAGGGCCGCGGACCGGGAGTCGCCCTCGCCGGCGGTGCGGCTCCCGGAGAGGCCCTGGCCCAGGCGCCACTCGGCACCGTTCTCCGAGCCGGTGGCGCCGAACTGCCAGGTGCTGGTGGTGCCCTGCCCCTCCTGACCGGCCGCCTGGTGGCCGCCGAGCACGAAGGTCTCGGTGCCGGGCCCCGCGCCCCGGTGCAGGAACCTCGGGTTGGTCAGTGTGAGCCGGGTGCCCACGGCCCCGTTCAGGGCGGCGAGCCGGCGCGGATAGCGCAGGTTCTTCACCACCCACCCGGAGGACGCGGCCTGCCGCAGCGACGCCGTGATGGCCTGCGGCCCGAACCGCTCCTCGATCGCCAGCCGCGGCGCGAGCCCCTCCGTCTGCAGCGCGGAATCCTCGCGGACGCCCTTGTTGCGGGCGGCGGCCCGGGACAGCAGCTGGAAGGCGAGGTCGCGGACGGCCTGGCCGTCGCCGACCGTCTCCACCAGCTGCCAGTCCCGCAGCGCCTGCCCGACGGACGGCCGGGGCACGAGCGTGGCCAGGTCGCCGATGCCCTCGGCGGTGACGGCGTGCTCGGGCCGCGCGGCCTGCGCCCGCCGCCGGTCGCCCACCGCGTCCTGCCGCCGCTTGCCCTCCTCGTCGAGGGTGAACTCGGTGGGGGTGACGAGCCGTACGTCCTGCTCGTCCAGGTGCAGCCCGGCCAGCTGCCTCGGCTCGGGCGCGTCCTGGCCTGGGGAGCCGGGGGTGAGGGCGCGGCCGAGCTTGCGCTGCCGGGAGGTCATGGTGACGTCGACGTCGAGGCGCAGGGCCGCCCCGAAGGTGCTCGCCTTCTCGGAGCCGTTGGTGAGGACGTCCGTGCGGGTGGTGGGGCCGGCCTGGTTGCGGCGGGTGCCGGAGCTGTGCCGCTCGTAGCGCGCCGAGCCGGTGAGGATGCCGGGGACGATCCTGGCCTGCGCGAGCGCGAGACCGCCGATCGAGCGCGAACTGCCGCGTCCGCTCTGCGCGTTGCCGGTGACACCGGAGTGGCTGCGGACCAGCCAGTCGTCGGTGTCGCCGAGGTAGCCGGTCTCGCGGAGCTGCCCTCGGACGCGGAGCTGCACGTCGTGGGAGTGCAGGGTGGTCTTGCGGCGCAGCCGCACCCGGATGCCGGTGGTGGTCAGCTGGTCCTTGTTGACCCGCAGGTTGGTCTCGGACAGGGCGGCCATCAGCTCGCGGTGGTTGCGCCGCTGGAGTGTGGCCTCCTCCTTGCCCGGCGTCGAGGCCACCGCGTCCGTACCGAAGGCGGGCAGGTAGCCGGCCAGCCGGGGATCGGTCGCGAACAGCTCCTGTACGGCCCGCACCATGGGTTTGGTGTCGAGCTGGCTGAGGGTGACGCTGGAGCCCATGGCGCCGAAGGGGAGGTGCCGCTCGACGTCGGTCTCGTCGCCGTTCTCGTCGATCCGCTTCGGCTTCTCGATGAACTCCTTGGTCTTCTTGTCTTTCTTATCTTTCTTGTCCTTTTTATCCTCATCGGCCTCGGTACCCGGCGGCAGCGGCAGCCCGAGCGAGCGCGCCTCGTCGGCCCGCAGGCTCATCCACACCCGCATCGAGTGCCGGGCGACCCGCGTCCCGGGGCGCAGGATCATCTCGGCCGAGCGCGGCCCGGTGCCCTCCGCCGTCAACCGGACGGTCGCGAGGTAGAGCACCTTGTCGCCGCGGACCTCCGCGCCCTGGCGGCTGGTCACGGTCTGCTCGGCCACCGTGAACCGCGCCTTGCGGGCCGCCGCGACCGGCATGGCCGTGCCCCGCAGCACGGCGGCGTTGCCGACCGCGCCGACGCCGATGGCCGGGCCCAGACCGCCGGTGACGGCACGTCCCTTGCCCGCGCTCTCGGTGACCGTGTGCTGGGTCTGCTGGTGGGTGCGCAGCTGGGTGCCGCCGGTGCCCCAGGCGGGGGACATGCCGGTGATCTCGGCGTGCAGGCGGTAGCTGCCGACGCTGCTGCCGTCCTTGGAGGCGAGGTCCTCGCCGGTGACGCCGTCGCGCAGCAGCCGGGGCATGTCCTCCAGGACGGTCGCCGTGGAGGTGGCCTCGTAGAGGCGGCTGCGGCCGGGGGCTCCGGGTGCGGTGAGCGAGGGATGCAGGACGGAGGCGACCGCGTCGAAGAGCCCGCCGCCGCCCTGGTGCGGGGCGGCGGTGTCGGTGACGGCGACCGGGGCCAGGGAGTCGGCGAGCGAGACGCGCCGGGCGGTGTCCGGCTGGACGGCCTGCGGGGCGGCGGGCGCCGCGGTCCCGGCCGGGACGAGGTGTTCGGTGGGCACGCGCTGGGTGAGGGTGCCCGAGCCGTGGAAGGTCTGCGCGGGCTGTGCCGCGTGCTGGGCACCCTGCTTCTTGACCCGTACGCCGTACCGCACCTTGCGGGGCGCCTCGACCGAGCCCTTCTCGCTGCGCAGCACGCGCGGTTCGGCCACGTTGCGCTGGCTGCGGGACTCCCGTGAGGACTGCCAGGGCTGTGCGTTCAGCAGGCCGGCGCCGCCCAGCCACAGCCCCGGTACGACGGGCGCGAGGCCGAAGGCCATGCCGCCGGCGCCCTTGCTCGACCCGCCGCTCGCGGTGGTCGCGACGGTGGTGGCGCTGTTGTGCTGGACGTCGACCTTGGTGTCCTTGCCCTCGGCGTCGTCCAGCGCGGCGAGCGGCGCCCCGTCCGGGTCGGGCACGGTGTTGGCGAGCAGGTCCTCGGGGTGGAAGACCGGCGGCCGGTCGTCGGGGGCGCGGGAGAGGGTGACGGTGACGTCGTACGACTCCTTGCCCTTCGTGCCCTGGACCGTGAAGGCGCGGCCCTGCCCGTAGAACGACTCGGGGCGGCCGGCGAGCTCGGCGGCGATGTCGGCGACCGTGCCGTCGCCGTGCCCGACGACGGCGGCCACCGCGTTCCGTACGAACTCGTGCCCGGTCAGCCCGTACGCCGTGGACAGCCCGGCGGCCTGGAAGTCCATCAGGTACGGCGGCAGCACCAGGCCGGGAGCGGTGTGTTCCTCCGTGATGGGGGCGATGGGGGCCACCGGAGCCACCGGCCGGTTCCGTACCGCCGGCGGCCGCGCGACGCCCTTCCCCTTCACGCTCTCCTTCACGCTCTCCCTTGCGCTCCCCTTCACGTTCCCCTTCGCACCCCGCAGCGCCTGCGCGGTGGCCGCGTTCCCCGCGGTGCCCTGGAGGGCGAGCAGCGCGTGCTCCGTGGGCCCGACCGGTCTCACGGCGTCGACGGGACCGGCGGTGACCGGTGTCCGGGAGGCCTCGGAAGAGGCGTCTTTTCCGCTGTCGCCTGCCTGTCGCTGCGTCCGCACGGAATCAACGTATGAGCGGCCGGGACAGCCGGAACGCCTTCCGCCCACTCCCGCCGCACTTGTCACTTCCGCCTCGGCGGGCGGTCAACTCTCGTACACCCGTGGGTCGTTCAACCGCCGGGCAGGGGGCTACGACACCCTCGGGAAGCGGGCCTGGAGCGTCCAGATCGCCGGGTTGTCGGCCAGGTCCTCGTGCAGGTCGGTGAGGTCGGCGATCAGGTCGTGCAGGAAGTCCCGTGCCTCCCGGCGCAGTTCGGTGTGGGAGAAGGTGAGGGGCGGCTCCTCGGCCGGCATCCAGTCCGCCTCGATGTCCACCCAGCCGAAGCGGCGCTCGAAGAGCATGCGGTCGGTGGACTCGGTGAAGTCGAGTTCCGCGTGCTGGGGCCGGGCGGCCCGCGACCCCGCCGGATCCCGGTCCACCCGTTCCACGATGTCGCACAGCGCCCACGCGAAGTCGAGCACCGGCACCCATCCCCAGGCTGTGGACAGTTCCCGGTCCGCCTTGGTGTCCGCGAGGTAGACGTCCCCGCAGAACAGGTCGTGACGCAGGGTGTGGACGTCCACCCGCCGGTAGTCCGTCTGGGGAGGGTCCGGGAAGCGGTTGGAGAGGGCGTAGCCGATGTCGAGCACATGCCGATGGTGTCACGGCGTCCTACGATCACGAGCGTGCCCCGGTCCCCGCTCCTCCTCCCGTCCGCCCTGCTCTGCCTCGCGCTGGCCGCGTGCGACGGCGGGGTCCACGGCACCCCGGGAGGCGCGGGCGTCCGCGACCCGTACTTCCCGAAGGCGGGCAACGGCGGCTACGACGTCGGCCACTACGGCCTCACCCTCGCCTACGACCCGGACGGCGGCCGCCTCACCGGCACCGCCGTCATCACCGCCCGCGCCACCCAGGACCTCACCGCCTTCGACCTCGACCTGCAGGGCCTGCACGTCGACGACGTCACCGTCGAGGGCAGGCAGGCCCGCTGGAACCGCGCCGGCCAGGAGCTGACCGTCCGCCCGCACGACGACCTGGCCGAGGGCGAGACCTTCAGCACGACCGTGCGCTACTCGGGCCGCCCGCAGAAGCTCACCGACCCCGACGGCTCCGAGGAGGGCTGGCTGCGCACCGCCGACGGCGCGCTCGGCCTCGGCGAACCCGTCGGCTCGATGGCCTGGTTCCCCGGCAACGACCACCCCTCCGACAAGGCGGCCTACGACATCACGGTCACCGTCCCGAAGGGCCTCCAGGCCGTCTCCAACGGGGAGCTGACGAGCGAGACGACGAAGAACGGCCGTACGACCTTCGCCTGGCACAGCGCCGAGCCGATGGCGAGCTATGTCGCCACGGTCGCCGTCGGCCACTACACGATCACCCGCTCCACCCTCTCCGACGGCCTCCCGGTGTACACGGCCGTCGACCCCACCCAGGTGGAGGCGAGCCGGGCGGTGCTGGCGAAGCTCCCCGAGATCATGGAGTGGGAGTCCTACAACTTCGGCCCCTACCCCTTCTCGTCCACCGGCGCGATCGTCGACCGCCCCGAGGACTTCGGGTACGCCCTGGAGACCCAGACCCGGCCCGTCTTCCCCGGCGCCCCGGACACCGACACCCTCGTCCACGAACTCGCCCACCAGTGGTACGGCGACTCCGTCACCCCGAGGACCTGGCGGGACATGTGGCTCAACGAGGGCTTCGCGACCTACGCCGAGTGGCTGTGGGCCGAGGACCACGGCGGGCGCACCGCCCAGGAGACCTTCGACAGGCTCTACGCCACCCCCACCGACGACTCCACCCTCTGGGGCTTCGCCCCGGCGAAACCGCCGAGCGCCGCGTACATCTCCGAGCGGCCCGTCTACGACCGCGGCGCCATGGTCCTCCAGAAGATCCGCCGGACCGTCGGCGACGACCGCTTCTACGACATCGTCCAGGGCTGGGCCGCCGCCCACCGCCACGGCAACGCGGACACCGCCGAGTTCACCGCGTACGTGGAGAAGGCGGCACCCGGGAAGGACTTCGCCACCATCTGGAAGAACTGGCTGTACGGCGACGGCAAGCCGCCCCGACCCTAGGCGCCCGCGCCGCCCGTACCCAGCTCCTTGCCCAGTTCCTTGCGCAGCACGGCACACGGCCGCCCGCGTTCGAGATCAGGGCGACGGCCGATCACCTCGTACCCGAGGGCGGTCCAGAAGGCGAGGCCCTTCGGGTTGCTCTCCAGCACGGCGAGCCGCACGGCGTCCCGGCCGGCCGCCCGGAACCGCTCCTCGACACCCTCGGCGATCCGTCGCCCGTACCCCTTCCCCTGCGCCCCCACGTCCACCATCAGCAGCCCGATCCACGGATCCGGGTCGGCGGGATCCGGGTGCCGGCCCAGCGTGACGACCACCCCGACCAGCCGCCCCTCGGCCCGCGCGAGCAGCACCTCCGCATCCGGATGCGCCAACTCGTCCGCCAACCCGGCGGCCACCTGCTCCGGCCGGACGTCGTCCGGGTCCGGGAAGTCGCCGCTGAGGGCGTGGAACTCCCGGTTGGACGCGTACAGGGCGGTGAGCTCGGTGAGGACCGGGGCCGGGATGTCGCGGTCGGGGGTGAGGGGGACGGGGGCGAGGATCATGCGGGCAACCTATCCGGCCGTCTTCGGCGCAGGACTGTTACTGCCCCGAGGGCTGGTAGCGGGGCAGGCCGTCCGTCGCGATGGTCCACTCGCCGATGGTGACGTCCTCGCCGTAGACGAAGTCCTTGCGGGTCGCGTAGCGCGGGCCGTAGGGGGTGGGGTGGATGTCGGTGAGGACGGCGCCGGTGCCGGTGCGGGGGTCGAATGTTCCCGCCGTCTCCATGTCCGCCTCGGAGATCACCATCACGTCGGGGCGCCGCATGATGCCTTGGACCTCGTCCTCGACATCCGGCTTGCCTGTGTGAGCCGCGACCGCCTGCGGCAGGACATCCTCGCCCTCTTGGGCGATGGCGGGCTCTTCGTGTTCCAGGTCCTGCGTAGCCTGGGCGTAGCGAGCGGACAGGTCTCGCCGACGGGCGATCTCGATCTCCTTGGCCCAGATCAGCACCCAGCTCTGCACCGGGCTCAGAGACTGCCACTCGACGGCTTTGGCGAAAGCCTCGTCCTTTGTTGTCTGCATCTTTTCCAGCAGGCCCGGCGCCACGACGGCGAGAGCCGAACGCAGGGCTTCAGGGGTCTGTTCGGGGCGTGGGATCAGTGCGTCCCCGGGGCCGCTCTCAGCATTCATGGTGCTTTCCGGACGCTCTGATCAGGGCTCAAGCGGAAGTGGGGGCTGCTCCGCCGCTGGTCCCAGATAGGTGTACTCGGTGGACCGAGCGATGCCCATGGAGTCCAGCTGCTGCCGGAACCGGACCCGGAAGTGGACGTTGTCGCCGAGCCCGGGACGCATGCGCAGCAGTTCGTCAGGTTCCTCGAAGCGGACGTCGTAGGCGGGGGCGTTCTTGGCTGTACCCGTCTTGACCTTCACCAGGCCGCTTTCCCGTAGTTCGGTGATGCGACCGGAGATGGTGATCTCCTGGTCGCGATCCCTGGTCTCCCGCAACCGTTTCACGTAGCTCCTGCCCTGCTCGGTCAGGCGGGCGCGGCGCAGGCTGCCGTCAGCGCCGTACCAGGTCACGCCCAGATCCAGCGCGTACCTGCTCAAAGCTCGGGACACCGTTTCGACCGCGTCGAAGAGCTTCGCCCACTCGCGGATGTCGCGTTGCGACTCAAGCGCGTCGAGCAGTGTGGTGAGGGTCCCGAGGCCCGTGGAAGCAGCGGACGTGGGGGGCGTCGCGAGAGCGTCTCCAGGGGCTGACTCGGCTGGTGTGATGACGGGGCGGGCGTGTACGACGGTGCTGCCTGCCGAGATGCCCGTGAGTTCCAGCTGTACCGGCGTGCCTGCGGCGGCGGAGACCAGGTGCTCCATGGGTTCGAGCAGTGCGTCGCCCCACTGGAAGCGGAGAGCACCGCCGTCCGCGTCCGGCCCGGTCAGCCGCAGCTGGAGTTCCTCTTCGAGCAGAGCGTCCGGTGCGTACTCACGTGCTGCCGCCAGTCGGCTCGCTCTGTGTTCTGCTTCGATCTCCTCGTCGTCCCGTTCCTCGGTTCCCAACGAGTTCAGGAGGCGGGCAGCACGTTGGGCTTCGGCAGGATCGTCTCCCTGGAGCGCGCGCCTGCGCTCACGCCAGCTGTCGCCGGTCACAGTCGCACCTCCAGATAGCCGCGTGCCGGGGTGGCACCTTCCTCGGATGGCGAGCGGTCGTCCGTGCCGGGCAACCTGCAGCGCTGCCACCAGTCGTCCCGCACACCTCGTTGTGTGAAGTATGTCCGTTCGTCCGGTGTGAAGCGTTCCGGCTCGAAAATGCGGGCAACGGGCTGGTACCCGATGCGAAGCGGTGAGACGCCGAACTTCTGCCGCATCCTGGATCTGCTCTGGAAAGCCGTGGTCAGCCACTTGGAGCCCGGCTTCCCGCGTACGGTGCGCTCGGCCCGTGTGTCGATCAGGACGGTCACGTCAATGTTCGCGGGATCGGCTTTGGCGCTGACAAAGCTGCCGCCCAGCCACAGGCTGTGGACAAGAGGAATGCCGTTGAGGGCAGTGGCGTAGGTGTCCTCCAGCGTGAGGAACGGGTCGAGGTACTTGTGCAGGCCGTCCCACAGTTCTGTGCGGGTCGCGGATTCCTCGAACTCGGGGGCGCTGACCAGCATGGACTCCGCATCGTCGAAGGAGACGAAGTACCGGCCCAGAGGGAGAAAACCGTTCGCGGTGAATGAGGGCTGCACGAGAGGTCCTGTCTGACGAAAGGGTGATTCATCCTGTCTGGTCGGCTCGCGAAATGCCGTAGGGCGCCGGCCAGGTGGCCTTCGGGAGATCCGTTCGGCAGTCGCGGCAGAGGCCGGGGGCCGGGGCGCGGAAGCCTCGGTCGCAGCTGTCGCAGTTGTGGATCCGGGTGTTCTCGTGAATGAGCCCGCCGCCGGTCCCCCGGTTCGGGTGTTTCTTGGCGGCAACACGGGGCTTGGCGCACGAGGGCGCGCTAGGGTTTTTCGTATCCATCGGGAAGGGTTTGGCTTCCTAGGTGGTCAGGCCCTCGCACTGGGATTGCCGTCCCGGCGGGGGCCGAAGTTTTTCTGCGGTTGTTGCGCCGAGCGTAGGGCACGCAACCCTCCCCAAATCCAGCCCACTTGGGCATATTCACTCGCGGGAGTGACTCTGCGCGACGGGCGGGAGGGGTGGGGCTTGGTGGGGTTCTTTCTCCCCGTTTCGTTCTTTTGGGGGTGACGTCCCTCGCGACCGAAGCCCGCGTTCCCGGGCTACGGCGACACCCCGATCTCCGCCCACACCGTCTTGCGCGGCGACAGCCCCGGTGCCACGCCCCACTTGTCGGCGAGCGCCGCCACGAGGACCAGGCCCCGGCCCGACTCGGCGTCCGCTGCGAGCGGGAGGGTGTGCGGCAGGCGGTCGCCTCGGGTGTCGGTGACCTCGATCCGCAGGGTGTCTCCCACGACGTAGAGAAGAAGGCCGAAGTCGCGTCCCGACACCCGTCCGTGCGTCGCCGCGTTCGCCGCCAACTCGGCCACGATCTGCCTCGCCGGATCCAACGGCAGCCCCCAGGCGCGCAGTTGTTCGACGGCCAGCAGACGGGCCAGGCGGGCGCCACGCGGCGTGGGCGAGAACCGCAGGCTCATGTTGCGGACGGGGGTGGAGATTTCATCGTTCACGTCACTCAGCGTGGCCGGGCATGCATACCGTGAACAGTGACGAAGTCCTTGCGTACGGTGACTGTCCGGCGCTTGTCCGGTGCTGTCGTGGCTGTCGGGAGCGTTCGTACGGGTAGGGCGGTCGCGGGTACGGGCGTACGGCACGAAGGGGTGCGGGATGAGCGTGGACGGCGGCGAGGTGACCGAGCCGGGCTGGGAGGTCGACCCGGACGACGACTGGGGAGTGGCGGTCATCGCGACGGTGGGGCGGCAGCTGAAGCTGCGGCGGGAGGCGGTGGGGATGCGGGCCGCCGAGTTCGGGGAGGCGGTCGGCTACGGGGAGGACATGGTCTACAAGGTGGAGGGCGGCAAGCGGATCCCCCGGCAGGAGTACCTGAACAGGGCGGACGAGGTCCTGGGCGCGGGCGGGCTGATCTCGGCGACCTGGGAGGACGTGAAGAGGGTCCGGTATCCGAAGAAGGTGCGGGAGCTTGCCAAGTTGGAGGGGCAGGCGGTGGAGATCGGGGTGTACGTCGGGCTCAGTCTTCATGGTCTGTTGCAGACACCTGAGCATGCGAGGGCCTTGTTCGAGGCGTGGCAGCCGGCGTATTCGCCGGAGGAGGCGGAGCGGCGGGTAGCTGCCCGTATGGCCCGAGCGTCCATCTTCGAACGCTCGCCTGCACCAGCGCTCAGCTTCGTCCAGGAGGAGGCGACGCTGCGTCGGCCGGTCGGAGGCACAATGGTGTGGCGACAGCAACTCGAACGTCTGCTGGAGGTGGGCCAGTTGCGGAACGTCACCCTTCAGGTGATGCCGACGGACGCTGAAGCCCATCCAGGCCTGAGCGGAAAGATCGAGGTGCTGAAGTTCCCGGATGGCTCAGCAGTGGGCCGCTCCGACGGTGCGTACAGCGGTCGGCTGACTTCCGATCCCAAAGAGCTGCGGATCCTTGAGCTGCGCTATGGCACCATCCGGGCTCAGGCACTCACGCCCCGAGAGTCGCTGGCCTTCATCGAGCAACTGCTGGGAGAAACATGATCCGCAAGAACTCGGCCGGGGAGCCCTCCGCCCTGGCGTGGTTCAAAAGCAGCTACAGCGACGGCCCTGACGGCGACAGCTGCGTGGAAGTGGCCCTCGGCTGGTTCAAGAGCACCTACAGCAGTGGCAACGACGGCGAATCCTGCCTAGAAATAGCCCCCACCCCCACCACCATCCACATCCGCGACTCCAAGTACACGCCCGCCACCCCCGGCCCCCAGCTCGCCCTGGCCCCCTTTGCCTGGGCGGCCTTCGTGCCGTTCGCGTCGGCTCACTGAGCGAAAACCAGGAGCCCCCGGCGTCACGCCAGGGGCTCCCGCACAGCGCAGCGTGCCGCGCGTGTCAGACGTTGACGCCGAAGTCCTGGGCGATACCCACCAGGCCGGACGCGTAGCCCTGGCCCACCGCGCGGAACTTCCACTCCGCGCCGTTGCGGTAGAGCTCGCCGAAGACCATCGCCGTCTCCGTCGCCGCGTCCTCGGAGAGGTCGTAGCGGGCGATCTCGGCGCCGCCGGCCTGGTTGACGATGCGGATGTAGGCGTTGCGGACCTGGCCGAAGTTCTGCGAGCGGGTCTCCGCGTCGTAGATCGAGACCGGGAAGACGATCTTGTCGATGTCGGCGGGCAGGCCGGCCAGGTTGACGTTGATGGCCTCGTCGTCGCCCGCGCCCTCGCCGGTGCGGTTGTCGCCGGTGTGGACGATGGTCTGGTCCGGCGTCTGCTTGTTGTTGAAGAAGACGAAGTGGGCGTCGGAGTAGACCTTGCCCTGGGTGTTGACCGCGATCGCCGAGGCGTCGAGGTCGAAGTCCGTGCCGGTGGTGGTGCGGACGTCCCAGCCGAGGCCCACGGTGACGGCGGTCAGGCCCGGAGCCTCCTTGGTGAGCGAGACGTTGCCACCCTTGGAGAGGCTTACAGCCATGGTCGGGAGTCCTTCCCTCGTTGGTATACGGCGTTACTGGAGGCAGGTTTTCCTGCCCCTTGACCTAAAAGCTACAGCTACCCGTTTGGCCTCTTCCTCCTCCCGAAGGAGGGGGATTCCTACGACTTGCGTCGTAGGGGTTCCTGCTTCGTCGCCGGCTGCCCGCCCGGAGAACTCCGTTGAGGTCTTACACCGGCTCCACAGGCCGACACCGCCAGCCCGGCGGCCAGAAGATTCTTCGCGGCGTTTCCGTCGCGGTCATGAGTGGTGCCACAGTCGGTACACGTCCAGGTACGAACGTGCAGCGGCATCCTGTACTGCAGGGCTCCGCAATTCGAGCACAGTTTGGAGGATGGGAACCAGCGGTCGACCGCGATCACTTCGCGGCCGTACCAGGCTGCCTTGTACTCCAGCATGCTCCGGAACTCGCTCCAAGCCGCGTCACTGATGGCGCGGGCGAGTTTGTCGTTCCTGAGGAGGTTCCGGACGGTGAGATCCTCGATCACGATCGTTTGGTTTTCACGAACGAGTCGAGTGGTGAGCTTGTGCAGGTTGTCGCGCCGTCGGTCGGCGACGCGGGCATGGATACGGGCCACCTTCCGCCGAGCCTTCTCCCGGTTCGCCGACCCCTTCGCCTTGCGGGCATGCTCCCGCTGCGCTGTGGCGAGACGAGCGCGGTCGCGCCGCTCGTGTCGGGGATTGGTGATCTTCTCCCCGGTGGACAGAGTCAGCAAGTGGTCAAGACCGGCGTCCACGCCGACGGCTGCCTCAGCGGGGGGCAACGGCCTTACATCGGGGTCTTCGCACAGAAGGGACACGAACCAGCGTCCGGCGGCATCCTGCGACACGGTGACTATCGACGGAGTGGCGCCATTGGGCATGGGACGGGACCACACGATGTCGAGCGGCTTCGCCATCTTCGCCAGTGTCAGCTGCCCATCGCGGAAGCGGAAGGCGCTGGTGGTGTACTCGGCGGATCTGCGGGACTTCTTGCGCGACTTGAACCTGGGGAACCTGGCCCGCTTCGTGAAGAAGTTCGCGAACTGCGCCTGAAGATGACGCAAGGTCTGCTGTAGTGGCACAGATGAGACATCGTTGAGGTAAGCGAGCTCCTCTGTCTTCTTCCATGCCGTCAGCATCGCCGATGTCGCGTTGTAGTTCACCCGCTCCTGCCGCAGCGCCCACGCCTCAGTGCGTGCCGCTAGAGCGAGGTTGTAGACCTTCCGGACGCAACCGAACGTACGTGACAGCTCGGCTGCCTGTACATCGGTCGGACGGAAGCGGTACTTGAATGCCCGCTTCACTTGGGTGGTCTGCATGGCTCACACGCTAGCCCATCAGTTTGTGAAGCGCAGGTGGTTTCGGTGGATTGGTGAGCTCCGTCTGGAGGTGAACCAGATTCTCCCTGCTGGGATGGACGTCTCGGAGGTGTCGAAAGTTCCGGCCGGCTTTACTTTCTTTACCCAGCGGGTGATGAACGATATTCGCGTGACGTGTGCCGGTCAGCCGCGCGACCATAGGGGGCATGTCCGGTCCTTACGTCATCCGCGGCTCCGTCTCGCTCCCCGAGGCCGAGCTCCACTGGCGTTTCTCGCGGTCGTCCGGGCCGGGAGGGCAGCACGTCAACACCAGCGACTCGCAGGTGGAGCTCCGCTTCGACCTCGCGAACACCGAGGCGCTGCCGCCGGTGTGGAAGGAGCGGGCGCTGGAGCGGCTGGCGGGGCGGCTCGTCGACGGCGTGATCGTCGTACGGTCGTCCGAGCACCGTTCGCAGTGGCGCAATCGCGAGACCGCCGCCGTACGCCTCGCCGCGCTTCTCGCGGAGGCCACCGCGCCGCCGCCCAAGCCGCGCCGCCCGACGCGCATTCCGCGCGGGATCAACGAACGCCGGCTGCGGGAGAAGAAGCAGCGCTCGGACACCAAGCGGGGGCGGACCGGCCGCGACTGGTCGTAACGCCGTCCCTGCGGCCTTGCGGCCGATCCTCCTTTCGGCATGCGCAGTCGAGAACGAGGTTCTGTTCGTGGGTGTTCGGCCACGAGGTCGCCGAGCCCGCCCGCGGACTGCGCGCTCCCGGAAGCCGGACCCGCGACGGCGGATGAGGCCCCGGCACCTCACTTACCGCATCTGAGCTGGTGAAACCCTGCCAGGTGGCTGGTTCGTGGCGCCAGGGCGACGACTGGCCGGAGAACCGGACGGGCAGCTGGCGGAGCATCGCCACATCGAGCACGGGCCTGTCGGTCGCTGCCGGTCGTCGTCGGCCGTTCGCAGTCGCGGTCGGACGAGGGTTCCGGACCGGTCGGCCAGGACTTCGCTGCGCCACCCGGCGGATCCGTGGGGTGAAGGCAAAACGCTTACGGGCTTCATGCAATGTGGCTACTATCTGCCACCAGTCGCCGGACTTTGGCGATTTTTTCCTCATGGATGCACCGAACGGTGGGGGGAGTGTCCCTAAGGTGACCGGATTTGGCAGGTTTGGGGGTAGACGGGCCGGAAGTGTGGCCGTCGAGAACCAGCCATCGGACGCTGTGCCGGCGTCAGCTGACCTTCTCTCACAGCCGGTCGGGCCGGGCGGCAGCCCCGGTCGACTGCCCCTGCGTACCGTTCTGATCATCCTCGTGGTCGTACCGAGCCTCGCGCTCGCGCCCCTGTGGGGCCTGAGCACGTACCAGCTGGCCACCCGCTGGCAGGCGGAGAAGACCCAGAGCGACCTGGCCACCTCGTTGGGCCGGCCGTCGTCCGTCCTCTTCCAGTCCCTCGACGAGGAGCGGCGGCTCACCGCGGAGACGCTGGCCGACCCCGGCACCACCACCCGCGGCAGGCTGGCCGCCGCACGCGCGGCGACCGACAAGGCGGTGACCGGCTTCCGCCCGGCGGCGGACCAGAGCACCTCGCACGGACAGCAGGGACTCGGTACGGCCCTGTCCGGCACCGTGCGCGATCTCGACCGGCTCGCCGCGCAGCGCAAGGCGGTGGACACCGGGTCGGCCGGCCAGAAGGCGGCGTTCGACTACTACAGCGGCACCATCGACTCGCTGACCGACGTCTTCACCGCGCTCGGCCGCCGGAGCAACGCCGGTGCGGCCCTGCTGGCGAACACCCTGGTCGACCTCTACAGCGCCATCGACCGGATCGGGCGCGAGGACGCCCTGCTCGGCCGCGACTGGCAGACCGGGCATCTGAAGGTCAACGAGTACGACGTGTTCGTCGATGCCGTCGGCACTCAGGAGTACCTGCTCCAGCGGGTCGCCCTCGGCCTCACCGGCGCCGAACTCGACGCGTACAAGAAGGCGACGTCCACCACGTCGTGGGAGACCCAGCACAGCCTGGAGGAGCAGGTCATCGTCGCCGGCCCCCACCACTCGCAGGGTGAGCTGGAGCTCGGCCGGATCCACACCCAGTGGCGCACCTCGCTGGACGCCAACCGCCCGCGGCTGCTGAACCTGGTCCAGGTCCGGGTCGCGCACCTCGACAAGGTCTCCGCCGACGACGTCAGCCGGCTCCAGTGGACCCTGGTCGTCGTCAGCGCCGTCGGCCTGCTCGCCGTGGTCCTGGTCATCATCACCAGCTGGCGTCTCACCGTCCTCCTGCGCCGGCGCATCTACGCCCTGCGCGAGGAAGCCGTGGAACTCCAGCAGCGGCTGCCCGACGTGGTGTCCCGGCTGGAGCGCGGCGAGAACGTCGACGTGGACCGCGAGGTCGGGCTGGTCGAACCCACCCCCGACGAGCTCGGCGAGCTCGGCCGGGCCCTGAACGCGGCCAGCCGCAGCGCCGTGGCCACCGCGGTGCGCCAGGCCGAACAGCACCGAGGCTTCGAGCGGCTGCTCCAGCGGATCGCCCGGCGCACCCAGATCCTCATCGGCCTCCAGCTGCGCAAACTGGACGAGCTGGAGCGCACGCACGAGGATCCCGAGGTGCTGGAGGGCCTGTTCGACCTGGACCACCTCACCGCCCGGCTGCGCCGCTACGAGGAGAACCTGGTCATCCTCGGCGGCGGCCAGCCGCAGCGCCGCTGGCGCAAGCCGGTCCGGCTGCTCGACGTGCT
Source organism: Streptomyces sp. NPDC047061 (assembly GCF_040643955.1). NCBI lineage: Bacteria > Bacillati > Actinomycetota > Actinomycetes > Kitasatosporales > Streptomycetaceae > Streptomyces > Streptomyces sp. NPDC047061. Next base: position 28,332 of record NZ_JBEYVI010000024.1, read on the forward strand.
GCGTGCCGCGCAGGGCGAGGTGCAGGACTACCGCCGGATCTCGATCGACGTCGAGGGCGAGCCCTGGGTGTCCGAGCGGGCGGTGGGAACGCTGGTGCACATCCTGGCGGAGCTGATGGAGAACGCCGCCGCCTTCTCCAAGCCGCCGACGCCGGTCGAGGTGCGGGCCGCGCGGGTCGGCCGGGGCGTCGCCGTCGAGATCGAGGACCGCGGCCTGGGCATGGAGCCCGAGGACTACGCCGCCGCCAACGCCCTGATGGAGGCGCCGCCGCAGCTCGACGTGATGACCCAGGCCGACGACGTACGGCTCGGCCTGTACGTGGTCGCCCGGCTGTCGGCGGGCCTGGGCCTGCGGGTGGAGCTGCGGCCGTCCGCCTTCGGCGGTACCCGGGTCGTCGTGCTGCTGCCGCACCAGGTGGTGGTGGACCAGCCCGCCACGGAGCCCCAGCCGGTCGCGCTCCCCCCGGAGGGGCTGCCGCACATGCCCGGTCCACGGACGCACCCGCACGACGCCGGTGCCGGTCCGCGGGCGCCGTACGAGGGCGGGCGGTTGCCCACCCGCGCCAAGGGACACGCGATGGCGAACGTCACCGCCTCCGGTCTCCGGTCGGCGGACGAGGACGAGGCATCCCCGTCCGTGCCGTCCGTGCCGTCCGCGGCGCGGCCGCTGCCCCAGCGGGTCCGCCAGGCCAGCCTGGCGCCCGAACTCCAGATCCAGGCGGAACTGGCGGGGCTGGAGGAACCGGACGAGGCGGATCTCTGGGCGTTCCCCGACCGGCCCGGCCGGTCCGGGGCCACGATCGGCGCGTTCCAGCGGCAGTCCCGGCAGTCCCGGCTTGCCCGCGGCGGGGGCGACCCGGACGACTCGGACGACGGCACCGGTGACAGCGGCGGTGGCGCCACCGGCTACGACGACATCGGCTACGACGACATCGGCCTCAGCCACGACATCGGCCGCGGCCGCGGCTACGGCAGCGGCGAAGGCAGCGGTGAAGGGCCCGCCTCGTCCGACCGGACCGGCTCTCCTAGGACGGATGATCGAGAATGACGCAGCGTACGACGGCCACCGACGTGGATCTGGACTGGCTTCTGGACGGTCTGGTCGACCAGGTCACGGGCACTCGGCACGCCATCGTGCTGTCGGACGACGGCCTGGTGATGAGCCGTTCGCGGACCATCGACCGCTCGGACGCCGAGCGGCTCGCCGCGATCGCCACCGGCCAGCAGAGCCTCGCCCGCGGGGCCGGGCAGCTCTTCGGCGGCGGCCCGGTGCACCAGGTCATCGTCGAGATGGCCGACCTCTGGCTGTTCGTGATCTCCGCGGGCCGCGGCACCCACCTGGCGGTGACCGCCTCCCAGGAGGTCGACGCCGAGCTGATGAGCGTCGCGATGCACACCCTGGTCCAGCAGGTCGGCCAGCGGCTGGGCACCGACGCGCGTACTCCGCCGTCCGATGACGCGGGGAGAGCCGGATGAAGCACTGGACTGAGGGGTTCGACGACGATGACGCCGACGAGCAACTGGTCCGTCCCTACACGATCACCAGCGGGCGCACCACCCCCGAGCGGGCGGATCTGACGCTGATCACCCTGGTGACGACGCTGCCCGAGGTCAGCACGCAGGCGGCGCTCGCGGTGCGCAGGATGCAGCCGGAGCACCGGACGATCCTCGGGCTCTGCCGGGAGTCCAAGGCCGTGGTGGAAGTCGCCGCCAAGCTGGGCCTCCCGGTGTCGCTGACCAAGATCCTCATCGGCGATCTGGTCGACTCCGGTTATCTGTGGGCCCGTTCGCCGCAGCCGCTCACCCGGGCCGGCGGCCTTCCCGACATGAACATCCTCGAGGCGGTGAGAGATGGACTACGCAAGAAGCTCTGACCAGATGGCGGGCCTTACGGACACCGCTCCCCTGACGGCTCCTCTGACGACTCCTCCGGCGGCTCCCCTGGCGGTGAAGATCCTGATCGCCGGCGGGTTCGGCGTCGGGAAGACGACCCTGGTCGGCGCGGTGAGCGAGGTCGCCCCGCTGCACACCGAGGAGTACCTGACCCGGGCCAGCGTCGGCGTGGACGACCTGGAGGGGGTGAACGGCAAGTTCACCACCACCGTCGCGCTGGACTTCGGGCGGATCACCATCAGCGACGACCTAGTGGTCTACCTGTTCGGCACCCCCGGCCAGGAGCGGTTCTGGTTCATGTGGAACGACCTGGTCAACGGGGCGATGGGCGCGGTGGTCCTGGTCGACACCCGGCGACTGGAGGTGAGCTTCGCCTCGATCGACTTCTTCGAGAGCCGCGGCATCCCCTTCGTCGTCGGCGTCAACTGCTTCCACGGGATACGCGACCGGACCGCGGAGGAGATCCGCGCGGCACTCGCCCTCGACCCCCAGGTACCGCTGGTGCTCTGCGACGCCCGTGACCGTGGGGACGGCCGCGACGTGCTGCTGGCGCTCGTCGACCACTTGATGGCCGGCCGACCCGCCACGCCCGTGTAGGCACCTCGGCCTGTCCTCCGACCGGTTCGCCGGCCGCGTGCCGACGCCGTGACGAAAGGCCGTCAGAAAGCCGACCGCGCGGTCTCCGTCGGATTTGCGGCGGTTATTTTTTCGAGGCGGGCGCAGAAGGCATCCGCGTGCTCCGGAACGGCCGTTCGGTAACGCTCGCGGAATTTCCGAAACGGACCGCGCGGTTTCATCCCAGCTGTCGGTAGCGACCCCGGAAATACATCAGCGGGCCGCCTTCCGTGCTCGGCAGTTCGGCGGTGAGGACGCGGCCGATGACGAGGGTGTGGTCGCCGGCCGGCACCCGCTGTTCGGTGTGGCACTCCAGCGTCGCGAGGGCACCGCCGACCAGCGGGGCGCCGCTGGCCTCGCCCCGGACGTACGGGATGTCCTCGAAGAGCAGGCGGTCGCTGATGCGGCCCTTCATCGCGAAGCGGCCGGCGATGTGCCGCTGGCTCTCGGTGAGCACGGAGACCGCCCAGCGCGGCTGCTCGTCGAGCAGGTCGTCCATCCGGGAGCCCTCACGCAGGCTGACCAGCACCAACGGCGGGTCGAGCGACACCGACATGAACGCGGTGGCGGTCATGCCGACGTCCTCGCCGGCCGGCGCCAGCGGGTCGTCCGGGTCCAGCGGCGGCTCCTGCGCGGTCACCAGGACCACACCGGCGGCCAGCCGGGACAGCGCGGCCTTGAACGCTTCGTTGCTCACCCCCACAGCATGCCCGGTGGCTTCTGCGGCGGCGGGGGAGGGAGTCTTCAGCACGCCGGAAACGCTAGTGTCGGACCCGGCGCCACCGCATCGGCCTTCGGCCCGAGCCGAGTCCTAGGACCAAGGGCGGGCGAAAGGCCGTAACGTGCATCATGTGCGCACGCCCACAAAGGCTGTGTTCAGTAAGCACACAGGTAAAACGCAGAAACTCCACTCAATTGTTCACGTTCTCCTGTGACTTGAGTCACAAGGGGGGTGAATTGTTGACCCTGTGTACCGAGTGGGCAGCGCGCTGTGATTCAGTGGCGGGGAAAAGTAGCGCCGAAGCAGACCCTTGATTCGCTGCGAGGTCTCGGGGGGAGGGCGAGCATGGAGACCGAGTCGGAGCCCTACGTCCGTCTTGCGTCCCTGCGACAGCTGCACCAGGTCATGGCCGACATGAACACGGCCCGCAGCCTGGCGGACACACTGCAGACCGTCGCCGACGGCGTGATCACCGCTCTCGGTTACGAGATGGCCTGCGTCAACCTGGTACGCCCCGCCGAGGGCGACCTGGTCGTCGCCGCCTTCTCCGGCAACTCCGCCGCCGAGGCCCTGATCACAGGCCGCGTCGGCTCCCGGGAGTCCTGGGACCGGCGGCTGAACATGGGCGAGAACTGGGGCGACCTCGTCTTCATACCGCACACCGAGGGCTGGGTCCTCGACGACGACGACGTCCCGCAGTGGTACACCGACGGCCCCGCGCCCCGCTTCGAGGACGAGTGGCACCCCTCGGACCGGCTCTTCGCCCCGATGTACACGCCCGGCATATCGGGCAGCTCCTGCGGCGAGCTCCTCGGCGTGATCTCCGTCGACCGCCCGCGCAACGGCCGGCACCCGGGCGCCTGGGGCCGCGAGGCCCTGCAGATGTACGCCTTCCAGGCCGCGATCGCGATCAGCAACGCCCGGCTGCGCGCCAACATGCAGCGCGCCCTGGTCCGCCTGGAACGCGAGCAGCAGGCCCTGCGCGCCAGCGAGGAGAGCTTCCGGCAGGCCTTCGAGTACGCCCCCTCCGGCATGGCGATAGCCGAGATGGGCGGCGACCAGCACGGCCGAATACTGCGCACCAACGACGCCCTGTGCCGCCTCCTGGGCCGTCCCGCCTCCGCGATGCGCCGCTACTCCTTCTCCGACCTGGTCCACCCCGAGGACATCGGCACCCTGCTCCGCACCTCGGCGGAGGGCGGCCGCGCCGAGCTCCGCCTCGGCCGCCGCGACGGCACCTACGTCTGGGTCTCGCTCCGCAACTCCGTCGTCGCCGACGCCGCCGACGGCCCCCGCTTCCTCCTCACCCACGTCGAGGAGATAGAGGAACGCAAGCGCCGCGAGCTCCAGCTCGCCCACCGCGCCTCCCACGACTCCCTCACCGGCCTCCCGAACTCGGCGGAGCTGCGCTCCCGCCTCTCCTCCCGGCTCTGCCGGCGCGCCGACATCGGCGGCGCCCTGGAATCCCTGGACGCGGCGTACGGCCACCCCGCCTACGACGCCAACGGCCACGGCTTCGACTTCGCGGGCGTCACGCCGTCCTACGAGGGCTACGACCACCACGTGCACACCGTCGCCCCCGAGGAGGGCCGCGACGACGGCGCCAAGGGGCTCGCGGTGCTCTTCTGCGACCTCGACGGCTTCAAGTCCATCAACGACCGGTTCGGGCACAACGCGGGCGACGCGGTCCTCATCGAGGTCGCCCGGCGCCTCGGCAGGGCCGTGCGCGACGGCGACACGGTGGCCCGGCTCGGCGGCGACGAGTTCGTGATCCTCGCCGACGGGCTCGGCAAGGCCGACGCCCAGGACCTCGCCGTACGCCTGCGCAACGAGATCATCCAGCCGATCCGCGCCGAGGGCCGGGCCGTCCGGGTGGGCGCCAGCTTCGGCATCGGATGGGCGCACTGCGGCATGACGGCCGACGAAGTCCTGAAATCCGCCGACGAGCGGATGTACGTGGAGAAACGATCTCGTCCCAAAGCACATCGCCGTGCCGGATGATCCCCAGGTCATCGCGCGGATGCGATCCGAGTCACCCGTTTGGCTCAGCCGGACCGGGTAGGCTCGACACTCAATACCTGTATTGCATCCGCCCGCACCTGTTGAGGAGTACCAAGGGATGACGCCCGGCGACAACGGCGCGAGCACGCCCGAGGACGACGACCCGTTCGGCTACCTGTACGCCGACGGGCAGGCCAGAGGGGCCCAGCCGCCGTCCGGCTCCGGTGGTTACGGCTATCCGAACTCCGTCAGCAGGGTGCGCTCGGTCGGCGAGCGCACGTACGGCGGCCCGCAGCAGGCACCGCAGACGCAGCAGTACGGCGGCCAGACCATCCCGCAGCAGCAGCCCGGCGGCGGCTACGGCCAGCAGCCGAACGCGGCCTACCAGGCCCCGGAGACCTTCCCGGGCGCCGCCCCGACCACCCGCACGCCGATGCCGTCCTCGGGCCGCGGCCGGGGCCCGAACACCAAGGGCCTCCTCATCGGCGCAGTCGCGGTCGTCGCCGCCGTGGTCATCGGCATCAGCGTCGCGATGATGAACGGCAACGGGGACGACAACAAGGCGAGTGGCGACGCCTCCCCTTCCACGTCCGCGTCCCAGAGCGCCTCGCCGTCCCCGTCGAGCACCAGCTCGGTGTCGGCGTCGGGCGACATCGCGCCGGTCGACGCGAAGACCTTCCGTCTGGACGGCGGTGCGAGCACGGCCTCGGACGTCAAGGGCGCGAAGGCCCAGGGCGGCATCTACGTCACCAACTTCAGCCAGACCGGCGCCGGCGTCACCTGGACGGTCAGCGGCATCCCGGCGGACGGTCTCTACACCGTCTACGCGCACTACAGCGCCGTGAAGGACCAGGCCATGACGCTGTCCATCAACGGCAAGACGTTCGGCAGCAAGTTCCCCCTGAACAACTACACGGGCCAGAGCGACCCGACCAAGGCCTGGACGACCAGCTACACGTACCCCACCCTCACCAAGGGCACCAACGTCATCTCCCTGTCCTGCCAGAGCGGCGACAGTTGCGACGTCCTGCTGGACCAGATGTGGCTGAGGCAGGGCAAGCACACGAACAAGGACTAGGCGGCCGCAGGCCCACCGGTCACCGTGACCTGGCCGAGCAGCTTCTCGTACGCCGCGCGGTCGAACTCGCCCGCCGCCGGGGCCCGCACGGTCGCTGCCGACAGGGCTGCCGCGCGGGCGAGGCGGTCCGGCCAGGGGAGCTGTTCGACGAGGGCGGAGAGCAGGCCGGCCACCGCCGAGTCGCCGGCGCCCGTGGGGTTCCCGTGTTCCCGCGCCGGGAGGACCGCGCGCCAGCGGCCCTCCGGGGTGACTGCCAGCAGGCCCTGCGCGCCGAGTGAGGCGACGACCGTACGGGCGCCGCGGCGGCGGGCGTCCTGGGTGGCGCGGAACGGGTCGTGGGAGCCGGTCAGTTCGGCCAGTTCGTCGGCGTTGGGCTTGAGCAGGTCCGGGCGGGCCGCGACCCCGCGGCGCAGGGGCTCCCCGCTGGTGTCGAGGAGGACGGGGACGCCGGCGGCCCGCGCCGTCTTTGTCAGCCCCGCGTACGCGCCCACCGGCACCCCCGGCGGCAGGCTGCCGCACAGCGCCACCGCCGAGGCCCCGGGCAGCAGTTCCTCGTAGTGGTCGAGGAAGGCACCCCACTCGGCAGGGGCTATCTGCGGGCCCGGCTCGTTCAACTGGGTCGTGTCACCGGTCAGTTCGTCCACGACGGCGATGGTGCGGCGGGTCGGCCCGGCGACCGGGAGCAGCGCGTCCCGGACACCGGGGACATCCGCGAGGCGCTCCCGTACCGCCCGTCCGGTGGCCCCGCCCGCGAAACCGGTCACCGTCGCCCCGTGGCCGAGCGCGGCCAGCACCCGGGCCACGTTCACGCCCTTGCCGCCCGGCCGTTCCGTCACGTCCGAGACGCGGTGCGAGGTGTGCGGGCGCAGGGCGCCGACCCGGTAGGTGATGTCCAGGGCGGTGTTCAGCGTGACCGTGAGGATCACCGGGCGACCTCCCTCGCATGTGTCGTGCCCGTGCCGTCGGTCGGGGGGCCTCGATCATGCCAAAGAGACGGCGACCGGCCTAGGGTCGCCGTCTCTCAACAGGGGGAGGGATCAGGACAGTTCGGGTACGACCACCCAAGCGCCCTTCCGCATCACGCCCTTCAGCGTGAAGTCCGCGTCCAGGACGAGCAGGTCGGCGTCCTTCCCGGGCTCCAGGGAGCCGACGCGGTCGTAGAGGCCCAGCAGGCGGGCCGGGTTGGCGGACAGGGCGGCGACGGCGTGCTCGACGGGCAGCCCGTCGACCGTCACCGCCCGCCGCAGCGCACGGTCCAGCGTCAGCGTGGACCCGGCGATGGCACCGGTGTCCGCGAGCCGGGCGACTCCGTCGGTGACCTCCACCTCCAGCGGGCCCAGCAGATAGCGGCCGTCGCCGAAGCCCGCCGCGTCCATGGCGTCCGTGATGAAGGCCACCCGGTCCGGGCCGGCGTGATGGAAGGCCAACTGGAGCGCGGCGGGGTGCAGATGGGTGCCGTCGTTGATGAGCTCGACCGTCACCCGCTCGTCCTCCAGGAGGGCGGTGATCGGACCGGGGGCGCGGTGGCCGATCTGCGGCATCGCGTTGAAGAGGTGGGTGGCGACCGTGGCGCCCGCGTCGATCGCCTCCACCGTCTGCTCGTAGGTCGCGTCCGTGTGGCCGACGGCGGCGATCACGCCGTGCTCCGCGAGGAGCCGTACCGACTCGATGCCGCCGGGGAGTTCGGTGGCGAGGGTGACCATCTTCGCGTGCCCGCGCGCCGCGTCGACCAGTTTGCGGACCTCCGCCGGGTCCGGGTCCCGCAGCAGCGCCTCGGAGTGGGCGCCCTTGCGGCACGGGGAGATGAAGGGGCCCTCGAAGTGGATGCCGGCGATCTCGCCCTGCTCGGCGAGCTCGGAGAGGAGACCGGCCTGGCGGGCGAGGACGTCCATGTCGTCGGTGACGGTGGACGCGACGAGGGTGGTGGTGCCGTGCAGGCGGTGCGTGCGGACACCGGCGAGGATCTGGTCCGCCGTACCGGAGCTGAAGGAGGCTCCGCCGCCGCCGTGGTTGTGGATGTCGACGAAGCCTGGCAGGAGCCAGTGGCCGGTGAGGTCGATCACCTGGGCGTTCTCAGAGGGGCTGGCGGTGATCCGGGTGCCCTCGACCGAGAGTCGGGCATCTTCGACCACTCCGGTGGGGAGGACTGTTCGGGCACCGTCGAGGATCAGACCGTTCGACCCCGGCTGCGGGTGCGTAGTGGTTGCTCGCGCCCGCGCGGCGGCAGCCGCAAATTCAGCACTGCCCCGCGCCCCTGACGGGGCGCTGTAGTGCGGCTCGTTCGCAGCCATCAGGGGGTTACCTCCGGAGTGGTCGTCGTTAGTAGGTCCTGGGCGAGGAGGCCCGCGCCCAGACACCCGGCCGTGTCGCCCAACTCGGCCGGGACGATGGACGGGAGTTTCTGGAAGGTCACCCGGGCCTCCACCGCCTCCCGCAGCGGCTCGAAGAGAACGCTCCCCGCCTCCGCCAGGCCGCCGCCGATGATCAGGACCCGCGGGTCCAGCAGGGTGAGGGCCGTGACCAGGCCGTCGGCCAGGGCGGCCACCGCCTCCCCCCACACCCGGACGGCGTTCGGGTCGCCGGACGTGACCGCCTTCGCGCAGTCCGCCGCGTCCGCGTCCGGGTCGCCGCCGGCCTTCGCCCAGGCCTCGCTCACCGCGGCCGCCGACGCGTACCGCTCCAGGCAGCCGCGCTGCCCGCACGGACAGGGGACACCCTGCGGTCGTACGACGATGTGGCCGATCTCGCCCGCGAAGCCGTGCGCGCCCGACTCCACCCGGCCGTCCAGGCCGAAGCCGCCCGCGATGCCGGTGCCGAGAGCCACGAAGAAGAAGCGGTCCGCGCCCCGGCCCGCGCCGAGCCGGCCCTCTGCCAGGGCGCCGGTGCGTACGTCGTGGCCGAGGGCGGCCGGGATGCCGAGGCGGTCGGCGAGGAGGGCGCGCAGCGGGACGTCGCGCCAGCCGAGGTTGGCCGCGTAGACCGCGAGGCCGGCCTCCTCGTCCACTATCCCCGGGACGGCGAGACCGGCCGCGGACGCCGGCTCGCCGAGGTGCCGCTCGCCGTACGCCCGCAGCTCGGCGGCGAAGTCGAGGATGGCGGTGACGACTGCTTCGGGGCCGCGGTTCCTGCCGGTCGCGCGGCGGTCCTGGTGGAGCAGCTCGCCGTCCGGGCCGACCAGCGCGGCCTTCATTCCGGTGCCGCCCACGTCCAGGGCGATGACATGTCTCACGGGAACAGTGTGGCCCGCCGACCCGCAAGAGGTCTAGTCCACTTGTGTGGTGTAGACCTTGTGGGGCAGACATATTGAACGGCGAGACAGTTGGACAGGGGCAGTAGACGTGCGGCGGCGTAGGGCAGGAATGATCGCGGTGGTGTCCGCAACGGGCATGACGGCGGTTCTCGGTGGGTGCGGGACGACGGGATCCTCGGACGTCACCCTCAGACTCGTCGCCGCCGACTACGGGGACTCCGCCGCCGACAGCTCCCAGAAGTACTGGGACAAACTGGTCAAGGCCTACGAGGCCCAGCACTCCGGCGTGAAGGTCGACGTCACCGTCTACTCGTGGAAGGACGTCGACCGCAAGGTCAAGGACATGGTCGCCGCCGACAAGGCCCCCGACCTGGCGCAGATCGGCTCGTACGCCGACTACGCGGCCGCCGGCAAGCTGTACGAGGCAGGTGACCTGCTCTCCATCCCGGTCCAGGCCGACTTCCCGTCCCAGCTCGCCGAGGCGGGCCAGTGGAACCACGCGCAGTACGGCATGCCTTTTGCCGCGTCTACGCGCGTCCTCTTCTACAACAAGACCCTCTTCTCCCAGGCCGGCATCACCACCCCGCCCACCACCTGGGACGAGCTCGCGGCCGACGCGAAGGCGCTCGCGGCGGACGGCGTGAAGTACCCGTACGCGCTGCCGCTCGGCCCCGAGGAGGCGCAGGCGGAGACCATGCAGTGGCTGCTCAGCGGCGGCAGCGGCTACACCGACGACACCGGCACGTACACGATCGACTCCTCGGAGAACGTCGACACCCTCACCTGGCTCAAGGACGAGCTGGTCGGCAAGGGCCTGACCGGCCCGGTGGCCCCGGCCAGGCTGAACCGCGCGACCGCCTTCGCCGCCTTCGCCGACGGCCAGGTCGGCATGCTCAACGGCCACCCCACGCTGATCAAGCAGGCCGAGAAGAAGGGCGTGAAGTTCGGCACGGTCCCGATGCCCGCCCGCGCCGGCCAGAGCACCAGCACCGCGTCCATGGGCGTGGCCGACTGGATGGCGGCGTTCAAGCAGAACGGCCACGCCGAGCAGGTCGGCGACTTCCTCGACTACGTCTACAGCGAGAAGAACGTCCTCGCCTTCTCCCGCGAGTACGGCCTGCTGCCCGTCACCACGTCCGCGTCCCAGACGATGACGGACTCCACACAGGCCGAGGACAAGCAGCTGCGCCCCTTCCTGGAGCAGCTGCCCACGTCGGAGCTCTATCCCGCGGGCAAGACCTCCTGGGCCGCCATCAGCGCCGACATCAAGAAGCAGATCGGTACGGCGGTGAGCCCGGCCGGCAACCCGACCGGTGTCCTCACCCGGCTCCAGGCCGAGGCGGCGAAGGCGGACAGCCGTACGGCGGCGGCGACCGGCTGAGCGCTACGGTTCTCGTCATGGACCGGCACGAACTGGGCGCGCGCGAGCAGGCCGTCCTCGCCCTCGAACGCCGGGGCTTTCCGAGCCCCGGCGCGAAGGAACGAGCGATACGCGAGGAACTGGACCTGGCTCCGGTGCGCTACTACCAGCTCCTGAACGCCCTGCTGGACGACGAGCGGGCGCTGGCTCACGACCCGGTGACCGTGAACAGGTTGCGGAGGGTACGGGATGCGCGCCGCTCGGAACGCTGAGGCATCGTCCGGAGTCCTGCGGGCCGGTGGGGGCTGGTCGCGCAGTTCCCCGCGCCCCTGAAGGGGCGCTGCCGATACTGTCGGCTGTATGGGAACCCACATCACGGAACCCCTTCCGACGCCCCGGACGCGAGCTGGGCGTGACGGCCTTGCCGCGCTGCTCTCGCGGCCGGGCTCCGCGCTCGTCGGGCTCGACTTCGACGGCACGCTCGCGCCGATCGTCGCCGACCCCGAGCAGGCCCGGGCCCACCCGGACGCCGTACCGGTGCTGGCCGCGCTCGCCCCGAAGGTGGCCGCCGTCGCCGTCGTCACCGGGCGCCCGGCCGAGGTGGCCGTCCGGTACGGCGGCTTCGCCGGGGTGCCCGGCCTGGAACACCTCGTCGTCCTCGGCCACTACGGCGCCGAACGCTGGGACGCGGCCACCGGCGAGCTCACCGCACCGCCTCCGCACCCCGGCATCGCCGCCGTCCGCGCCGAGCTCCCGGCCGCCCTCGACCGCGCCGGAGCCTCGCAGGGCACCTGGATCGAGGAGAAGGGCCGGGCGATCGCGGTCCACACCCGCCGCGCCGCCGACCCCCAGGCCACCTTCGAGACCCTCCGCGCTCCCCTCACCGACCTGGCCACCCAGCACGCCCTGATCGTCGAACCGGGCCGCCTGGTGCTGGAGCTCCGCCCCCCAGGCATGGACAAGGGCGTGGCGCTGAGTGAGTACGCGAGGCACATCTCCGCGGGCGCGATCCTCTACGCGGGCGACGACCTGGGCGACATCCCCGCCTTCGCCGCCGTCGAGAAACTCCGCGAGGAGGGCGTCCCGGGCCTGCTGGTATGCAGCGGCAGCACAGAGGTCACAGAACTGGCCGACCGAGCGGACGTGGTGGTGGACGGCCCGGAGGGAGTGGTCAGACTGCTGCGGGGGTTGGCGTCCTACATGCTCTGAGTGATCGGACGATGTTGCGACTTGGCCTGCATGGCAACCATGGACGGAGAATTCACGCAGTGTGACGGTGTGGCGCCGTAACATCACCCGCATGGTCGACGTCGGTGTCAGGCAGCTTAATCGGAGCAGTGAGCGTCTGGAGAAAGGCGGGGAGGAGTTGGTGGCCCGCAGCGATCACGCGACTGGCGGCTTGCTCCTTTTCTACAGTGCCGAGTGTGCTCTGAAGGCGGAGCTGATGCGGCGGATGAGTCTGCGAGACACCGCGCAGCTGCCAGAAGACCTGCGAACTCATGACTTGCGTGCCCTCGCACGGGAACTCCACCTGTCGGCAGAGGCCCAGGGAGCACTCACGGCGTGCGCCCGCCCTCGGATCAACGGCCAGGCTCAGCAGAAGGTGGAGCCTCAGGCGCTGCACGAGGCATGGCGCTACGGTGCGGATCTGGAGGCCGACGATGAAAAGCATGCGGTGGGGGCTCTGCGAACCTTGATCTCGGGGGCTCGGAAGTGAAGGGCGGCGTGAACAGCGACATGGCAGCACACGTGGATCTGAGCAACCACAAGGATGTCGTACCCGGACGTCTTTTCACCTGGGTGGATGTCGATGAACACCTCGCTTACCTGGCCACGTCAGGCTATTGGCCCCAGTGGCTGTTCGAGGCCGACGCCTGGTGGGACCAGCTGGTGCTCACCGTCCTGCTTGGTACGACCGAGGACACGGTCCGTGCCTGGTTGGATCGAGCATTCGGCCGCGGTTCAGTGAGCGGTGCTCGGGGAGAGTTGATTCTCGCCTTGGACCGGCCGCGAGGGCTGGGTGCTGAAGGCATTCCCGTCGTACTCGAACCATCGGCCGAAAGTACTCGGAAGCGCAGGGTACCTCGCCTTGTGGAGCGCCGGACGACGGCTGATCTCGTGCGCGCACTTGCCCGCCCGCAATCCGAGCGCTTCGCGGATGACGTTCAGGTGATCGCATTCCACTCGTTCAAAGGCGGGGTGGGCCGCACTGTGCATGCAGTGGCTCTCGCCGATCACCTGGCCCGCGCAGGACACCGAGTGCTACTCGTCGATGGAGACCTGGAGGCGCCCGGTATCACCTGGATGCACCAGGCCCAGGGGGGGACGTGCGACATCGGCTACGAGGACGTGCTTGCACTCCTGCACGGAACGAGTGGTGGCGATGTGATGTCCGTTGCCGACATCGTGCGCGGCTATCTGGCAGGCCAGTTCGTGGTGGGTGGTACTGGATCAGGAAAGCTCGCGATTCTGCCCGCCATGCGCCGGTCGCGATTGGGGCCCCCTCGCATCGAGCCGGTTGACCTGCTTACTCCCGACCGGCCGCCCTATTTCCTTACGGAGTCGCTTGCCGAGGTGGCGGCCGCCAGCGACTTCGACGCAGTGATCATCGACTTGCGTGCGGGTGCGTCGGAGTTGTCGGCGCCGGTGCTCCTCGACCCTCGTGTGCAGCGTGTCTTCGTCACCACACTGAGCAGTCAGTCCCTGGAGGGCACGGCACGGATGATTCGTCAGCTGGGGGCGAAGTCTCCGGCGGTGCTGGGCCAGGATCCGGCGCCCGCGGCGGTGGTCACGCAATATCGCCTAGATGTCCATGACGCCGAGGCAGAGGCTGCTCAAGGGGCGCTGGCCCAAGCATTGGACACCATTCTGGTGGTGCCGACAGACGACGTGCCCGACCCGGAGCTGGCGGCAGTGGACACCAAGGCTGTGACAGTTACATTGCTCAGTCCTTTCCGAGACGAACTCCTGGCGCTTCCGCGTAGTTGGGACGAGGTTGTCGAGGTCGTACGTCGCTGCGGATTGGGCGACAGAGTCGCCGAGTTGGCACCTCAGCCAGAGCCGGGCGCGGCTGTGGCCAGTGCAGCGAACGGTCCAAAGAGCGTGGAGGAGCGCAGATCCGCTCTGCGCGAGCGAGCTGCCGCACTTGTCTTCGCCGAACGAACTGGTCTGGATGGCGCTCTGGGCTTCCTCTCCACCGAGCCCTTGCGTCGCTTGATCGGTGACCATCGCTCCTCATTGCCGGTCACTGTCGTGGTCGGCGCGAAGGGCGCCGGTAAGACGTTTACGTTCGCCCGGATGTGTGCGGCTGGCAGTTGGGCCGAGTTCGCCCGGAAGGCCGGGATGGAAGTGCAGGACGACGCGCTCGTGGTGCCGATCCTCGACCCGGCCAACCTGGAGCAGCAGCCGACAGGCGATGGGCGCACCGGCCCGCAGGAGTTGCGAGACCGGGCTGCAGGCGGCCAGGGAGCTACCCGTAGCCAGATTCTCCGCATGCTTAACAAGGCTCTCCAGTCTCACGAGAACGGCACCAACCCATACGTCTGGCTCGATGTCTGGCTGCGCTGCATGGCCATCGCCGGCGGCAATGAGGCAGCGCAGGAAGAGGATTTCGATGCCGAGGGGGAACTGCTAGCACTCGGCAAACAGGGAAAGCTGCTGTTCGTCTTCGACGGGCTTGAGGACTTTCTTCAGGAGCTTGAGGGCGAGACCAAGCGCATTGCGCTGCGGACTCTTCTTGTCGAGGTCCCTGACTGGTTGCGTTCCTTGCGTGGACGTCCGCTCGGCGTTGTGGTGTTCGTCCGTCGTGACCTGGCGACATGGGCAATCAGACAGAACCTTGGGCAGTTTCTGGATCGTTATGAGGCCTATGCGCTGCGCTGGGACGCTCAGGAAGCACTCCGTCTCGCTCTCTGGGTCTCCGTGACTGCTCAGGCCATCGGTGAACCCGAGCGTGACCTGATGGAACTGTCCTACGAGGAGATCGCCCAAGCCTTGCGGCCGCTCTGGGGGGCAAAACTTGGTTCGGACAGTTCGCATGAGGCATGGTCCGAGCGATGGGTTCCGGCAGCACTGGCCGATTTCAACGATCAGGTACAAGCTCGGGATGTGGTGCGCTTCCTCAGGGAAGCCGCAGGACTTTCCACTGGAGATGAACAGCAGGACCGGTTGCTTGTTCCCATCGCTATGCGCAACGCACTGGCCGAGTGCAGCTCGGAGAAGGTCAGAGAGATCAATCAGGAAAACAAGCGGCTCGGTGAACTGCTGCTTGGTTTGGGCAGGTATGCGACGGATGTACTGATGCCCTTTGGTGCGGAGGATGTCGGCCTGGATGCAACAGGCATCCAGGTGCTCCAAGAGGCGGGCGCGTTGGCCCGGGACTCGGACGGCCGCTATCGACTGCCCGAGATCTACCGGCACGCTCTCGGCTTCAGAACGCAGGGACGTGCTCGCGTCGTTCGGAGGTGACAACACTCTTCGAAAGGGGGATTCGGGGAAGGCCCCTCAGAAGTCCTCGGCCTTCTGAGGGGCCCGTTGGTCAACTGGAGTGTTCGCCCAACGCCTCAAGCTGCTCAAGAAACCACCGCGCCGGAGGCAATGCCGTAGCCGCCTCGGCCAACCGTTTGCACCGCTCCGCCCGCTCCTCCGCCGGCATGCCCAGCGCCCGCGCCAACGCCTCCGCCGTCCCCCCGATGTCGTACGGGTTCACGACCACCGCGTCCTCGCCCAGCTCCTCGTACGCCCCCGCCTCCCGCGACAGGACCAGGACGCACCCCTCGTCCGACACCACGGGGATCTCCTTCGCCACCAGGTTCATCCCGTCCCGGATCGGGTTCACCAGCGCCACGTCGGCCAGCCGGTACGCCGCCAGCGACCGTGCGAAGTCGTCCTTGACGTGCAGCACCACCGGCGTCCAACCCGCCGTCCCGTAGGCCGAGTTGATCTCGTCCGCGACCCGCTGCACTTCCGCCGTGTAGTCCCGGTAGACGGAGAGGTCCTGCCGCGACGGGTACGCGAACGCGACATGCACCACCCGCTCCCGCCACTCGGGGTGGTCGTCGAGCAGCTGCCGGTACGCCAGCAGCCCCCGCACGATGTTCTTCGACAGTTCCGTCCGGTCGACACGGACGATCGTCTTCCGGCCTTCCCCGATCTCCTCCTGAAGAGCGGCCATCCGCTCGCCGACGTCCGGCTCGTGCGACCGCTTCCGCAGGAAGTCCGCGTCGGCCCCCAGCCCGTGCACCCCGATCCGGGTCCCACCCGATGACGGATCCGCGGCCGGGATCCCCGGGCCCAGCACCGCATGGCAGCAGTCGACGAACGCGTCCGCCCACCGCCGGGTCAGGAACGCCGCGTGGTCGGCGCCCAGGATCCCGGTCAGCAGCTCCGCCGCGATGTCGTCGGGGAGGAGCCGGAAGTAGTCCGGCGGTGCCCAGGGGGTGTGGGAGAAGTGGCCGATCCGCAGGTCGGGGCGGAGCCGGCGGAGCATCCGCGGGGCCAGTGCCAGGTGGTAGTCCTGGATGACCACCACCGCGCCCTCGGCCGCCTCCTGCGCCAGCGCTTCCGCGAAGGCGCGGTTGTAGGCCTGGTAGGACTCCCACCGGCGCCGGAACTCCGCGTCGAAGACCGGCTCCAGCGGGGTCTGGTAGAGCATGTGGTGGACGAACCAGAGGACCGAGTTCGCGATGCCGTTGTACGCGTCGGAGAACACGTCCGCGTCGATGTCGAGCATCCGGACCTGCTGCCCGCCGGTGTCCTGGGCCGGCAGTCGGCCGCCCCCGGCCCGCCGCACCGCCTCCCGGTCGCCCTCGCCCAGCGCCGCGCACACCCACACCGCGTTCGCGTCCGGGCCGATGGCCGACAGCCCAGAGACCAGTCCGCCGCCGCCCCGCTTGGCGTGCAGCGAACCGTCCTCGCGCAGGTCGTACGAGACCGGGCCGCGGTTGGACGCGACCAGCACCTCGGCACCGCCGGTGGAAGCCATGGGGGAAGCCATACGCGTCAACCTAGCCCGGCCCGTAAACGCTCAAACGTACGGCCGGGCCCGACGCGCCGCCGTATACGGCCGTACGGCGAAGACGCGCCACCCGGTGCGCGGCCCTGCGGCGACGTCACGCCACCTTGCGTTCGGCGTACTCCGCGATCTCCGCCATCGGCGGCCGTTCCTCCGTGTCCACGGAGTACGTGCGCGGTTCGAAGCCGTCCTCGCCGCGTTCGAACTGGGTGAGGGAGGGGCGGATCAGGTGGCCGCGGGCCAGTCGCAGCTGGGCCGTGCGGTAGATCGCGGCGGACATCCGGCCGAGGGCCTGGCCGTCCTGGTGGCGGTGCTTGCGGACGCCGACGTCGACCTGGGCGAGGGCGTCCAGGCCGACCAGGTGCAGGGCGTCGACCAGCATGCCCAGCTCCACGCCGTAGCCGACCGGGAAGGGGAGCTGTTCGAGGAGCGAGCGGCGGGCCGCGTACTCGCCGCCCAGCGGCTGCACGAAACCGGCCAGCTGCGGCCAGTGCATGTTCAGCAGCGGGCGGGCCATCAGCTCGGTGACCCGGCCGCCCTGTCCGGCGGCGCCGCCGAGCGGGCGGTCGTACATCGCCTTGACCAGGTCCACGTCCGGGTCGGTGAGGAGCGGGCCGACGATGCCGGTGACGAAGTCGGAGGAGAAGTCCCGCAGGTCGGCGTCGATGAAGCAGACGACGTCCCCGGTGGTGACCAGGAGGGAGCGCCAGAGGACCTCGCCCTTGCCGGGGACGGCGGGGATGCGGGGCAGGATCGCGTCGCGGTGCACGACACGGGCGCCGGCCGCCGCGGCGACGGCCGCCGTGCGGTCGGTGGAACCGGAGTCGACGACCACGATCTCGTCGACGAGCGGCACCTGCTGCATGAGGTCGTGGCGGATGATCGCGACGATGTCGCCGACGGTCTCCTCCTCGTTGAGCGCGGGCAGCACGACGCTGACCGTCTGCCCGGAGGACCGTTTTGCGGCCATGATCCGGTGCAGCGGACGATCGGTTACGGACCAGGAGCGGGTGGCCAGCCAGCGCTCGACTTCTTCCAGCACGGTCAGCGGCTCCTCACTGTCACGGCCACACGGCGACGTGTGATCCATCTCGCGGTTCGGACGACTCACTCAACTGTCCTGGCCTTCGGTTACAGTCTTGAACAACGCCGATGACCATCGCATGTCCTGGGGTCACCCGGCGTTGACAACCACATACCGCTCATCCAGAGGGGCAGAGGGAAACGGCCCGTTGAAGCCCCGGCAACCCTCCAGTCGGTTCTCGTAGATCGCCGATCAGTGTCGATCGCTCGCGAGGCTCCCGGCTAGGGAAGGTGCCAAATCCGTCTCACGGCGAAATGCGTCGTGAGGAAGATGAGGAGAAAGGGCCTCGCCTCACATGGCTGTGCAGACTGTTGCAAGCACCACGGAATCCACCGTAGACCTCGGCCCCGCCGCCGCCCTGAGCTGCCGCGAGTGCGGTCACCGGGTGCCACTCGGCCCGGTGTTCGCCTGCGAGGAGTGTTTCGGCCCGCTGGAGATCGCGTACGACTTCTCGGCCTACGACACCGAGGAGCTCCGGAAGAAGATCGAAGCGGGTCCCGCGAACATCTGGCGCTACGCGCCGCTGCTGCCCGTCCCCGCGGACGTGGCGACCAAGCCGAACATCAACCCCGGCTGGACCAAGCTCGTCAAGGCCGACAACCTGGCGAAGGAGCTGGGGGTCACCGGCGGGCTGTACGTGAAGGACGACTCCGGCAACCCGACGCACTCCTTCAAGGACCGCGTCGTCGCCCAGGCCGTCGAGGCCGCCCGTGCCTTCGGCTACACCACCCTCTCCTGCTCCTCCACCGGCAACCTGGCCGGCGCGGTCGGTGCCGCCGCCGCCCGGGCCGGCTTCCGCTCCTGCGTGTTCATCCCGCACGACCTGGAGCAGGGCAAGGTCGTCATGGCCGCGATCTACGGCGGCGAGCTCGTCGGCATCGAGGGCAACTACGACGACGTGAACCGTTTCTGCTCCGAGCTGATCGGCGATCCGGCCGGCGAGGGCTGGGGCTTCGTCAACGTCAACCTGCGGCCGTACTACGCGGAGGGCTCCAAGACCCTGGCGTACGAGATCTGCGAGCAGCTCGGCTGGCAGATCCCGGACCAGCTGGTCATCCCGATCGCCTCCGGCTCGCAGCTCACGAAGATCGACAAGGGTCTGCAGGAGCTGATCAAGCTCGGGCTGGTCGAGGACAAGCCGTACAAGATCTTCGGTGCCCAGGCCGAGGGGTGCTCGCCGGTGTCGGTGGCCTACAAGGAGGGCCACGACGTGGTCCGCCCGCAGAAGCCGAACACCATCGCCAAGTCCCTCGCCATCGGCAACCCGGCCGACGGCCCGTACGTCCTCGACATCGCGCGCCGCACCGGCGGTGCCGTGGAGGACGTGAACGACGAGCAGGTCGTCGACGCGATCAAGCTGCTCGCGCGGACCGAGGGAATCTTCGCGGAAACCGCCGGCGGAGTGACGGTTGGAGTCACCAAGAAGCTCATTGAGAATGGGTTGATTGATCCGGCGAAGTCGGTCGTTGTACTCAACACCGGTGATGGACTGAAGACGCTGGACGCGGTCGCGGGCACCGGGCTCACGGCGACCATTCGCCCGAATCTGGAGTCTTTCCATGAGGCCGGGCTCGCCTGAGTCCCCCGAGAAATAGGGCGTTGCCCAGACCGGAGGTAAAAAACGTGAGCGTCACCGTTCGCATCCCCACCATCCTGCGCGCCTACACCGGCGGTCAGGCCGAAGTCGCCGCCGAAGGCGCCACCCTCGGCGAGGTCATCTCCGACCTGGAGAAGAACCACGCCGGCATCTCCGCGCGCGTTCTCGACGACCAGGGCAAGCTGCGCCGGTTCGTCAATGTCTACGTCAACGACGACGACGTGCGGTTCGAGCAGGGCCTGGAGACCGCCACCCCGGACGGGGCGGGTGTCTCCATCATCCCGGCCGTCGCCGGTGGCTGACCTGCCGGTCTGCTTGACAGGCTGATCGAATGACCGAACATTACCTTCGGTAACGCCGATCACCGACTGTTCATCTGATTGCCCCCTCCGTGAGAGAAGCGGAGGGGGCAATTCTGTGTGGTTGAGCGCGGTACAGTTGGGGAACGCGGTCCCGATCTCCAGGTCGGGGGCCCCGTATTCGATACCGCGAGCCCGACAAGAAGTAGCCAAAGTGTGCGGGTTATATGCGGCTTTTGCGGCTTTTATGGGGCCCGACTTGCCCTGAATTCGGCCGAATTCTTGCTACATTCCGGACCCCTTCCGTCCAGAATTCTCGTCCGATTGACCTGTTGCAGACGGCAGTTGGACAGATACATTCAGCCGCGGTCGACGCGTTCCGGCGCACGCCCCCAACCAATGGGGGGTGAGGTCTGACCCGGATCCGCGAAGTGTGGATCTGTGCAAGGGCCAGTAATAGGGGAGTTAGGCATGGCTCAGGGCACCGTCAAGTGGTTCAACGCGGAGAAGGGGTACGGCTTCATCGCGGTCGACGGTGGTGCGGATGTTTTCGTCCACTACAGCGCGATTCAGATGGACGGCTACCGCACCCTGGAAGAGGGTCAGCGGGTCGATTTCGAGATCTCGCAGGGCCAGAAGGGGCCGCAGGCGGACATGGTCCGGCTGGCGACCAGCTGAAGCACGCGCCGACTGACTGCAGCGACGTTCTTCCGTTCTTCTGCTGAAGGGCTCGCACCCGCCGGGTGCGAGCCCTTCAGCGTGCCCGGGGTCCGGCCCCGGCGGGCCCGGAGGCCCGGCTCCGGCGCGCCCGGGGGGCCTGCCGGAGTGCGAGAGGCGCTTGCACTCGACCATGCCGAGTGCTAATCATTGGCGTTAGCACTCTGAAGGTGAGAGTGACAACGAAGGACCGGGTCGGTGAGGCCCGCAGGCCGGGTGGGGCAAGAAACCCACGGGTCGGCGAGCCGTCCGTCGCGGGCGCGGGCGCGGTCCGAAGACTCACCCCCAGTCCTGGAGGGACCACTTCACATGGCCAAGATCATCGCGTTCGACGAGGAGGCGCGGCGCGGCCTTGAGCGCGGTATGAACCAGCTCGCCGACGCCGTCAAGGTCACCCTCGGCCCCAAGGGCCGCAACGTCGTCCTTGAGAAGAAGTGGGGCGCCCCCACGATCACCAACGATGGTGTGTCCATCGCCAAGGAGATCGAGCTGGAGGACCCGTACGAGAAGATCGGCGCCGAGCTGGTCAAGGAAGTCGCCAAGAAGACGGACGACGTCGCCGGCGACGGTACGACCACCGCGACCGTGCTCGCCCAGGCCCTGGTCAAGGAAGGCCTGCGCAACGTCGCTGCCGGTGCCAACCCGATGGCCCTGAAGCGCGGTATCGAGAAGGCCGTCGAGGCCGTCTCCGGTGCCCTCCTTGAGCAGGCGAAGGACGTCGAGACCAAGGAGCAGATCGCCTCCACGGCCTCCATCTCCGCCGCCGACACCCAGATCGGCGAGCTCATCGCCGAGGCCATGGACAAGGTCGGCAAGGAAGGCGTCATCACCGTCGAGGAGTCCCAGACCTTCGGTCTGGAGCTGGAGCTCACCGAGGGTATGCGCTTCGACAAGGGCTACATCTCGGCGTACTTCGCCACCGACATGGAGCGTATGGAGGCGTCCCTCGACGACCCGTACATCCTGATCGCCAACTCGAAGATCGGCTCCGTCAAGGACCTGCTCCCGCTCCTGGAGAAGGTCATGCAGTCGGGCAAGCCGCTGCTGATCATCGCCGAGGACGTCGAGGGCGAGGCCCTGTCGACCCTGGTCGTCAACAAGATCCGCGGCACCTTCAAGTCCGTCGCGGTCAAGGCCCCGGGCTTCGGCGACCGCCGCAAGGCGATGCTGAACGACATCGCCATCCTCACCGGCGGCGAGGTCATCTCCGAGGAGGTCGGTCTCAAGCTGGAGAACACGACCCTCGACCTGCTGGGCAAGGCCCGCAAGGTGGTCATCACCAAGGACGAGACCACCATCGTCGACGGCGCCGGCTCGTCCGACCAGGTCGCCGGCCGGGTCAACCAGATCCGCGCCGAGATCGAGCAGTCCGACTCGGACTACGACCGCGAGAAGCTCCAGGAGCGCCTGGCCAAGCTCGCCGGTGGCGTCGCCGTCATCAAGGCCGGTGCCGCGACCGAGGTCGAGCTCAAGGAGCGCAAGCACCGCATCGAGGACGCCGTGCGCAACGCCAAGGCGGCCGTCGAGGAGGGCATCGTCGCCGGTGGTGGCGTGGCCCTGCTGCAGGCCTCCCAGGTGTTCGAGAAGCTGGAGCTGGAGGGTGACGAGGCGACCGGCGCACAGGCCGTGAAGCTCGCGCTCGAGGCCCCGCTGAAGCAGATCGCCGTCAACGCCGGCCTCGAAGGCGGCGTCGTGGTGGAGAAGGTCCGCAACCTCACCCCGGGTCACGGCCTCAACGCCGCGACCGGCGAGTACGTCGACCTGATCGCCGAGGGCATCATCGACCCGGCGAAGGTGACGCGCTCTGCCCTGCAGAACGCCGCCTCCATCGCCGCGCTGTTCCTCACCACCGAGGCCGTCATCGCCGACAAGCCGGAGAAGGCCGCCGCGGCCGCTCCGGGCGGCATGCCGGGCGGTGACATGGACTTCTGATCCTCCCGGATCAGCCCGTCCTTTCCGAGGGCGGCACCTCTTGCCAGTGGGCGAGGGGTGCCGCCCTCGGGCGTTTCCGGTGCCCGTCTCCGGCGCCCGTGTCCGGGGTCACACCGCACTCGCGCGGGACCGGGAATGCGTACGGCCGGGCAGGTCGTTGTGCACAGACGTGCACTTGATGCGCGTGCACATACCGTGCGGTATACGAACCGTCCGGTATACGACCTACCCACGAGGAGCCCCCCACGTGACCGTCACCACGCCCCCCGCCTCCCGCGCGGCCGAGATCCTCTCCCGTCCCATCGCCCTGAACGGGCTCACGGTCCCCAACCGGATCGTGATGGCGCCGATGACCCGGCAGTTCAGCCCCGGCGGCGTTCCCGGTGAGGACGTGGTCTCGTACTACTCCCGCCGGGCCGCCGCCGGTGTCGGTCTGATCGTCACCGAGGGGACGTACGTCGGCCACGACTCGGCCGGAGGCAGCAGCCGTGTCCCGCGGTTCCACGGCGAGGAGCAGCTGGCGGGCTGGGCGAAGGTGGCCGAGGGGGTGCACGCGGCCGGCGGCACGATCGTCCCGCAGCTCTGGCACATCGGCATGGTCCGCAAGCAGGGCCAGGCGCCGTACGCGGACGCCCCGGCCGTCGGTCCCTCCGGCATCGGCCTGGACGGCGCCGAGGGCGAGGGCAAGGCGATGACCCGGCAGGACCTGGACGACGTCATCGGCGCGTTCGCCGAGGCCGCGGCCGCCGCCGAGCGCATCGGCTTCGACGGCGTCGAGCTGCACGGCGCCCACGGCTACCTGCTCGACCAGTTCCTGTGGGCGGGCACCAACCGCCGGACCGACGCGTACGGCGGCGACCCGGTCGCCCGTACGAAGTTCGCGGCGGAGGTCGTGGCCGCCGTACGCGCGGCGGTCTCCCCGGAGTTCCCGATCATCCTCCGCTACTCGCAGTGGAAGTCCGACAACTACGACGCCCGCCTCGCGGAGACCCCCGAGGAGCTGGAGGCGATCCTCACCCCGCTGGCCGCCGCCGGCGTCGACGTCTTCCACGCCTCCACCCGCCGCTACTGGCTCTCCGAGTTCGAGGGCTCCGACCTGAACCTGGCCGGCTGGACCAAGAAGCTCACCGGCCGGCCCACCATCACCGTCGGTTCGGTCGGTCTCGACGGCGACTTCATCAGGGGCTTCGCCGGCGAGGGCTCCCCGCTCAAGAGCATCGACGACCTCCTCGACAGCCTGGAGCGCGACGAGTACGACATGGTCGCCGTCGGCCGCGCCCTGCTCCAGGACCCCGAATGGGCGGCGAAGGTCCTCGCCGGCCGCACGGACGAGCTGTCCGCCTACGACGCGGCGGCGCTCAAGACGCTGAGCTGACCCCACCCGTCCGCCCTCGGGTCAGCCGGCGATCCGGTCGAAGAACCCGAGGGCGGACGCGTATCCGGTCACAGCCACCCCGCGATGCTCATGACCAGGGCGACCACGCCCTGCACGAACAGGGACAGGACGCCGAAGACCAGGGCGCCCCAGCGGGCGGCGTCCGCCTCCGAGCCCTTGTACCTCCCCCAGCTCCAGCCGCCGACGACGGCCAGGAGAGGGACGAGGGCCAGGACGACGTAACCCGTCGTGAGCAGCGGGGCCACGTCGAGCGCCAGCAGCAGCCCGATCCCGGCCCGGACGCCCCGCGCCTCGCGGGTCTCCGGCCGGCCGAAGTGCATCGCGCCGTAGATCACGGAGTGCACGGCGGCGACGAGGACGCAGACGGCGAGCGCTCCCGAGGCCCGGTCGCCCAGGGTTGCGAGGAAGTTCCCCTTCATCAGCCCGGATACGAGGTCCCCCAGCGAGGTGTAGGCCGAGAACCCGAGGGTGATCAGGAGCGACACGCGCAACTGCTTGAGCAGGCCGCTCACCGGCGTTTGCCCGTGGCGCGGGTCTCGTACTTCATCACGGCTTGACTCTCCTCTCGGCGGCTGACTGGGACATGGGACGTCAGAAACCTGTGAGGGCGTCCTCCCAGCCTGGCCCTCCCGCTACCTTCGACCCCATGAGCGACGCCTTCCGCCCGGCCACCCTCGCCGATCTCGACGCCATCGTGGCCACTCTCACCAGCGCCTTCTTCCACGACCCGGTGTGGGGTCCGGTCTTCCCCGACGAGAGCCGGCGGGCCGAGCAGGCGGCGGTGCTGTGGCGGGTCTACGCCACCTCGGCGCTGCGTTACCCGTGGACGTTCGTGACGCCGGGCGCGGAGGCGGTGGCCGTGTGGATCCCGGCGGGCGGCATCGAGCTGACCGAGGAGGAGGAGCGGGAGCGGCCCGGACTGATGGAGCGGGTCGCGGGACCCGGAGCGGCACGTGCGGTGGAGGCGGCCGAGGCGAGCTTCGGGGCCGCCCACCCCGAGGAACCCTTCTTCCACCTGACCATCCTCGGCACCCATGCCGACCACCGGGGCAAGGGACTTGGCATGGCTCTTCTGTCCGACACCCTGACCCGCCTCGACGCCGTGGGCGCGGCGGCCTACCTGGAGTCCACCAACCCCGCCAACAACCGCCGGTACCAGAGCGTCGGCTTCACCCCGCGCTCCGAGATCACCATGCCCGGCGGCCAGACCGTGACCGGCATGTGGCGCCCGGCCCGCTGAGCGTCCGTTCTCTGGCCCGCGTCCACAACCGCGCCCTAACCTGCGGAAGATGAGGATCCTGCATCTCTCCGACACCCACCTGGACCGCACCGACGCCCCCAACGGACGGGGCGTCAACGCCACCGCGTCGCTGCGGCTGATGCTCGACGAACTCCGCCATCTCCAGGGCCTCGACGCGGTCGTCGTCACCGGTGACCTCGCCGACGACGGCTCGGCGGAGGCGTACACGGCCCTGCGCACCCTGATCGGCGACTACGCGCGGGCCCGGAACATCCCCGTCCTGTGCACCACCGGCAACCACGACGAGCGCGAGGCGTTCGCCAAGGTGCTGGGCAGCGGGCATCTGGACGCCGACGGCACCGATCGCGCCGAGCTGGTGTTCGGCGCGGGGGAGCGGGCCGCCGTGAGCACGGTCGGCGGCTGGCGCTTCGTCACCCTGGACTCGCTCGTGCCGGGCAAGATCCACGGCCGGCTCGACGCGCCCCAGCTGGAGTGGCTGCGCGAGGTGCTGCGCACCCCGGCCGGGCGCGGCACGGTCCTCGCCCTCCACCATCCGCCCCTCGCCCTGGACATCTCGCTGACCCAGCAGGCCTTCGGGCTGCGCGACCCCGGTGACCTGGCGGCGGCGATCCGGGGGAGCGACGTACGGGTGATCCTCACGGGCCACTACCACCTCCAGCTCTTCGGGCTGCTGGAGTCGGTGCCGGTGTGGGTGACGCCGGGGGTGGTCAACCGGATCGACCTGACCGTGGCGCCCGGCGGCGAGCGGGCGGTGCGCGGGGCGTCGGCGTCGCTGGTGGAGCTGGGCGGGCCCGCGAGCCCGATGTTCCACACCTTCCATGCGCGGGATCCGCGGGCCCATGAGACGGTGTACGAGATCGACGAGGCGGAGGCCAGGGCGTTCGTGGCCCGGCACGGCTGACCTGGATGGCCAGGACGGCCGGACTGCCCGGACTGCCCGGACTGGCTGGACTGCCATGACTGCCTGGATTCACTCCAACGGGTGAGGGGTGTTCGGCACTCGTGCGAAGTGCCGGACGTTTCATCAGTGACCGGCCGTGAAACGGCGGCGAGCAGCCGGAGAGGCGGCTGCGATCGCCGTCGGGGCGCGGCAGCGGTCAGTCGTCGGAAGTGGCAGCAACCAGCCGTCGAAGTCGAAAGCGAGCGATCATGATCTCGAACGAGTCCGCCGAGTCGGCGCCCATGGCCGAGGGTCCCGTCGTGCGCACCGCCGCCGGTGCCGTGCGGGGCCTGTGGGAGGGCGGCCTGGCGGTCTTCCGGGGGATACCGTTCGCCGAACCTCCGGTGGGAGCGGCCAGGTTCGCGGCGCCCCGCCCGGCGCGGCCCTGGGAGGGGACGCGTGAGGCGTACGCCTTCGGCCCGCCGCCCCCGCAGGACCTGGGCATCCAGGGAGCCCCGGGTGTCCTGGAGGCCCCCGAGGGCGACGACTGGCTGACGGTGAACGTGTGGACACCCGCGCCGGACCCGGCCGCCCGCCGCCCGGTGATGGTGTGGATCTACGGCGGCGCCTACAAACTGGGCCACTCCGGCAGCCCCGGCTACGACGCCCAGCACATCGCCCGCGACGGTGACGTGGTCGTGGTCTCGCTCAACTACCGCGTCGGCATGGAGGGTTTCGCCCACATCGAGGGGGCGCCCGCCAACCGGGGCCTGCTGGACCAGGTGGCGGCGCTGGAGTGGGTGCGGGAGAACATCGAGGCGTTCGGCGGCGACCCCGGCCGGGTCACGGTCTTCGGCGAGTCCGCGGGCGCCGGATCGGTGGCCTCCCTGCTGGCGATGCCGAGGGCGCGGGGCCTGTTCCGGCGGGCGATCGCGCAGAGCGTCCCCGGCACGTTCTTCTCTCTCGACCTCGCCGAGGACATCGGCAGGGCCCTCGCGGCCGAGGCCGGCCTGCGCCCCACGGCGGCCGACCTGGCGGCGACCGACCCGCGCCGGCTGACGGAGGCCGGGCAGGCGCTCGGCGCCAAGATGCCCCAGCACGTGGACCGCTGGGGCCAGATCGCGCCGACGGTCACCCCGTTCTCCCCGGTGGTCGACGGCGAGGTGCTCCCCACCACCCCCTGGCAGGCGCTGGCGTCCGGCTCCGCGCGGGACGTGGACCTCCTGGTGGGTCACAACCGCGACGAGTTCCGGCTGTTCCTGGTCATGAGCGGGATGTACGGCAAGATCACGGAGGAGCAGGCGACCGGCGCCCTGCGCCTGTTCGCGCCGGGCGGCGCGGCGGGCGACCACGCCTACCGCACCGCCCTCCCCGACGCCTCGCCGAGCGAGCTGTACGAACGGGTCCAGACCGACTGGCTGTTCGCCCTACCGTCCCTGCGCCTGGCGGAGGCGCAGACCGCGGGCGGCGGCCGGGCCCACCTCTACGAACTGACCTGGGGCGCC
Organism: Streptomyces sp. NPDC047061; assembly: GCF_040643955.1. NCBI lineage: Bacteria > Bacillati > Actinomycetota > Actinomycetes > Kitasatosporales > Streptomycetaceae > Streptomyces > Streptomyces sp. NPDC047061. Next base: position 55,934 of record NZ_JBEYVI010000024.1, read on the forward strand.
CCGGGCAACGGCGGGCTGCTCGGCGCCTGCCACGGCCTGGACATCCCGCTCCTGTTCGGCACGTTCGAGGCGGACCTCGCCAACCTCCTCTGGGCGGGCACCGGCGTCACCCCCGAGACGAGGGAGCTCTCCGCCCGCTTCCGCACCGCGTGGACGTCCTTCGCGGCGACCGGCGACCCGGGCTGGCCGGCCTTCGACACCGAGGCCCGCCTCACCCAGGTCCTGGACACGACACCGAAGGTGACGGCGTACCCGGAGGAGGCGAGCAGGCAGCTGTGGGAGGGATACGAGTTCGCTCCCTCCCCCCTGCTGGGCTGAGCGCGGGGGCCGGTCACGGCAGGATGGAGTCGACGTAGCCGCCGTCCACGCGGAGGGCGCCCCCGGTGGTGGCCGAGGCCTGGTCGGAGCTGAGGTAGACGACCATGTGGGCGATCTCGTCCGGTTCGATCAGGCGCTGCAGCAGCGACTGGGGCCGGTGCTCGCGCATGAAGACGCGCTGGGCCTCGTCCCAGGGCAGGTCGCGGTCGACGAGTTCGTAGACGAAGTCCTCGACGCCTCCGGTGTGGGTGGGACCCGCGATCACGGAGTTCACGGTGACGCCGGTGCCGGCGGCCTGTTTGGCGAAGCCGCTGCCGACCGCGAGCAGCGCGGTCTTCGACATGCCGTAGTGGATCATCTCCGCGGGGATGACCACCGCCGAGTCGCTGGCGATGTACTGGACGCGCCCCCACCCGCGTTCGGTCATGCCCGGCAGGAAGAGGCGGGTCAGCCGCACCGCGGCCAGGACGTTCACCTCGAAGTAGCGCCGCCACTCGTCGTCGGTGATCCGCAGCGGGTCCTCGGCGCCGAAGGTCCCCAGGTTGTTGACGAGGATGTCCACCAGCGGCAGCACCTCGGCCGCTCGCCGGGCGCCCTCCTCGCCGGTCACGTCCGCCGCGACCGGGACGAAATCGGCGCCGGGCACCTGTACTGCCAGCCGGGCGATGCTCTCCTCGACGCGCCGCGCGTCCCGGCCGTTGACCCCCACCCGGGCCCCGGCACGGGCCAGACCGGCGGCGATTGCCGCCCCGATGCCCTGGGTGGAGCCGGTGACCAGTGCCGTGCGACCCGTCAGATCGATCCTCATTGCGCCGAACCGTTCCTAATCAGTGAGCAGAAGTGAGTCTTGGACCCATGCCTGATCACTGCGGGCATCCCGAACGGTTTTGGATGTCCTGGTCGACTGCGTTCGCTCCGTGTCCGGTGACACGGATCGTGTCCGTGGTCCGGGGATACGGGGGCGGTTTCCCTCACGCCTCGGGACACCCGGTCCGGCCTGGACAGTCCGATGCCCGCGACGATCACTCCGGTCGTCGCGGGGCGGTGCCGTCCGTCGCCTGATGGGATGCCCCAGGGCGCGTCTTCCGATCGCCACGGCGGCTGCGTCGTGGCGAGTGGTCTTCCTGGTGTTGGTGGTGAGGGGTTTCTGCCAGTGCTGAGCGCCCCACCGGGATGTGTAGGCGGGGTCGACAGCAACGACGGTGATGCCGAGTTCGGCCGCCATGGACACGAGCCGGGCCCGCAGCCTGGAGGTGGGCATGCCGCAGATGAGGTTGCGGAACTTCTTGCGGCGGCCGTGCTTCTCGCGGGTCTTCTCGGCGGTGAAGTCGAGGTCCTCGATGGCGATCGCCAGTCCGTGGCGTCCGGCCCAGTGCAGCAGGCGGACCAGGGCGTGGCGGATCTGGGCGTCGCGGTGGTCGGCGGTGCCGGACAGGTCGTAGCCGAACCGCAGGGGGCGGCCGACGGGGTTGCCGTGGGCGTCGAGGCGCCAGGCGGCCAGGTGGTCGGCGTTGGTGTCGACACCGACCAGGCCCCTCGCGCGGGCCGCGTGAAGGGGTACGGTCTGGACCGCAGGGATCGTCCACGACGCGGTCAGGTACCAGCGGCCCCGGATGATGTCTTCGTGGATGCGGTAGGCAACAGCACGGTTCGCTGCCACACGGTCACGCCACTGCTCGCCTCGGTACGCGAAGCGCACGCTGGCTGCGAGGACGTACCGGCCGCGCGGGGCATTCGCCAGGTGCGCGAGTGGAGTGGGGAGTTTGAGGGAGACTTCGCCGTCGGGGGTGATGCGCAGAGTCTCGTTGCCGAACCGCTTCCCGGACTCGCCGTCGGCCTGCAGGAAGCGGCGCCCGGCCTGCCACCGGGTGCGCCATTGCTCCTCGGTGAGCTGCGCCTGCTCCAGGTGGTGGCGGGTGTTCAGCAGCTGCTTGCCGCCCCGCACCACCCGTACCCGGCCGGCCTCCCAGTCCGCCCGCACCGCCTGGAGCCGGTCTTCGAGCACGTGCAGGCGGCGGGTTTTGGCGAACCATTCCTGCCGACTGCGGTAGCCGCCCGGGGCCCGCCGGGTGCCTTTCTCACCCAAGGGCAGAGACAGCCGGCGCGTGATCGTCTCGATCCCGGCCTCAAGGCCGTGGATATGGGCGAGCTGACCGCGCCGGGCGAGCGCCCACTGGTCGTGGCTGGCCTTCGTGATCGACCCCGCCCAGCGGGAGGAGGACTCCTCACTCAGGCCCCGCTTGCGCCCGGCCCACCGCTCGCTGTCGTGTTCCAGCCCGGCCGCGCAGCGGGCCTTCAGATCACGCGACGCCAACGTACCCAGATGATCGCCGACCAGGCGCAGAGCCTTCTCGTCCGCGGCACTCAGATGCTTGAGCCGGTCACGGATCGCGACCCCCGAAGGACCGGGCACCACGAACGATGCCGCTAGCTGCCGCAGCCCGGCCACTCCACCACCCCCTGCCCGTAGACCCTTCCAGCACGTTCAACGACCGCCACGCGCAAAGGTCACACATTCGACAGGCGAACACGCACTCCCCTCAGGGGGGCGCACGCCGCCTGGCCGAGACACTCACTCGTGCATGCAAGAACACACTTATATGCAGTCAACGGGCAGCAGTTCCCAACCCCTTCCGCGTACGTGTCAGGGCTCAGGTACCCGGGCGGGCGTCCCGGCACCGAGGGTTCGGGCGTTCAGCCCCTGGATGGCGGCACCGGCGTCGGGCGATGCGGTGGGTCACTCCGGCAGCGCCGCGGTGATCCGCTTCTCGAACCAGTGGTGGGCGTACGGCTCGTCGTTGAAGGCGGCGACCTCCTGGAAGCCGAAGGAGTGGTAGAGGTTGATCGCGGCGCTCAGCGACTTGTTGGTGTCCAGGCGCAGGGTGTCGTGGCCGTGCCGGGCGGCCCGCGCCTCCAGTTCGGTCAGGAAGCGGCGGGCGAGGCCGAGCCGGCGGGCCTGCGGGGCGACCCACATGCGCTTGATCTCCGCCGGAGCCCCGGGCGGCAGTTTCACCCCCGCGCAGCCGACGGGTTCGCCGTGCAGCCGGGCGATCAGGAACAGGCCGTGCGGCGGCCGGAGTTCACCCGCGTCGGGCAGCAGGCTGCGGGCGGGATCGAAGCCGGTGTCGAAGCGCTCCTGCAGTTCGGCGAAGTAGGACAGCAGGCAGTGCCGGGCGTCGGGGTGGTCGGGATCGACGGCGTCCAGGGTTACCGTCCCGGCGGTCAGCAGCCGGTCGACCTCGGCCATGGCCGCGACCAGCCGGGCGCGCTGTGCGGCGTTGAGCGGCCGGAGGAGGGAGCCGGCCAGGTCGTCGCTGCGCTCGTCGAGCAGGGCGCGCTCGGCCCGGCCCTTCTCGGTGAGCCGCACGGTACGCACCCGCCTGTCCCGGGGCTGCGGCTCCACCGTCACCAGGCCGGCGGCCTCCAGGGAGCGCAGCAGCCGGCTGACGTACCCGGAGTCGAGACCGAGCCGTTCCCGCAGGCCGCGCACGTCCTGGCCCTGCCCGCCGATCTCCCAGAGCAGCCGGGCCTCACCGATGGGCCGGTCGCGGCCCAGGTAGCGGTCGTGGAGCACGCCCACGCGTTCGGTGACGGTCCGGTTGAACCGCCGTACTTCCTCGATCTGTGCCGCATCCATTCTCTGACTTTAGTCAGAGAATCCTGTGCGTGTCAGCAGTCGCTACAGGTTGCCGAGCGGCTCGATGTCCACCTGCACCGGAGTGCCCCACACGCGGAGCACCTCGTAGTCGGTGAACTCGTGGACCAGCCGGTAGGCCATGGCGGGCCGGGAGCCGCGCCGCTGGGCGGCGAGATACAGCTCCGCCTCCTGCCGGTCGCGCCGGGGGGTGCCGCACAGCTCCCACTCCCGGCCGTTCCACGCCTCCGGCAGCCAGCGCTGCTGCGGCTGCGGGCGGTCGCCCCGCACCCCGTACCGGGACATGGACGCGCTGACGGCCTCGCCCGGCACCGGCCGGGGCCCGCCGCCGAACTCCGACCGCCGTGCGGCCCGCCGCCGCGTCTCGCACAGCAGGCACAGATCGGGGGCGCTCTCGTCCACGGGCCCCTGCGGATGCTCGGCACACCGGGTCGTGGGCGCGGCACTGCTGACGCTCTCCTCCAGCAGGTCCAGAGCGCGCCGGAGGTCGTCCTTCACCTCGTGCAGCTTGGCGTCGGTGGTCTCGCCGGTCAGCGCCTCCCCGTGCTCCCCGAGCAGACGAAGGGCCCGGCCCAGGGCGGTGAGCTGGGAGTGATTCATATGCACCAGCGTGGCATACGGCGCTGACATCGCCGCCGGAACGCCGGAAGGCGATGTGTCAGGTGCTGCGGCCGACTTTGAGCACGTAGACCGTGACGGTCTCGCCGTCCGGGCGGTAGAGCACGCGCCAGGTGCCGACGTGCAGGCGGTAGTACCCGGATGTTCCGAGTGCGCGAGCCTCCTCGGGATGCGGCTCTTCGGCAAGCGCTCGTACCGCTGCGGCCGTCGCCTTGGCGCCCACGGGATCGATCGCTCGGAGCCGTCGGAACTCGTTCATGGCGTGGTGCTCCCACACCACCGCGTGGATCACGAAGCGGCCTCTCGGCGGTCCTCTTCCTCCAACTGCGCCATGAACTCGTCGTGTGCCATCGAGGGCCCGGACCGAGCAGCCTCCCGTGCGCGGGCTTCGGCGATGTCTGCTTCGTCCCGGAGCCTCTGGAGTTCCTCAAGCTCGCTTATGGGGATGAGTGCGGCGGCCGGTTTGCCGTACTCGGTGATCAGGATGTGCTCCTGGCCGTGCCGGACCCGGCCGACAAGCTGACCGAGCTGGTTCCGGGCCTCCACAAGCGGATACGTCTCCATGTAAAAACTGTACACACCAGCGGGTGTGTGCAGTGTGTGCGCAGGAGCCGTCATGCGGGTGTCCTCTCTCGTCGCTCGTTCATCGCGCCACGGATCTCGGCGACGCGGGACTGGACCTCGGAAGGCGACAGGGGCGTGTTGGGGCTGCTGGGGGCGCGTTCGCCCCGGCACGCGCCGCAGACGCCTCCCGGCAGCGCCTCCGGACGGCCCGGCGCTCTGCACTTCGCGCACTCCAGGATCCGCAGCGGCGGCCGGGCGGGCGGCCGTACCGGCTCGGGCGGGAGCTTGTCGGTGAGGCGTTTGCGGAGGAGGGCGGCCGGGTGGTGGACGGGAGAGGGGAGACCGCTGGTCAGGGCCTGACGTGCGTACTCGTCGGTGGCGCCGCGGGCGAACCACTCCGTGAGCAGCGGGGCGAGGGCGGCGCAGTCGGCCTGGGAGAGGGAGAGGGCCGGGGCGGTACGGCCGAGGGCGGCGAGGAGGATGTGGGCGCGGCTGCGGGTGGGGGTGGGGCGGGCCCGGTCGGGAGGCTGTTCCGGCTCCGGCTCCGATACGGCGCCTCGCGTGAACGCGGCCCACCAGTCATCGTCGCGTGCGGTACGGGACCACCACGAACGGGTGATCCAGCGTCGGCTCCCCGAGTCGGCCAGATGTTCCCGCCCCCGCCTCAAGTGCCCGGCCCGCTGGAGGTTGTTGAGGGCGGTCCGGAGGGCGCACTGCCCGTACGGGAGCTGCTTGGCCAGCGTCTTCACGGAGATGTCGGCGCCGTCGGGGAGCCGGTCGACGTACGCGGCGATGGCGGCTTCGCGGGGTGGGAGGTGGGCGAAGTCGTGGGCGGTACGGCGTTGTTGGCCGGGCGCGGACCGCTTTCCGTACCCCGGGTTGGCCATGGGGTGCGGGGTGGCGTGCGCGGGCACGGGGGCAGCACTAAGCTGGCTATCAGCCATGGGATCGACTCTCATTCGATCTCGTTGGTCAAGCCCCCGCAGGTGTTGCTAGCACCTGGCGGGGGCTGTTCGTTATGCGGGCACGCTAGACGATCGTGACTGTGTGTGGCAAACCGAGTGCACACCGTCAACTCGCGGGGTGGGAGGGTGGGTTGAGGCCCTCCACCCGTTCCTTGAAAAGAGGGCTCGGGGCTGAGCGCTTGAGCCTCGGGGGGCGGTTCAGGACGGCTGGGGGGCTCCGGAGATGAGTGTGTGGAGCTCCACGATGACGCCGTCCTTGCAGTGGGCGATGTCCATGCCGGTCGCGACGGGTGGTTCGCCGGCCGGGCCGTACACCCAACCGAGGTGGCCGAGGTCGTCGGTGACGGAGACGGGACCCTCGGGCCGGAAGACCCAGCCCGGCTGCTCCACGGGCAGCTCCGCGGCGCGCACGGCGAGAGCCTCGCGGCCGCGCACGACCCGGTCCGGCTCGTGCCACACCACGTCCTCCGCGTACGTCTCGGCGATGGCCGCGTTGCGGCGCCCGGCGTCCGGTTCGTTGAAGACGTCGAGCAGGTTACGGCGCATCAGGTCGGCGACGGTGCTGGTCATGGGCGGCCCTTCGGGTCGTGGAGATCACTTCTTGACACTCTCCACGAAGGCCGACCAGGCAGCCGACCGGAACACGAGCTTCGGGCCGAGGGGATTTTTCGAGTCGCGGACGGGGGTGAGGGTGGGGTGGCCGGGGGCCACTTCGAGGCAGTCACCGCCGCCTTGGCTGTAGCTCGACCTGATCCATTCGGCCGTGCCCAGGTCGTCGTCAGGGATGTTCCTCATGGGCGTAATCCTGCGCCAATGCCTCGATCAGAGCCAGGGACTTCTGCTGCGAGAGTGCGGAAGCCACGAGGAGATCAAACCGGAACCTCAGTTGGGTGACGGCGGCCGGGTCGTCCACAACCTGCCCGGCGCGTACCGCTTCGAGGTAGACCAGCTGAGGGGCGTCCTCGAACTCCATCAGCTTGAGAGCGCCTCCCATAGCCGCGTGCGCACCCGAGTTGAGGGGCAGCACCTGCACGATGACCCGGTTCCGGCGGGACAGGTCTGCGATGTGGCGAAGGGCCTCCGCCATCACCGCCCGGCCACCGGTCTCCCGGCGTAGCGCCGCCTCGTCGAGCACGGTCCACAACAACGGCTTTGTTGGATGATCAAGCAGGCGGGTCCGTTCCATGCGACCCTCCGTCCACTCCTCGATGGTCTCCTCCGGCGCCATCGGGTCGTATGCGCGGTTCACGGCCCAGGCGTACGCGGGTGTCTGCAGCAGCCCGGGGATCAGGAGCGGCGCGTACTGTCTGATCGCCGTGGCTTGAGTCTCTGTCTCCGCCACGTCCGCGAAGTGCGGCTCGAACTTCGACTTCGCCGCCGCCCCGCAGTTCCGCATGAAGAAGCCCCCGGTCTCCAGGACTTCGTCCAGCATCCGTGCGTACTCGGGCTGCATCCGGCGCGTTCCTGCCTCCAGTTGCCCGATGAACGACCCGCTCACGAACAGCCGTTGGCCGAGTTCCGCCTGGCTCATCCCCTTCCGCTCCCGCGCATGCCGTAACTCCGCCCCCAGCAGCGCACGCGGTGATGACGACGGGTCCAGGTCCTTCGGTCCTGCCATGTGCACGCCCCTGTCCAACAGCCGACGTTGTTGGGATGCCCTGTCTGGCCAGGTTAGAGGCGTGGCCGCCACGCTGGGTGGCGAATCGGGAACTCAGCGTGGAGGTAGGGAATGGTGCTGCGGACCACCGAGGAAGTGGTGGAGACGTTGCGGGCGGCGCTGAAAGGTGTCGGTGTCGTGCTGCCGTCGCTGTGCGTCGATCCGGTGACCGGGGCGAGCGACGAGCCGTTCGCCCTGGTGGAGCTGGGGCGGTGCAATGTGCGGGTCGCGGAGCGGCTCGCCTCGGTGGTGCGGGGGGAACGGCCGCCGTTCGGGACGTATGTGACGGATGTGCGGGACGGGCGGATCGGCGAGGTCAGGGGCCATGTCGGCGGTGTCGTGCAGGTGCGGCCCGTCGTCGGCGGCAAGGAGTGGGACTGTCCGCCGGAGTCGCTGGAGCCGGCGCCGCCCGAGGAGGTGCTGAGGGCGCAGGTGCGCCGGGTCAACAGGACGCGGCGGCTGCCCTGTTGACGTAGGGGATTCCCGGCCCGAGCGCTGTCGCGAGAGCAAGCCCGCTCTGTAGGGTCGCCATCATGGGCGTTGAGGCAGGGACCGCGCGGGGGCAGGGTGCCGGGGGTGCTCTGACCGAGCGCGAGCTGACCCGTCCCTGTGAAGGGGTTCTGATCGCTCCGGCGCACGGGAGCGAGGTCGGCGTTCTGGTCCTCGCGGGATCCAGCGGGCGCGTCGAGCGTGAGCGGGCGCGCATCCTCGCCCAGCAGGGCTTCGCGGCCCTGTCGATCCGCTGGTTCGGTGGGCCCGGGCAGCCGCCGGGGATCTGCGAGGTTCCCCTGGAGACCTTCACCACCGCCGTCGACCTGCTCCGGCTGGGCGGAGCGCGACGCATCGGAATTCTCGGCTTCTCCAAGGGAGCTGAGGCGGCTCTGCTCACGGCCGTGCGTGACACGCGTGTGGACGTGGCCATCGCGCTGTCGCCCACCTCGCGAGTCTGGTGCAATGTCGGCCCGGGCCGCGACGGGGCGCATCACCCGTACCGCTCGTCGTGGACCTGGCGGGACCGGCCGCTGCCGTTCGTCCCGATGGACGATTCCTGGGTTCCCGCGGAGCCGGACAGCGGGCCGGACAGCGGTCCGGTCGCCATCCGGGGATGGTACGAACTGAGCGAGCGGACCTTCGCCCACTCGCTTCCGTCGGCGGACATCCCCGTGGACACGGCCAGGGCCGATGTCCTGTTGGTGGCAGGCGGCGATGATGCGATGTGGCCGTCGCTCCCCTTCGCCGAGCAGCTGGCGCAACGCCGACGGTCGGCCGGGGCAGCCGTGCGTCTGATCGCCCGCGACGACGCCGGTCACCGGCAACTCCTTCCCGGTGAGAGCCCCGTGCCGGCGTCCCCGCGGTTCAGGTACGGAGGCACTCCCGAAGCGGACGCGCTCCTCGGCAAGGCAGCCTGGCCGCACATCCTCGACGCGCTCGGCGGCGGAGGAGCCGCTGCCGGCGGCCGCTGAAACCGGCCAACTTCTGTGTGCCGGCTGTCCGCTGACCAGGTGGTGTCAACAATCCTGGCGGCAACTCATCGACTTCACAGCAACTCTTCAGTAACCGCTGTTGCACTCATGCCCGCACGAGCCGCCTACAGAAGAGACGGAAGTGAAGCGAGTGAAGCGCAGAACTGTGGTCATGGGGCTCACCGCGGCCGCTGCGGTCCCGGCCGTCGGGTTCGGATCGGGTGTCGCGCAGGCCGCGACCCGCGAGGAGCGCACGGACACGGATTCGGCCCTGGTCTTCGACCCCGCCGCCTATACCGAGCTGACCACCAGCATCACGGACACCGCGGGCACCGCCCACGAGGTGACCTACCACTTCTTCAAGGTCACCAGTTATGTGGCGAACCCGGTGGACGCCACCTACCAGGGGCTCAACGTCAGCGTTCCGGTGTCGGTCGACGGGGTCGCCGTCGACGCGACCCGTGCGCCGATCCTGTTCGCCAACAACGTGGGCGGCTACATGCCCTCGTCGGTGGCGAGCGCGACGGGCATCGGGGGCGGTGGGGGTGCCGGCGGGCCGGGAGGGCCTGGTGGTCCGGGTGGGCCCGGGGGCGGGGACAGCGGGCCGAACCGTACGATGCTGGCGCTGCTCGCCGGGTACGTCGTCGTGGAGCCGGGGGCCCGTGGTCGTACCCTCGTCGACGCGAACGGCGTCTACTACGGCTGCGCGCCCGCCGCGATCGTCGACCTCAAGGCCGCCGTGCGGTACGTGAAGTTCAACCGGGGGCTGATACCGGGCAACGTGGACCGGATCGTCTCGGCCGGGACGAGCGCGGGTGGTGCGCTCTCCGCTCTGCTCGGCTCCTCCGGCGACAGCCCTCTGTACGCGGAGGAACTGGCGGCCCTCGGCGCGGCCGACACCAGTGACGCGGTCTTCGCGAGCGGCGACTGGTGCCCGATCACCGACCTCGAACACTCCGACATGTCGTACGAGTGGTGCTGGGGCGGCAACCCGCTCGCCGACGGTTCGAGCGTCGACGCGGCCGTCTCCGCCGATCTGAAGGCGCAGTTCACCGGCTATCTCGCCGCGCTGCGGCTGAGCGCGCCCGGCTTCGGGCGGCTGACCGACCGCAACCTCGACGCGTACCTGGTCGCCACCCACCTGCAGCCGTCCGCCACCCGCTACCTGGCCGCGCTGTCGGACACCGACCGGGACACCTACCTGGCCGCGAACACCTTCATCACCTGGGACGGCACGAACGCCTCCTTCTCCTGGGCGGACTTCCTCACCCACGTCGGCGCCCGCAGGAAGAGCGCACCCGCCTTCGACGCCTTCGACCTGTCGACCCCGGAGTGCAACGAGTTCGGCACCGACACCACCGCCACCCGCCACTTCACCGTCTACAGCCTCCGGCACGCCGAGGGCGACAGTGCGCGTCTCGACGCCGACATCCCGAAGAAGCTCGACCAGATGAACGCCATGTACCACGTGGCGCAGCAGGTCAATCCGCACCGGGCCCGGCACTGGTGGATCCGCCTCGGCACGAAGGACAGCGACACCTCGCTCACCATCGCCGCCAACCTCGCCGCCAGGCTGAGGAACCTCGGCGACGACGTCGACATCAAGTACTACTGGGACGCCGGGCACGGCGCCGACAACGACCCCGGTGACTTCATCAGCTGGATCGCCGAGGTGACGGGTCACCCGGGGTACCGGAGCCGTTGAACCCGATGTACGTGGCCAGGAAGCCGACCGCGTAACCGGTCAGCAGGCCGCCCGCGTAGATCGTCACCGCCGCGGCCGGGCCCCTGTTCCCCGTGAGCAGCGGGAACAGGGCCCAGCCCGAGGGGCCGATGGCGGTGGCGCCCACCCGGTCGCCGAGCACCGCGAAGAAGCCGACGAAGGCGCCGCCCGCCGCCCCGCCCGCGCACGCGGTGAGGAAGGGGCGGCCGAGGGGGAGCGAGACGCCGTAGATGAGGGGCTCGCCGACGCCCAGCAGGCCCGCCGGGAGCGCCGATCTGATGGTCGTACGGAGTGCGGTGTCGTGGCGGAGGCGGACGTAGACGGCGATCGCCGCGCCCACCTGGCCCGCGCCCGCCATGGCGAGGAGGGGGAGCAGGACCGTGTAGCCCTGCTGCTGGATGAGGGTGGTGTGGATGGGGATCAGGGCCTGGTGCAGGCCCAGCATGACGAGGGGGAGGAAGAGCCCGCCGAGGACCAGGCCGGCGAGCGGGCCGGTGGTGGCGAGCAGCCAGTTCGCCGCGGTGCCGATGGCGGAGGAGACGAGACCGGCGGCGTACATGAGGCCGTAGAGGGTGGCGAGGCCCGCGACGAGCACGGTGACGGTCGGGGTGAGGAGCACGTCGAGGGCGTCGGGGGCGCGGCCCCGGCACCACCGTTCGACGTACGTCGCGAGCAGCGCCGCCGCCAGCGCGCCGAGGACCCCGCCCTGACCGGGGGCGAGCGCCACTCCGAAGGCCGTCACCTTCGCGACCCCCGGATAGACCACGATCGCCGCCACCGCACCCCCGAGGACGGGCGTCCCGCCGAACACCTTCGCCGTGTTGTAGCCGACGAAGACGCTGATCAGAGCCATGAAGCCGGAGGCGACGGCGGCGAGGGCGGGGGTCAGCCAGGGCAGCCAACCGGCGTTGACGAGGAGCCCGTTGAAGCCGGCCAGCACCCCGCAGCCGATCAGGGCCGGGATGAGCGGCACGAAGACGTCGGCGACTCGGCGGAGGGCGGTCTTGACGGGGGTCGCGTTGCGCCGGGCGCGGTCCGCCCGCAGCTCGGCCCCACGGGTGGCGAGCCGCTGCGCGGACAGCAGCTTCTCGAACTCGGCGGTCACGGTCACCACGGCGCCCGGCCCGATGACGATCTGGAAGGTGTCCCCGTCGGCCACCACCCCCAGCACCCCCGGAACGGCCCGTACCGCCTCCGCGTCCACGAGCGAGGGATCGCCCAGCCCCACCCTGAGCCGGGTCATGCAGTGGGCGACGGAGGTGACGTTCCCGGGGCCGCCGACCAGGGGCAGCAGCGCGGTGGCGGTGTCGTACGACGATCTCTGCACCCCCCGAGCGTGCGCGTCAGCCGCCCGTCGCGGTGAGCGCCGCGCGCAGATGACCTCCGGACTCCTCCAGAAGGCGGGCTGCGGTGGGCCCGTCGACACCGGCCAGGATCACCAGGACGGCGGGCTTCACCTCGCCGCCGGTGGTGGTGAGGGCCGCCTCGATCTCCTCGTCCGGGGCGCCCGTGGCGAGGGCCACGATCCGCCGCGAACGGGCCCGCAGCTTCTCGTTCGAGGCGCGGACGTCGACCATCAGGTTCCCGTAGGTCTTGCCGAGCCGGATCATCGTGATCGTCGACAGCATGTTGAGGACGAGCTTCTGGGCGGTGCCGGCCTTGAGGCGGGTGGAGCCGGTGAGCAGCTCGGGGCCGACGACGACCTCGATCCCGTGCTCGGCGGCGGCCGCGAGCGCGCTGCCCGCGTTGCAGGACAGGCCGACGGTCAGGGCGCCCCGGGCGCGGGCGTGCTCGACGGCGCCGACGGCGTAGGGGGTGCGGCCGGAGGCCGAGACGCCGACGACGGTGTCGGACGCGGCGATGCCGAGCGCGTCGAGGTCCGCGCGGGCCAGCTCGGCGGAGTCCTCCGCCCCTTCCACGGACGTGACCATGGCCGCCGGCCCGCCCGCGATCACCCCTACCACCTGACCCGGCCGGGTGTTGAAGGTCGGCGGACACTCGGACGCGTCCAGGATCCCGAGCCGCCCGGCGGTACCGGCCCCGGCGTAGACCAGCCGGCCGCCCTGGGCCATCCGGGCGGCGATGCCGTCGATGGCGGCCGAGATCTGCGGCAGCCGCAGCGCCACGGCGGCGGCGACCCCGCCGTCCTCACCGTTCATCAGCCGGGCGATGTCGAGGGTGGGCAGCGTGTCGATCTCGGCAAGCTCGGGCCGGAAGGCCTCGGTGGTGAGCGACTCCAGCTCGGAGCGGAGACCGCGATGTTCGGTGGTCATTCGGATACGGCTCTTTCTGATGCGGTCCAGTGCAACCCCCCAAGGGGCGCGGGGCTGTGTCTGATTTGCGGCTACCGCCGCGTGGGCGCGACCAGCCACAACGCACCCGCGGCCGCCATGCAACGCACACCCCTACGGTCTATCGCGGCACACTCCGGTGCCTGTGAGCCAACGCCTCGTACGACGCAGCCAACGCCGGCGCCGCCGCCTCGTACGTCCGCTGCGCCACCCCCACGAACAGACAGTCCACCACCAGCAACTGCCCGGTCCGCGACGACATCGCCGCCGGCCGCAGCTCGCTCTCCCGCGAGGTGGACGTCGTCAGCACATGGTCGGCGTACTGCGTCACCGAGGACCCCGGCCGCCCGGTGATGGCGACGGTCGTGGCCCCTCGCTCGAAGGCGGCCCGCAACGGCTCTATGACATCCCCGGTCGACCCGGAGTGCGTGATCGCTATCGCCACGTCCCCGGCCCGCAACTGCACCGCGTTGGTGACCGCGAGATGCGGATCGCTGTGGGCGTGCGCTATCAGCCCTATCCGCAGCAGCTTCTGCGTGAGGTCCTGGGCGACAAGACCCGACGCCCCGATGCCGTACACGTCGGTCCGCCGCGCCCCGGCGAGCGCACTCACCGCAGCCCCCAGCTGCACCGTGTCGAGGCCGGCCGCCGTGTCCGCGAGGGTCTGCTGCTCGTCGTGGGCGAGCTTCGCGACGACGTCGGCGATCGGATCGTCCACGGCGATGTCGGTGGTGATCGCGGGCGCCCTCCCCGACTGCTGCTGCGCGGCGAGCCCGGCGAGGGCGAGCCGCAGGTCGCGGTAGCCGGGGTAGCCGAGCAGCCGGGCGGTGCGCACCACGGTCGCCTCGCTGGTGCCGGTGAGCTCCGCGAGGCCGGTGACCGTGAGAGCCGCGCAGCCGGCGGGGTCGCCCGCGACGGCCTCGGCGACCCGCTGCATGGAACGCGTCATGGAGGGCGCGAGGGTCCGCACCTTGGCGGCGAGGGCGGCGGGGGCCGGCGGCGCGGCACCGGGGCCGCGGGTGCCGAAAGTTTCCTTCACGTTCTCGGTCACCCTTGAAAGATATTTTCGTTTCGGTCACCGGGTCAAGACCGCGCACAATGGGACCATGGACCCCGTAAGCCCCTTGGAACAGGCGCTGCACGCAGCACGCGCCCTGGTGCTCGCCGATCTCGTCGCCGGCGAGGTCGCCGAGGCGGACGTGGTCTCGCTGGTCGAGGACTCCGTCGTACAGCGGCGCTGGTGGGTCCAGCAGTGGCCGGACGGCGCGGAGTACGTGGCGGGGCTGGTGGCCCAGGACGTGCAGGACGCGCTCCTGGAGCGGTACGGCCGCTGGCCGCTGTGCCCGGTGTGCGGCTCCGGCGACCCGCACGCCCTGGACGTCGAACCCGAACTCGGCCCGGATCCGCACTGGGTGTGCCACAAGGCGGGCGTGAAGGTCGCCTCCGTCGGTTCCCTGAGCAGCTCCCTGGGCGCGGGCGGGATGTCGTCCTCGTGACGGTGTACATCGACCCGCCCACCTGGCCGGGCCACGGCCGGATGTGGTCCCACCTGGTCAGCGATGTCTCGTACGCCGAACTGCACACCTTCGCCGAGGGCATGGGCGTGCTCCGCCGCGCCTTCGAGCGCGACCACTACGACATCCCCTCACACCGCTACGCGGACGCGGTGCGGGCCGGTGCCGTGGAGGTCAGCAGCCGCGAGGTGGTGCGGCTGCTGCACGGGGCGGGGCTGCGGCGCCGCAAGGGCGACCGCGCGTAACGGCCGTCACGGCACGCGCAGTTCGAAGGCCAGCCCCTCCTCGTCCTCGCTCACCCTGGCGAACCCGGCGCGGGTGACGACCGCCTGGGACGGGGTGTTGGCCGCCTCTACCGTCGCGAACAGGGACCGTACGTCGTCCCGGGCGAGTGCCCAGCCGGCCAGTGCGCGCAGGGCCTCCGTCGCGTAGCCGTTGCCGCGGGCGGCCTCCGTCAGGTCGTAGCCGATCTCCACCCGGCCGTCCTCGTCGGGCGCGGAGTGGAAGCCCATGCCGCCGATCGCCCGGCCGTCCTCCCGGCGGACCAGGGCGAAGACGCCGAACTCGGGCCGGTGCACGCCCCCTTCGTACGCCTTGAGGAGGAAGCCGGCGGCGTCGCGGGTGCCCTCGTACGGGCCGCCCTCGGCCCACTCGAAACCGCCGTCGCCGCCGAGGCGCAGATCACGGGCCTCGGCGGGGCGGATGCCGACGAGGTCGAGGCGTTCGGCGGGGATGACGAGGTTGTTGTACCAGCGCCAGCCGGTGACCGGGGCGCGGCCGGGCAGCTCGCCGCGGCCGGTCGCCCACAGCAGGGTCCGCCAGGGCGTCGGACCGGGCTGCACGTGCGGGAAGAGGTGGGTGAGGACGGACTCGGCGAGCTCCTCGGCGGGCCGGTAGGGGAGCCCCAGACCCGTGGTCATGTCGTGCGTGTGGAGCAGTACTTCGGCGATCCCCATCCCGGCGAAGCCCACGCGGTCGGCGCTGCGGAAGGGGTACGGGTGGAAGGCGCGGACCGTGCGCGGGGTCGTGCGGACGGTGGCGGCGAGCAGGGCGCCGGTGGTCTCGATGACGTGCAGCAGGCCGGAGTTGCCGGTGCCGTCGTCGAGCTTGAGCTCGAAGGGCACGTACGCGTCCCGGGCGCGCCCGGCCAGATTGGCGGCGTACGCGACGAGGTCGTCGGCGACGTGGACCGCCGTCTCGTGCACGTTCCAGTCCAGCCCGCCCGCGGTCACCTCCGTCCAGTTCCGCGCCACCGCGGGCCGCAGTGCCGCGACACAGCCGGCGACGGCCTCTTCTATCTGATCCCCGCCCGTTTCACGCATGGGCCGCACCCTAGGACGCCGGATCCTCCGCGGTCGACAGCATTTCCAGCTCCGCGGCGAGGTTGTAGCGGGCGGTCGGCTCCCACTCGGTCCGGCCGTACGGCGTTCTGAACAGCCGGGGCAGGTCGAGGAGTTGGCGCAGGATCGCGGAACGGCCCGCGCGGAAGGCGTCGTTGGGAACGAAGTGGTACTCCTCGCGTACCTCGGCGGTGTAGGCGGCGTACCCGGAGGGCGGGGCGGCGAGGATCGCGAGGTCGGCGTCGCACAGGACCTCGCCGTTGCGGTCGCCGGGGGCCGGGTCGTGGCTGACGGTGAGCCGGACCAGGCGGGCGACCTCGGCGGTTCTCGCCGCGGAGATCCCGGCCTCGGGGAGGGCGCGTTCGGCGAGGCGGGCCGAGCGCTCCTCGTTCGTCGACCGGTCCGGCAGGTACACCGCGTCGTGGAACCAGGCGGCGAGCCGGACCAGGTCCGGGTCGTCCGCGTACTCCTCCAGTACGTCGACGCGGTCGAGGACCGCGGTGAGGTGGGTGAGCGTGTGGTACCGGCGCTGGGGCTCCTGCCAGCGGCGGAGCAGTTCGTCGGCGTACCGGTACGGGTCGGGGGCGTAGGAGTCGTCGTCCCGCGACCTGAGGAAGGCGGTCAGCCAGCGGGAGCGCAGGGCGTCGAGATCGGCCATGCGCTCATTCTCCCGCCCGCCACCGACATCGCCCTAGCTTGGGACGCATGACTACTGCTGACGTACGCGACCCCCTCCTTCCCGGACGTCTCCTCACCGTCGAGCGCGACGCGCTGATCCCGCTCCTGCGTTCCCGGCCGGACGCGGACTTCGCGCTGCCGACCGGGGCCTGTCCGGGGTGGTCGGTGCGGGACGTGCTCGCACACTGTTCGTCCGCGCTGATCCGGGTGGTGGAGGGCCGCTTCGAGAAGGGCGTGTTCTCGCCGGAGGCGAACGACCGGGACATCGCCGAGCGCGCCGACTGGACGAACGCCCGGGTGCTCGACGAGCTGGAGCGCGGGATGACCGAGGCGGGCGAGGTGGTCGCGGGGCGGGCGGACGGGGCGCTGGACGGGATCGCCCTGGGCGAGTGGGTGCACGCCGGTGATGTCCGCGACACCCTCGGGGAACCCGGCGCCTACACGGGCGCGGGCCTGCCGCACGCGCTCTCCCTGCTGGCCCGGGTGACCCGGCAGCGGGGGCACCTGCGGCTCCACGCGGACCTGGACGACGTGGACGAGCCGCTGCAGCTGGGCGGGACGAGCGGGACCAGGACCCCGGCCCGCTTCATGGGCGACGCGGCGACGCTCGTACGGCTGTACGCCGGGCGGTCGGCGGACGGGGCGCCGTACGAGCTGATGGGGGCGGAGGCGGCGGAGCTGAACCTCTACGGCTGAATCCGGACGGTGTGTGACCGGGGCGGTCTCGCGGCCCCCGGTGTTTCCCGCGTACCCTGGATTGGACTAGACCTCCCGGACTAGACCTCTTGCGAGGGGTGTGCGGGGTACACGGGGAACACCACGGAAGGGGCCCTATGAGCACGCGGGCAGTCCTGGAGGTGATCGCCCTCGACGCCGAGGACGCGGTCGCCGCCCAGGCCGGAGGCGCGGACCGCCTTGAACTGGTCACCGACATGGCGGCCGACGGGCTGACCCCGTCGCCCCGGACCTTCACCGCGATCCGGGCCTCCGTCGACATCGACCTGCGTGTGATGCTGCGGCTGGCCGACGGGTTCGCGGCGGGGGACGTCGACCGCCTGGTGGGGGTGGCCGGGGAGCTGCGGGCGGCCGGGGCCGACCAGTTCGTGCTCGGGTTCCTGGACCTGGACGGCGGGGTGGACCTGGACGCGGTGGAGCGGGTCGTGGCCGCGGTGGACGGCTGCCGCTGGACCTTCCACCGGGCCATCGACCGGGCCGCGGACCGGGACGCCCTGCGCAAGCAGCTCGCCGACCTGCCGGGCCTCGATGCCTACCTCACGGCGGGAGCCGCGGAGGGCGTGGACGAGGGGCTGCCCAGGCTGCTGGCCGAGGCGCGGCGGCGCGGTGAGCCGGGGTACGGGCAGACGCTCCTGGTGGGCGGAGGGCTACGGCTGGATCACCTGCCGGAGCTGCGCACGGCGGGCATCGACGCCTTCCACATCGGCGGGGCGGCGCGGCCGGGCGGCTGGACCGGGCCGGTGTCGGAGGAGGCGGTGCGGTCCTGGCGGCGGGAGCTGGACGGGGCGACGGCCGCGGTGCCGTGCTGACTGACCGGCGCGGGAATGTCGTGCTGACCGGCGGAGGAGTGTCGTGCTGACCGGCGGAGGAGGACCCCGGCCCTGTTGAGGGGCCGGGGTCGCACCGGTGGCGGCGGCCGGTTCAGTCGGCGGCGAGCAGATGGGCGGGGGCGATCCGGGAGAGCCCCCGGATCGGCACCGTCAGAGCGGCCCCCACCAGGGCGGTCGCGGCGAGCGTGGCCAGCAGCGCGGCGCCGGCGACCGTGAACAGGTGTCCGTGCAGCACGCCCCGGCCGAGTGCCAGCACCCCGGCCAGACCGGCCACCGCGCCGGACAGGCCGCCCAGCAGGGCCAGGCCGATCCCCTCGTAGAGGGTCAGCCGCGCCAGCTCGCGGTTGGTCCAGCCGGTCGCCCGCAGCACCGCGAGATCGGCGGCGCGCTCGCGCTGCGAGATGACCAGGACGTCGATGGCGCCGGCGGCGCCCAGCAGCAGGGACAGGGCGACGCTGAGGTAGTCGGCCTCGCGTGCCTGCGCCACCACGGCGTTGCCGAGCAGCGACCCGGCCACCTCGCCCCGGAAGGCCAGCGTCAGGGCGAGCAGCACCGTGAAGGCGGCCACGCCCAGCGCCAGCCCGGCCGCACCCAGCAGCGTGCGGCCCCGCACCCGCAGCAGATTGAGCACGGCCAGTCCGGCCACCGAACGCACCGGGCGCGCGCGGCGGGCCGCCGTCACCGGGGGCCGGACGGCTTCCATCGGCCCGAGCCGGGTGGCGAGCCAGGCCGGGATCAGGCCCGCCGCCGTGGCCAGCAGGAGCGCCACCGGGAGCACGAGGAGCGACTTGGCGCCGGCCCCGGGCTGTCCCAGCGCCCGGCCCAGCACGTACGCGAGCACCGTGCCCGCGGCTCCGGCGGCGAGGCCGATGACCGCCAGTTCGCCGAGGACCAGGCGGAGCACTTCGCCGCCGCTCCAGCCGAGGCAGCGCAGCGTGCCGATCTCGGTGCGGCGTGAGCGCACCGAGGCCAGCGCCGCCTGGCCGAGGAAGAGCGCGCACACCACGAGGACCAGCACGAAGAGCACCGCGCTCTTGGTGTCCACCGCCCTGAGGATGCGCAGGGCCACGCCCTTGGCGACCCAACGCTCCGTCACCCGCGCCGAGCCGCTCAGCGCCACCGTCTGCGGGGCGGGCGAGCTGCCGACGGTGACGTCGACCTGGAGTCGCGGGTAGGCGGCCCGGATCGCCCCGGCCACGGCGTTCACCCGCGCCCGGGAGGCGGTGTCGACGCCCGTCACTCCGGCCACCCGGATCCTGATCGCGCTCACCGGCGCCTTGTCCTGCAGGCCCGGGACCCGGCGGCTCTTGGTGAGCGCGGTGATGGAGTCCATCGTCGTCAGCATGGTGGGCGGCGGGCTGACGTAGCCGCCCAGGTTGCGGTCGGGCTGCAGCGGTTTCCCGAGGAGCTTCGCGCGGGTCGCGCTGTCCGCGCCGGTGACCTGCGGCGTCTGGTAGGTCTCCAGCGGGGTGTCGGACAGTGCCGAGAAGCCGCGTAGCCGGCCGGTGTCGTAGCGGCCGACCAGGTGGACGTAGGGATTGGGCAGGCGCCCGGAGTCGACGCCGTCGCAGGAACCCAGCCCGATGCAGTCGGTGGCGGCGTGGCTGGTCACCTTCCGGTACTGGGTGCCCTGGTGGTTCTCCTCGGGGACGTTGGCGAACGGCTGCTGGTTGGAATTGGTGACCCACAGGCCGCGCTTCTGCGGCGGCTGCGTCTGTGCGGCGAGGTCGCCGTCGGCGGTCCGGCGGTAGATGACCGGGCCGACCGTCCAGTAGTCGCCGGTGTCGAACGAGTCCTCGGTCAGCGCCTTCCGGTAGCCCTTGCTCAGGTCGACCCGGGTGCTGCCCACCGTGGTGCCGTGCAGGCCGCGGACGAAGCTGTCGGCGGTCGGGTTGCCCAGTTTCGAGGGCAGCTCGGCCGGGTCGCCGACGTCGAGCCGCTGGACGGTGGCGTCGAGCGTTCCGGTGGTCAGCGGGTCGTCGCTGAGCAGCGCCGGTATGTAGGAGTCGTGCTGTCCGTGGACGCTCTTGGCGGACGACACCTTCCACGGCCTGTCCCGCTCGGTGAGCATCCGGCCCGAGGTGACGGTGGCGCCGAGGCCCACCAGCTTGTCCTCGGCCGCCGGGTCGATGGCGGACAGCAGCACGGGGTAGCTGACCGGGACGTCGATGGTGGCCTTGTCCCGGCCGGACTGGCAGTTCATCCGCGAGCTCAGGTCCGGGTCGAACGGCGACCTGTCCCTGAGGTCCTCAGCGATGATGTTCGGCTTCAGCGGCAGTTCCAGGTTGAACTCGGTCTGCTCGGTCTTGTCCCGGTTGAAGTAGAAGCAGACGTCGTACTTCCCCTTGATCCGGTACCGCTGGGTGCTCTTGTCTACCGCGCCCTGCTCCAGGGTGTCGGACTCGAAGAGGTGGTCCTGCTCCGACGCCGATGTCAGGGGAGAGCGGGTGAGGTAGACGTACTCGTCGGAGGTCCGATAGCTGCCGAGACCGGAGGTGAGCGTCGGGCTGATGCGCAGGATCTGCCGGGACGCGTTGCCGTCCAGGAAGCGGGACACGTCGACGGTGACGGTGCTCGACACCATCAGGTAGCCGATGTTGGCGACCGGCGCGGCCACGTCGACCCCGGCCAGGTCGCGGATGCGCCGGTACTGGTCCATGGTGATGCCGCCGAACGTGCCGGACAGGAAGTTCGGCGCGACCAGACCGCTCTGCCGCTCCACGGCCGTCTGCGAGTTCGGCGGGCGGACCAGGACGTCGTACGCGGACCGTGCGTTCTTCCGTACGGTGCCCACGGTGGTCGCCCGGCTCGTGCTCACCGTCGCGGTCAGCAGGGTGAAGCTGGTCGCCGCCACCAGGATTCCGGCGGCCAGGGCCAGTGCGCGCCCGCGCCGCCGCCGGAGCTGGTCGAGGATCATCGTGATCACGGGCGCAGGCCCCCCAGCCGGTGCAGCACGTCGCCGGACGGCGTGACCCGCTGGTCCGAGGTGATCCTGCCGTCCTGCAGCCGCACCACCCGGTCGCCGTTGGCGGCGACCTCCGCGTCGTGCGTGGCGATCAGCATCGTCATCCCGTACCGCTCGCGCAGCGACATCAGCAGGTCGACGATCTCCCGCCCGATGACGCTGTCCAGGTTGCCGGTGGGCTCGTCGGCCAGTAACAGTCCCGGCCGGTTGATCAACGCGCGGGCGACGGCGACGCGTTGCTGCTGGCCGCCCGACAACTGGGAGGGCAGGGCGTCCGCCCGGTGGGCCAGGCCGACCGCTTCGAGCAGCTCCATGCCCCGCGCACGCCGGTCGAAGTCCACTCTGCGCGGCAGGACCGGGGCGAGCACGTTGTCCAGCGCGGTCAGCGCGGGCAGCAGGTGGAAGCGCTGGAAGACGAAGCCGATCCGCCGGCGGTGCCGGTCCAGGTCCCGGCGCACCAGCTCCGTGCCGTCGATCTCGACGTGCCCCTCGTCGGGCTGGTCCATGCCGCCCGTCACGTGCAGCACGGTGGACTTGCCGGCACCGGACGGCCCGGTCAGCATCACCACCTCGCCCGCCGCGACCTCCAGGTCGACCCCGTCCAGAGCGGTCAGCCCGGGATACCGGCGGCTCACCCCGCGCAACGCCACGCTCACAGCCATTGATGCAGCCTCGCCCTCGTACATCGCGGCACACGCATGGCCGCACCTACATTGTGGCAATGCAGAGGTATGTTGTCACAATGTAGAAGGGACGTATATGCCGCTCCACCACGCCGTGCTCGCGCTGCTGACCCGGCGACCGAACCACGGATACGAACTCAAGGCCCGCTTCGAGGAGGCCATCGGCCCGCAGTGGGGTGGCCTGAACATCGGTCACCTCTACCAGATCCTCGAACGGCTGGTCCGTGACGGCTATGTCTCCCGCTCGCAGGTCACGCAGTCCGACCGGCCCGACAAGAACCTCTACACGCTCACCGAGGCGGGCGAGGCCGAGCTGCGCTCGTGGGCGGCCACCCCATGGGTGCGCGTCGGCGGCTTCCGCGACGAGCTGTTCCTGAAGCTCCTCGGCGCCTCCGCCCTGGGCCCGCAGGCCCTGACCGCGCTGATCGAGGCACAGCGGCAGACGTACCTGTCCGAGCTCGCGGGCCTGGCCCGGCAGCGCCGGGCCCACGCCGACGAGCCGCTGGTCGCCGTCCTGATCGACGCCGCCGTCGCCCACACCAAGGCCGACCTCGGACTGCTGGACAGCGCCGCACAGCATCTGGGCCCGCTCGCCGCGGCGCAGAGCGAGGCCGGTGAGGCCGGCCAGGCCGGTGGTCACGGCGGGCACGGCGGGACGGGCGGGGCCCGTACAGAGTCCGCCTGACCGGGTCGACGAAGTCCGCTGGGGGCAGCGCCCCCTTGGGGGCGCGGGGAACTGCGCGACCAGCCACGACGGCGCCGCAGTCGACACATGGCCTGTCGCGGCACTTCCTGCGGCGCGCCCAGCCCGACGTCTGCTTCCCCGGCTGCTCAGGTCAGCTGCGGCGGCAGCGGGGCCGCGTGGGTCACGATCAGGCCGGACACCGCCCGGGTCAGGGCCACGTACAGGCGGCGCAGGCCGGTGCGTTCGTCCGGTTCGCCGTCGACCACGGCCCCCGGCTCGTCGAGGACCACGTAGTCGTACTCCAGGCCCTTGGCCAGGGACGCCGGGACCAGGGTGAGGCGGGTCTCGGCCGTGGTCTCCTCGCCGGGGGCCAGGTAGCCGATGCCCGCCGCCGTCAGCGCCTCCGCGAGCGCCGGCACGCGCGCGTCCGCCGCGATCAGGCCCGTCGAACCCTCGTTGCGGAGCAACTCCTCGCACGCGGCGACCACTTCGGCGGTGTCCGCGATGGCGCGGAGGGCGAAGAAGCCGGGATTCTCACGGACCGAGGCGACCGGCGCGAGGCCGGGCGCGATGTGCGGGAGGAGGCGGGAGGCGTAGGTGATGACGTCGGTCGGGACGCGGAAACCGGCCGTCAGTTCCTCGATCACGCCGTCCGACTTGCCGAGGTGGGACAGGGCCTCGTCCCAGCTTCCGGTCGCCCAGGGCGTGGTGCCCTGCGCCAGGTCGCCGAGGACGGTCGCCGACCCGGTGGTGCAGCGGCGGCCGACCGCCCGGTACTGCATGGGGGAGAGGTCCTGCGCCTCGTCCAGGACGACATGGCCGAGCGAGTGCGTGCGCTGGACGAGGTCGGTCGTCTCGTCGATCAGCACCGCGTCCGCGGCCGACCACTTCGCCGCCTTGACGCTGCGCACCGGCTTCGCCCAGAGGATCGTCTTCCGCTCGTCCTCGTCGAGGATCCCGGCGGCGTGCTCCGCGAGGAAGTCCGCGTCCGTGAGCAGGCGCAGCACGAGCTTCGCCGGGTCCACCGGCGGCCAGATGTGCTTGACGGCCGCCTTCACCGCCGCGTTGCGCGCCACCGAGTCCTGCACGCGGTCGTCGGGCGCCTCTCCCGAGCGTTCCATCTGGACCAGCACGGCGTGCGCGATGCGCTGCGGCAGGGCCTCGCGCGCCGCGCCGTACCGGATGCCCCGGTCCAGCAGCTCCCGGACGATGTCCGCCAGCTCGTACGCCGGGACCCGCCAGCGACGGGAGCCGCGCACCACCACGACCGGTTCGGTGGGCAGGGTGACGTGCGCCTGGACGGCCCTGCGCAGGACCTCCGCCATCCGGGCGTCGCCCTTGATGATCGCGGCGGGGGCGTCGTCGGTGCCGCGTACGTCGACGTCCTTCGCCACCAGGTCGTCCACCGTCGCCTGCTGCACGGTCAGCTCGCCCAGCGCGGGCAGCACCTGCTCGATGTAGTGCAGGAAGGAGCGGTTCGGCCCGATGACCAGGGTGCCGGTACGGGCGAGCCGCTCCCGGTGGGCGTAGAGGAGGTAGGCGACCCGGTGGAGGCCGACGGCCGTCTTCCCGGTGCCGGGGCCGCCCTGGACGCAGACGGTGCCGGAGAGGCCCGACCGCACGATCTCGTCCTGCTCGGGCTGGATGGTCGCCACGATGTCGCGCATCGGGCCGACGCGCGGGCGCTCGATCTCCTGCTGGAGCAGCTTGCTGGTACGGGCCGCCTCGGCCGGGTCGGACAGGTGCTCGTCCTCGTACGCCGTGATGTCACCGCGGGTGTACCCGAAGCGGCGGCGCAGCGAGACGTCCATCGGGTCCTTCTTGGACGCCCGGTAGAACGGCTGCGAGACCGGCGCCCGCCAGTCGATGACCATCGGGTCGCCGTCGTGGTCGTGCACGTGCCGGCGCCCGATGTAGAAGCGCTCGCCGTACGCGCCCTCGGCCTGCTCGGCGCCGGGGGCGTGCAGGTAGTCGAGGCGGCCGAAGAAGAGCGGTGTGTCGCTGAGGTCGGCCAGCGCCTTGATGCGCTCGTCGATCTGGCGGGCCAGGACCTCGGCGTTGACCCAGTTCGCGGTGACGTCACGGATGTCCAGCGACTCGACGTCCTCCCGCATGGCACGCAGGGCGGAGCGGGACTCGGCGAGGTGGGAGCGTTCGCGGGAGAGGGGGTCGGGGTGCGGGTCCGCTTGCGGGTCGCGGGCGGGCGTGGACAAGGGGGTGCCTCCGAAGGGCCTGCGAGTCGATGGCGCTCAGATGTGGATGGCGCACAGGTGGCGATCAGCCGACCGGTTTCCGTCCGGGCAGCGGCACTCCGGGGGGCGGAGGCGGGCAAGAGCGGAGATTCTAGTGAGGTGGGGGTGGGGGAGGCCAATGGATTTTCGGGGGACCGCTCGGATGTCGGCTGCGGGTGGGTGGGGGCTGGTCGCGCAGTTCCTCCCCCAGCCTTCGGCCGGGGGTACCCCCAGCGCCCCTTTCGGGGCGCCTCAGCCGCCGTCCCTTCCCAGTCGCGGCTGCGTCCCCTAGGGGGAGCGTCACCCGGACGGTCGGGCGGAGGTAGGGGGTGGGGTCCATCGGGGGGTGGACCGGAGGATGCCGGAAATTGGACCCGTGGACCGATGCCGTCCTTGTGCCCGAAGTTCCACCATTGAGGCATGAGCGCAGCAACCATCCACCCAGCCCCCAGCCGTCCCCCGGGCGCCACAGCCCTCGACGGAGTCCCCCAACCCCACCACCGCCTGGGCGACGCCCTGCGCGCCGTCAAGGTCTTCGTCAGCACGGCGTTCAGCGTCGCGATACTCGGTGAGTACGGCGAGGAAGCGGGCATACGCCGCAAGTAACGGCATAGGGTCGCCCCCGTGCCGAACCGGACGGTGACGTCACCCCCCGCCTCCCCTGTCGCCCGCGCCCTCCCGCCTCTCCCTCTCCTCCTGTCCCTGTCCTTACTGACGGTCTCCCTCTGCTCCTTCGCCGCCCTCTGCGTCCTGCTGCACGCCCCGATGGCCGACCTGCTGGTCTACCGGGCCGAGGGCGAAGCCGTGGTCCACGGCGGTGATCTGTACGGCTTCACGGTCACCGAATGGCGGCTGCCGGCGACGTATCCGCCCTTCGCGGCGGTCCTGTTCGTCCCGACGACCTGGATCCCCGTCCCGGCCCTGAAGGTGGCGTTCCTCGCGGGCAACGCGCTCCTGCTCGCCCGGCTCGTCGCCCTCTCCGCCCGCCTGGCCGGCCGCACGGCACCCCTCCCGCTGCTGTGCGCGGCCGCGGGGCTCGCCCTCTGGGTGGAGCCGGTCTTCCAGACGCTCCTCTTCGGCCAGGTCAACCTGGCGATCGCCTGCCTGGTCCTGTGGGACCTGACCCGCCCGCCCGGCGCCCGCGCCAAGGGCCTCGCCCTCGGCATCGCGGCGGGCGTCAAACTCACCCCGGCGATCTTCATCGCCTACCTGTTTCTCACCGCACGCAGAAAGGAGGCGGCCACCGCGACGGCGTCCTTCGCCGGCACGGCCCTGTTCGGGGCCCTTCTCCTGCCCTCGGCGACCGTGGACTTCTGGACGCGGCGGGTGTTCGAGACCGGCCGGATCGGCAAGGCCTGGATCGTCGACAACCAGTCGCTCCAGGGCCTGGTCGCCAGGGTGGCGGGCACGGAGACACCGGGCCCGGCCTGGGCTCTCCCGGCGACCGCGCTCGTGGCGACGGGCCTGTGGCTGGCGACCCGCGCCCGTGCTCACCGCAGCCCCGGCTCCGACCGCTGGGGCATCCTGCTCACCGCGTTCACGGCCCTGCTGGTCTGCCCGATCAGCTGGTCCCACCACTGGGTGTGGTGCGTCCCGCTGCTGGCGGTCCTGCTGGCCGAGGGCCGGATGCTCCTCGCGGCCGGGACGGCACTCGTCTTCACGGCCCGCACGCTGTGGCTGGTGCCCCACCAGGGCGACCGCGACCTCCACCTGCCGTGGTGGCAGCAGCCGCTCGCGTCGCCGTACCCGCTGCTGGGGCTGGCGCTGCTGGCGGGCGCCGCGGCCGTCCTGCGAAGGCGCGGTGCCGCCCCGCCGGACGACGGGCCCGGCAACCCCCTGCCGGCTGCTCGGCAGCCCTCCGCTCAGACCTCCGCTCAGCCCTCCGCGAGGAGCTCGTCGGCGTCCACGATGCGGTAGGCGTACCCCTGCTCCGCCAGGAAGCGCTGCCGGTGGGCGGCGAAGTCCTGGTCGATGGTGTCGCGGGCGACGACCGAGTAGAAGTGGGCCTGGTGGCCGTCGGCCTTGGGGCGCAGGACGCGTCCCAGCCGCTGGGCCTCCTCCTGCCTCGACCCGAACGTCCCCGACACCTGGATGGCGACGGTCGCCTCCGGCAGGTCGATGGAGAAGTTGGCGACCTTCGACACGACCAGCACGCTGATCTCGCCCTCGCGGAAGGCGTCGAAGAGCTTCTCGCGCTGGGCGTTGGAGGTCTCGCCCTTGATGACGGGGGCGTTCAGGTGCTCGCCCAGCTCGTCGAGCTGGTCGATGTACTGGCCGATCACGAGGATCTGCTGCCCGGCGAAGCGCTTCACGATCGCCTCCGTGACCTTCCGCTTGGTCGCGGTGGTCGCACAGAAGCGGTACTTCTCCTCGGTCTCGGCGGTGGCGTAGGCGAGCCGCTCCGAGTCCGTGAGGTTCACCCGCACCTCGACACAGTCGGCGGGCGCGATGTAGCCCTGCGCCTCGATCTCCTTCCACGGAGCGTCGAACCGCTTGGGCCCGATGAGGGAGAACACGTCCGATTCCCGGCCGTCCTCGCGCACGAGGGTGGCCGTCAGCCCCAGCCGCCGGCGCGCCTGCAGATCGGCGGTGAACTTGAAGACAGGAGCCGGCAGCAGATGGACCTCGTCGTAGACGATCAGACCCCAGTCGCGGGAGTCGAAGAGTTCGAGGTGCGGGTAGACGCCCTTCCGCCTGGTCGTGAGGACCTGGTACGTGGCGATCGTGACGGGCCGGATCTCCTTGCGCGTCCCGCTGTACTCGCCGATCTCGTCCTCGGTGAGACTCGTCCGCTTCACCAGCTCGTGCTTCCACTGCCGAGCCGAGACGGTGTTGGTGACGAGGATGAGGGTCGTCGACTTGGCCTGGGCCATGGACCCGGCGCCGACCAGCGTCTTCCCGGCGCCACAGGGCAGGACGACGACTCCGCTGCCACCGTGCCAGAAGTTCTCCACGGCCTGCTTCTGGTACGGCCGCAGCGCCCAGCCGTCCTCGGCGAGCTCGATCGGGTGCGCCTCGCCGTCCACGTATCCGGCGAGGTCCTCGGCGGGCCAGCCCAGCTTCAGCAGGGTCTGCTTGATCTGCCCGCGCTCGGAGGGGTGCACGGCCACGGTGTCCGGGTCGATCCGGGCGCCGACCAGCGGGATGATCCGCTTGGAGCGCAGGATCTCCTCGAGGACCGGCCGGTCGGTGGTGGTGAGCACCAGCCCGTGCGCGGGGTGCTTGCTGAGCGTCAGCCGCCCGTACCGGTCCATCGTCTCGGCGATGTCGACCAGCAGCGCGTGCGGTACCGGATAGCGGCTGTACTCGACCAGGGCGTCCACGACCTGCTCGGCGTCGTGCCCGGCCGCCCGCGCGTTCCACAGCCCCAGCGGGGTCACCCGGTAGGTGTGGATGTGCTCCGGTGCCCGCTCCAGTTCGGCGAAGGGCGCGATGGCCCGACGGCAGTCGTCGGCCCGCTCGTGGTCGACTTCCAGGAGCAGGGTCTTGTCGGACTGGACGATCAACGGACCATTCACGCGCGGCACCCTTTCCCTCGGTCCGTGCGGCCATCGCGATGGCGGCCATTGTCACGGGCCAAAGTTCCAGTGTGCCTCATCTGCGAACGATCACCTTCGCCGTTGGGCGGATCATGCCCGTCCGCGCCCGGCTTTTGTGGGTGTCTGATCGTCCGGTGCAACCTTGGGTCCGTTTCGGGTGTCATGTCCGAGGGAGCCGCGGATACGCGTGGCTCGGTGGGGAGGATCGGGTGACGTCCGTACGCATCTGGGGACCCGGCGCGGGGGCCGTGGTGGTGCTGGTGGCGGCCGGGGTGTGGGCGCGCGGGTCAAGCGCGGTCGACACCGGCCTGTGGGCCGAGGTACGTCCCGCGATCGAGGCACGGCTCGTGACGCAGTCCGCCGGGACCGGCGCCGGGGAGAGCGAGCCCGCGCTCAGGTCGCGGTGGTTCTGCCGGGCGGAGGCGCTGGACCTCCAGGAGAGCGGGGGCCGGGTGCGGGCCGGCGTCAACACCCTGTGCGAGGAGTACGGCGAGCGCGCGGGCGCCCTGGTGCTGTGCGGCGGGGCGCAGACACCGCAGGTGGTGCGGCTGGCACGGGATCCGGCGAACGGCGGCTTCCGGGTGGTCTCCGCGGAGGAGCCGCCGGACGGCGAGGGGTACGGGGAGTGGGAGGGGAACCACTTCAGCCACTCTGCGGCGTCCCGCCTCGACCGGGGGATGACGTCCACCGGCCTGCGGACCGCGGCCCGCACCCACTTCGGCCTGCCGGCGGATGCGCCGGTGCGGTACTGCTGAGGGGGCCGGCCGAAGACCGGCCCCCTCGGGGGCGGCATCGCCTCAGCTCGGCGGTTCGACGGCGAAGGTGCCCGGTGTGGGGTTCTTCTCGACCATCGCCTCGCCCGGGGCGGCCAGCCTGGCCCGGGCGCGCAGGACGGACCCGGGCACCACGTCCGCCAGGAGCGGGCTGGGCACGGCGAGCAGCAGGCGCTGTCCGACGTTGCCCGACAACAGGTCGGCGTATCCGGTCACCGGCTCGGCGCCGAGTACGTCCACCTCCGCCAGGTCCCAGCCCGCCAGCCGCGGATGCGGCTCGGTCCTGACCAGCCGCACGGTCAGGTCAGTGCGGTTCTCGACCACCTGCACCATGGCCGGCGGTCACCGGTGGTGGGGGCCCTCGTGCGGGCGGGCGCCGTACCCGTTCCCGGCCTTGACGGACTCCGGTGTGCCCGCCTTGCCCGACCGCACGGCCTGTTCCAGGTAGGCCTCGGCGCCGGCCCAGGGGGCGACGGCCTGTTCCAGCGTGGCGAGCCGTTCCTGGAGGTCGTGGATCGTCTTGACCAGCCCGGGCACGTCCTCCGTGTCCCGCCTGATGGCGGCGGTGGGGGCGGGCGCGCGCACGGGAACCCCCGCCGAGACCGATACCGACGCGGTCATCGTGGCGGCGGGCGCCGAGATGTCCGTGACGGAGACGCCGGTCGGGGTGCCGGCGTACGACCGGGAACTGGGCTTGGTCGACGGACCGAACGAGCTGTTGCCGGTGCTGCCGGGGTAGACGTCGCCGGCGTCACCGCGGTTCGCCGCGGACTCCAGGTCGCGCTGGTCGTCCGCCTGGACGAGGCCCACCATGTAGTGGTTCTCGTTGCTGTTGTCCCGTTGGCTCTCGTCGATGTGCCAGATCTGCATGCCCGGGGCGGGCAGCGACTTGTCGTAACCCGTCTGCTGGCGGTTCTCGACCAGGAAGTACTCCTTCCCGTGCATGCCGTCGGTCCACAGCCGGTACGCCTCGAAGCCGTTCTTGATGTCGGGGACGGACAGCTGTCCGTTGCTCGTGACGTTGACGGCCTTGGCCCAGCCCTGCTGGATCTTGCACCAGGCCGACGGTTGCGTCGGCCGCTCGCCGGGGACGTCGCCGCCCCATGAACCGGCGGCCATCAGACACCAGTTGCCGATGCCTTCCGACGAACCGTCGATGTCGTACAGGTCGGGGAAGCCGAACAGCAGGTGGCCCAGCTCGTGGGCGCAGACCCCGATCCTGGCGTCCTCGGGAATGGTGAGGTAGCCGAAGATCTGGGCGCCGTCGGCGTTGTACGCGTTCGGCAGGACCCATTTGTGCGACCAGAGGTCTCCCCGGTTGCCGGTGGCCTCGCCGCCGGGGCCGGAGTGCACGACGATGAAGGCGTCCACAAAACCGTTGCCGTCGTTGTCGTACGGGGCGTAGTTGATGAGCGGGTCGGCGCCGACGGCGGCGTCCCGGGCCAGGATCTGCGCGCGCGGCTCGCCGGTCGGTTTGCCGATGCCGAAGTTGTTGTTGGCGTACCAGGAGAGCTTCTGCGGCATCCGGACCGGACCGATGACCTCGCCGACGATGTCGACCAGGCCGTGGGTCACTTCACGGTAGTAGTCCCGGACGCTGCCGTGCGGGAGCTCGCCTTCGGAGAAGAACAGCTTCTCGAAGTGCTCCTTGTCCGCCGTCATCGGCTTGTCCGTGAAGTCCGCCAGGACGACGACGACCCGGACCGTGCCGGTCAGCGGGGTCCGTG
The DNA here is from genome assembly GCF_040643955.1 of Streptomyces sp. NPDC047061. Classification (NCBI taxonomy): domain Bacteria; kingdom Bacillati; phylum Actinomycetota; class Actinomycetes; order Kitasatosporales; family Streptomycetaceae; genus Streptomyces; species Streptomyces sp. NPDC047061. Next base: position 86,888 of record NZ_JBEYVI010000024.1, read on the forward strand.
CGGCGGCCGTGGCGCGGATGGCCTCCAGCGACGTCCCCGGGGCGAACGCCTCGGGCGGCATGTTGACGCCGTCGCCGTAGCCGAACCTGCGGGGGGTGCCGCCGAGGCGGAACAGACTCGCCACGTCCGACTCGCTCCGGACCCGCTCCAGTTCCTGCTGCATCCTGTTGCGGAGTTCCGGGCTGGGCGCGATGGCGCAGAATTCCGACCAGACGGCGACCGTGGAGTCCCGTGAAGTGGAAAGGTCAACCATTCCAAATCCTCCCAAAAAGGGATGTGTTGGTTGTTTCTACGCCAGTGACGCATGCAGGTGCGCGGCCTGCAAGATGATCACTTACTCCTCCGCTACTCCTCCGCGAGCTCCGCCACCCCTGTCACCCGGTGCAGGGGATAGGTGCGGACCTCGTCGGCGGTGTGGTCGTAGGCCGTGACGAAGCCGCCCTCGACGCGGATGGGGGCGATGACGCGCTGGGTGGCGGTGCCCTCGGCGTTGACGTAGCCGATCCAGACGGTGTCGCCGGTGAGGACCGCGGCCTGCATGGTGGCAAGGGTCTCGGCGGCGGTGGTGCGGGGGAGCTCGCCGCCCCGGACGGCGGTGCCGTTGGACTTGCGCGGGGTGGTGGCGGCGAGGTCGCCGGCGCGGATCGCGCGGATCGCTGCCGCCAGGAGGGTGGAGTCCGGTGGCGGCGGGCCGTCCGGGACCGGCTCGGGGGCCGTGCGCGGCGGGGTGCGGTGGGCGTGGGCGCGGGTGATCAGGACGTCGCCCTCGGCGGACTCGGCGGCGGGCGCGTAGCCCATGGCGCGCAGGCCTTCCAGGAGGGCGGCCGGGTCGGCCTGGGTGGCGAGCACCGTCGGGGCCAGGCGGCGCAGGCTCAGACCCGACGCCCGCTTGTCGGCCATGATCTCGTTCAGGACGGTGTCGTCGTCGCAGCGGACGTACGCCGAGGCCGCGCCCACCCGCAGATGGCCGTGCCGGCGGGCCACGTCGTCGATCAGGTAGGCGAGCGGCTGGGGGACCGGCGTGCGGGAGTGCGTGGCGAGGAAGGCGTGCAGGTCGGTGGCGGTCCGGCCGGCGTCCAGGGCGCGGCGGACGGAGGCGGGCGTGAAGCGGTAGACCGTGGCGCCGCCCTTCGACTCGACGTCGGCGAGCACGCCCAGCGCGTCCGCGAGCGGGCGGCGCAGCGGGCCCGGGGCGACCGCCGTCAGGTCGGCCTGGAGCAGCACGTGGTCGAGGGGCTCGGGGAGGAGCGGGGCGAGCAGCCGGCCGGCGGCCGCGGCGGCGACGGCCTGCTCGGGCGGCGAAAGGGGCGGGAGGGGTGGGACGGGCGCGGAGGTGAGGGAGGCGGGGGCGGCGGGGTGGTGATGGTGCACGGGGAGCTTGTCGCCCGGACCGGCGGGCTCCGCGGGCGCCTCCTTGGACGCGGTCGCGGCCGGTGCGCCGAGGAGGGTGCGGCCGTGCGCCGACAGCGCCCCGCGGCCCGTCACGCCCAGCAGCTCGGCCTCCGACAGGGTCCAGCGGGCCAGCCGGCCGCGCAGGTCGTCGTCGCGCTGCTGGGGGCCGCGCAGTGGGCGTTCCCAGCGCAGCCGGGCCAGCACCGAGTCGGCGGCCGGGGCGGTGCCCTCCGGGAGCGCGGCGAGGAGGGTGAGCACCCGGTGCCGTACCTCGGGTGCGGCGGAGCGGTCGAGGCCGGGGCCGAGCGCCGACAGGGCGCGGTCCTTGGCGTCCCGGCCGCCGACCAGGCCGGAGGTGCGGGTCGCGGTCAGCCAGGCCTCCGCCAGCTGGGCCCAGCGTTCGGCGGGTGGCCGGTCCAGCCACTCGTCGTAGCCGGGGGTGGCCGCGTACCGCTCGTCGGCCTCGCCGTCGGAGGCGAGCAGCCCGGCCGCGTACGCCAGCTCGACCCAGAAGGCGGCGAGCGGCTCGGGCAGGTCCAGGGCGACGGCCGTCCGCTTCAGGTCCCGGACGCTCAGGCCACCGGCCCGCAGCACCGCCGGACCGCCCTCGTCCCAGTCCTTCAGCAGCTCCTCGACGGTCGCGAGGGCGGTGTACGCCTGCCCGGCCGCGGTCGCGTCCACAACCTGTGGACGGTGGGCCGCGGCCGGCTCGACGGCGGGCGGCACGGGCTCCGGTTCGCGGTGGGCGCGGCCCTCGCGCAGGTGCAGGGCGACCTCGCGGGGGAGGACCACCGTGCCGGGCGCGGTCGGCAGCAGCAGGCCGCGGTCGAGGAGCCAGCGCAGGTGGGCGGCCGGTTCGGGGGTGATCTGCCCGTACGGCGGCCCCCAGACCAGCCGGGCGAGGACCTCGCGGGACTCGGCGGGCGCGGCGGCGAGCAGCTTCGCCATCCTCTTCCGGTGCCCGAACAGCTTGGTGAGCGCGTCCACCGCGGACACCGGGTCGTGCGTGGAGGGCAGCCCGGCGGCCGCGACGATCTCCTGGACCCGGCCCGGCGACATCCCCGAGGTGGCCTCCCGCACGGTCGGGCCGAGACCGGTCGGCGAGGGATGCTGCGGGGACGGGGCGAGCACCTCGCGCGCGGTCCGCACCAGCCGCAGCCGGTCGTCGTCGCCCCACACCAGCGCCTGGTCGCGGAGCGCGGCGACGGCACGCGGCAGCTCGCCGGCGACGACCGGGTCCCCGCCGTCACCGGCCATCAGGTCCAGCAGCTCCTGGTACGACGCCGGGTCGCCGGCCACCGCCAGCGCCTCCGCGCTCTGCAGGGTGAAGCGGTCCAGGCGTTCCAGGGCGCGCAGCACCGAGGCGCGGGTGCCGGCCCGGGTGGCCAGCTGGGTGAGGTCGGTGGGGACGGGGGTGATGAGGTCGGGGCGGGCACGCAGCAGTACGGCCAGGGAGGCGTCGTCCCTGGCCCGAAGCGCCTCCGCGAGGGAACGCGGCGGGGTGGCCGGGTTGCTCATCCGACCCACGGTAGCGGGTGCGGGGCGGGCACCGGGATCACTCCTCCCCCGACCGTTCCGGTGCGGGGGACATCGTGATCCCGGTCCTGGTGTGTTCCGCGTCTGTTCCGCGTCTGTTCCACGTCCCGCGCGAGCGGGGCGGCCGTCCCTGCTCGGAGGCCCGCCGCGCGCTGGTGTGCCTGCCGACATGAGCCGTGGCCTGCGCTACCGTCGTTCCGACGGGGTATCCAACGCAACGCACCGGCCCCGGAGGGGACTTCGTGGGTATCGAGAGCGATCAGGTCGTCTACGAGTATCTGAGCCGCGTCGGGGACATCGCGCACCAGCGCCAGCTGTCGTCGGCCGAGCGGATGCGGCTGGTCTCCGGGCTGCGCAACGACATCGACCGGCAAAGGGCGAAGACGACCGTCGACAGCCCCGCAGCGGTACGGCGCATCCTGGACCGGCTGGGCACGCCCGACGAGGTCGTCGAGGCGGCCGGGGGTACGGCGGGCGGCGCGTCCCAGTCGCCGCCGGCGGCCGCGGTCCCCGCCCAGCGGGACGCGGCGCCGCCCGCGGGGCCCGAGGAGCCGCGCCGCGTCGTACCGCGCCCCCGGCCCGCAGAGCCGGGCGGTTCGGCGCCGCCGCCCGACTGGTGGCGGGTGGACAGCAGCCCGTTCGGGGACGGGGACGGCGTGCCCGGGTTCGTCGGCGGGGTGGAGATCCCCGAACTGCTGAGCAGGCCGCGGTTCCGCAAGGAGGAGCCGGAGGACGAACCGGAGGCCGAGCCGGTCCAGGCGGAAAAGGCCCCTGTGGTGGAGGAGACGGCCGCGTCGTCCGGACGACGCCGGATCCGTGTCGTCCCCCGCCCCGGGACCGGCTGGAGCAACCCCCTCCTCCTGCTCGCCGCCGCCGCGCTCGTCGTGGGCGCGGTGCTCGGCAACTGGTTCGCCCTCGTCCTCGGCTGGGCCATCGCCTACGGCTCCCGGCGGCTCACCCCGGCGGAGACGAAGCTGGCGGTGATGTGGGTACCGGGCCTGTCCGTCACGGCCGGGCTGGTGTGGCTGTGGGGGCGCAGCGCCGGGCGCTGGGGCACGCCGATCGCCCAGGGGCAGATGAGCGGCGCGGTGGGGGAGACGTGGCCGTGGGTGGTACGAGGCGCTGCGCTGGCCTCGGCCGTCTATGTGGCGTGGCGCTCGCAGAGGGCGCGGTAGGGGGCAGGCCGAGCGGTTGTCGGGCGGCTGCGGGCCGGTGGGGGCTGATCGCGCAGTTCCCCGCGCCCCTCAAAGCAACGTGACTGGTCCCACTCAAGGGGCGCGGGGAACTGCGCGACCAGCCACGACGCACCCGCACCCGCATGACTGCCGCAAGCACTAGGCACAATGACCCATATGACTCCTCGCCCCCTCACCGTCGGCTTCGACCTCGACATGACCCTCATCGACTCCCGGCCGGGCATCCACGCCGCCTACCTGGCGCTCGCCGAGCGGACCGGGACGTACATCGATGCCGATCTGGCGGTCACCCGGCTGGGGCCGCCGCTCGCCGAGGAGCTGATCCACTGGTTTCCGGCCGAGCGGATCGCGGAGATGAGTGATCTGTACCGGGCCATGTACCCGGAGATCGCCATCGCGGCGACCCCCGCCATGCCGGGCGCGCGGGAGGCGATCGCCGCCGTGCGGGAGGCCGGCGGGAAGAGCGTGGTGGTCACCGCGAAGTACGAGCCCAACGCGAAGCTGCACCTCAGCCACCTCGGCATAGTCCCGGACGCCGTCGTCGGCGACCTGTGGGCCGAGCAGAAGGCGGTGGCGCTGCGCGAGCACGGCGCGGTCGCGTACGTCGGCGACCACGTCGGAGACGTACGCGGGGCACGCAAGGCCGGAGCCCTGTCGGTGGCGGTGGCCACCGGGCCCTGCGCTGCGGAGGAGCTGCGGGCCGCCGGTGCCGACGTGGTGCTCGGCGACCTCACCGAGCTGCCCGCCTGGCTGGCCGGCTACCGGGAGGACGCCTCCCGCGCCTGACGGCGTCCGGCCGCGACCGACTGGAGCACTCCGGCGCCCGCGACCAGGAAGCCGACGCCCATGAGCATGCTCAGCAGGTACATGTACGTCGGAAAAGGCTTCGCACCGAGGAACAGCGGTATCACGGTGACGAGTGTGGCCACCGTACCGATGAAGAAGACCACGGCACCGGTACGGACCAGTCGGTCACCGGGCCCGGCGGAATTCGCTTGGGTTTTGTCACGCACTCGACCAGGGTAGTTCCCTGCCCGAAGGAACAACCGGGCGACGTCTTGTCACGCGCCCGAAGACCATTAGCCTTGGTACCGGCGGGTCGTGGTCGACCCGCCCGAGTGCTATCAAGGCCCGTTCCAGAGCTGTTGCATTCAGAAGTTTCCCGAGCAGTTTCCGACGAGATACGAGGACGAGGACAGACGTGCCTACCGGCAAGGTCAAGTGGTTCAACAGTGAGAAGGGCTTCGGCTTTCTCTCCCGTGACGACGGCGGTGACGTCTTCGTCCATTCCTCGGTTCTCCCCGACGGGGTCGACGCACTCAAGCCGGGCCAGCGCGTGGAGTTCGGCGTCGTCGCCGGTCAACGCGGTGACCAGGCGCTGTCGGTGGTCCTGCTCGACCCCGCTCCGTCGGTCGCCGCCGCCCAGCGCAAGAAGCCGGACGAGCTGGCCTCGATCGTGCAGGACCTGACGACCCTGCTCGAAAACATCACGCCGATGCTGGAGCGCGGCCGTTACCCGGACAAGGCCGCCGGAGCGAAGATCGCCGGGCTGCTGCGCGCGGTCGCGGACCAGCTGGACGTGTAGCCGCACAGGAGGCATATGCGTCTCGGAAGCGGGTAAGTCCCGTCGGTTTTCCTACGGGAAATCGAGTGCGTGCGGGCCGAGGGGCGGGACGAGTCCCTCGGCCGCCGCGCGGGTGAGCAGTCCGCGGACCGCCGCGTAACCGTCCTCGCCGAGTTCCGAGGTGAACTCGTTGACGTAGAGCCCGATGTGCTGGTCGGCGACGGCCGGGTCCATCTCCTGGGCGTGGGCCATCACGTACGGCCGGGAGACCTCGGGGTCGTCCCAGGCCGCGTGGACGGAGGCGCGGATCGAGTCGGCGAGGCGGGTGAGCGTCTCGGCGCCCAGCGACCGCTTCGCGATGATCGCGCCCAGCGGGATCGGCAGACCCGTCGTGTCCTCCCAGTGCTCGCCCATGTCCGCGAGCTTGTGCAGGCCGTAGTTCTGGTACGTGAAGCGCGCCTCGTGGATCACGAGACCCGCGTCGACCTTCCCGTCCCGCACGGCCGGCATGATCTCGTGGAAGGGCATGACCACGATCTCGCCCACTCCGTCCGGGAGGGTGTCCGCCGCCCAGAGGCGGAACAGCAGGTACGCCGTCGACCTCTCGCTCGGCACGGCGACCGTACGGCCGGTGAGGTCCGCGCCCGCCTCCCTCGTCAGCACCAGCGGCCCGCAGCCCCGCCCCAGCGCGCCCCCGCAGGGCAGCAGGGCGTACTCGTCGAGGACGTACGGCAGCACGGCGTACGACACCTTCAGCGCGTCCGACTCGCCGCGCTCGGCCATGCCGTTGGTGATGTCGATGTCCGCGAAGGTCACGTCGAGCGCGGGCGCGCCCGGGATCCGGCCGTGGGCGAGGGCGTCGAAGACGAAGGTGTCGTTCGGGCAGGGCGAGTACGCGATGCGCAGCGGGTCAGCGGTGGTCATGTGGGTTCCAACTCTCCAGGGCGGGCGCGAGCTTCCCGAAGGCCTCGGTCAGGGCGGCCAGGGCGTCGCCGATCCGCCAGGCGGCACGGTCGCGGGGGCCGACGGGGTTGGAGACCGCGCGTATCTCCAGCACGGGCACGGCGTGTGCGGCGGCCGCCTCGGCGACGCCGAAGCCCTCCATGGCCTCGGCGAGGGCACGGGGGTGCCGGGCCAGCAGTTCGGCGGCGCGGGCGGCGGTTCCGGTCACCGTGGAGACGGTGAGTACCGCTCCGAGGCGAGCTCCGACAGCTTGCGCCGTAACTCGTACGAGTGAATTTGCTGGACGGTGGCTGACGGTCCCGAAGCCCAGTTCGGTGACCGGCAGAAATCCGTCGGCCGTTTCGGCACCCAGATCGGCCGCGATGATCTCGTCGGCGACGACCACGGAGCCGACGGGCGCCATCGGCTGGAAACCGCCGGCGATCCCGGCGGAGACGACCAGCGCGTAGGGGCGGCCTTCGAGGGCGGCGGCGGTGAGGGCGGTCGCGGTGCCGGCGGCGGCCGGGGCCGGTCCGACCCCGGCGGCGAGGAGGTCGTACCCCGCGCCGGTGCGGTGCAGCAGGGCCGAGCCCGGCAGCCGCACCTCGCTCGTCCCGCCCGGGAACGCCCCGGCCACCGCGTCCCGTTCGGCCGGGACCGCGGTGGCGACGAGGACGCGTACGGCGGACGTGGTCACTCCTGCGGCCGTCAGGCGTCCTTCTTGAGCTTGAAGGACCACAGGCCCAGCACCGACTTGTCGCCCTCCTTGATGGAGACGAGGGTCGAGTTGCCGGAGGCGCCGTACTGGGCGTTGAAGAACACGCTGCCCGGGATGGTGCGGTAGGTCTTGGTGCTGGAGTCGGTGAGCGCCTGACCGTTCATCAGGATCGTCCAGCCGTTGTCCGCGATCTTCGGGTCGACGCCGAAGCGGACCGTGTCGTCCGGGTCCACCTTGATGGACTTGATCCCGGTGTCCTTGAGGCACTTCGTGAGGGAGGCCGTGTCCAGCGTCTTGCCGTCGTTGTAGCAGGTGGCCTCGGAGTTGACCGAGTTCGTGCCGACGGTGATCGTGGCGATCGGCGTCGGCTTGTCACAGGCCGACAGGACGAGCAGTCCGGCGGAAACGGCGCCGGCGGCGGCGACGACGCGGCGGCGTCGCGAGCGGGAGTGCAGCGTGGTCATGGCCGAAGGCTATCGGGCACTCTCGGCCGTCTCCCCATGTGGGGTACGGCGTGCCCGGTTCGTTACGCCACTCGCGGTCGGGGGTGGGTGCCGTGCCGGGCGGAGGCGAGCAGGCCCCGCAGGGTGGTCAGCCAGCCGACCGCCACGATCGCGGCGGCCACCACCAGACCCAGGGTGCCGTTCAGCGGCATCACGATGCCCACCGCACCGCCGAACACCCAGGCCACCTGGAGCAGTGTCTCCGAACGGGCGAACGCGGACGTGCGCACCAGCTCCGGCACGTCCCGCTGGATCAGGGCGTCCAGGGACAGCTTGGCCAGCGCCTGCCCGAAACCGGCCACCGCCGCCAGCACCGCCACCAGGAAGGCGCCGAAGAACAGCGCCGCGACGATCGCCGTCCCCAGCACCAGCGCCACCGCCGCCACGATGATGATCTCCGGCGCCCGGGAGCGCAGCCACGACCCCACCGCCGTACCGAGCGCGTTGCCGGCGCCCGCCGCGACCCCCACGATCCCCAGCGACACGGCCGCGCTCTCCCCGGTCAGCGGGTGCTCGCGGAGCAGGAACGCCAGGAAGAAGATCAGGAAGCCGGAGAGGCAGCGCAGGGCGGCGTTGGCGCCGAGGGCATGGGTGACGGCGGGCCCGACCGTCCGCAGCCCCGGCCGCCTCGCCTCCTTCCGGTGCGGGCCGTGCAGATGCTCCTCGTCGGCGGCGAGCAGCGCCACGTCCTCGCCCTTGGCCGAGTCGACCTTCGGGGGGAGGGTGAAGGAGAGAAACGTCCCGGCAACGAAGATCACGAAGGCGCCGTAGAGCGGCCAGGGGTCACCGACGGCATGCAGCCCGGCCCCGACCGGGGCGGCGACGCCGGTGGCGAGCAGCCCCGCGAGGGTGACCCGCGAATTGGCCTTCACCAGCGAGAACCGCGGCGGCAGGAGTCTGGGCACGACGGCACTGCGCACCACGCCGTACGCCTTCGACGCGACCAGCACCCCGAGCGCGGCCGGGTACAGCTCCAGGCTGCCGCCGGCCACCGCCCCGGAGATGACCAGCGCGAGCAGCGCCCGCGCGAGCATGGACCCGGCCATCGCGGCCCGGCGCCCGTGCGGCAGCCGGTCGAGCAGCGGGCCGATGACCGGGGCGAGGACGGTGAAGGGCGCCATGGTGATGGCGAGGTAGAGCGCGACGCGGCCGCGGGCCTCGTCGGTGGGCACGGAGAAGAACACGGTGGAGGCGAGCGCGACGGTGATCATCACGTCACCCGCGCCGTTGACCGCATGCAACTCGATCAGCTTCCCCAGCCCGGACTCGCCGGCGCCGTGCGCGTGGGTGGCCTTGCGGATGCCGCGGGCGGTTCCGGTCACCGGGAGGTGCAGGGCACGGCCGACGGAGCGGACGGCACCGCGCATCCGGCCCGCACCGCTACCGACCCCGACGGCGCGCTGGGGTGACCTCGCGGTTGCCACGTGCTTCATAGTGCCCTGAGAGTGCAGTTCCTAGTGCACTTTGTGGCCAAGCGAGTCGTAGGGGGAGCCCTGGGGTGGGGCGGAGCCCGTGCAGGACGCGGCTGGGCAGCGCCCCTTCAGGGGCGCGGGGAACTGCGCGGGCAACCCCCACCCACCCGCACCCGAAACACGACCTGCCCCCACCCCCGTCGGCTCTCCCCCTCCCTGCTCGCACGCCGGACTGTCCCCATCCACCGGCGACGGGGTAGCGTGCCTATCTCAGCCATAACGCAGAATGGATGGCATAGGTGCGCCCGAGCGCGATCGGACGCGGACGTCGATGCGGCCCACAGGTCCGCTCCGTCCGCCCCACCGCCGGAGGCAACCGCACTCGTGAGACGGCGTAGGAGAGAAGCGATACCTGTGAGCGCAGCGACAACGCGAAGCCGCACCCCCGACCGTCTGTGCGCCGAGGCCGTCGACCTCGCCCGTGGAGCCGCCGAGGAGGCCGCCGCACCCGGGGTGGTCGGCGAGCACGCCGGAGCGGTGGCCGAGGGCGATCGCGTGGTCACGCACTTCTTCGAGTGCAAGGAGCTGGGGTACCGCGGCTGGCGCTGGGCGGTGACCGTGGCCCGCGCCTCCCGCGCCAAGGTCGTCACGCTGGACGAGGTGGTCCTCCTCCCCGGCTCCGACGCCCTCCTCGCCCCCGAGTGGGTGCCGTGGAGCGAGCGGCTGCGCCCCGGCGACATGGGCCCCGGAGACCTGCTGCCCACCGAGGCCGAGGACCTCCGCCTGGAGCCCGGCTACACCGGCGAGGACGAGCCGGAACCGAACTCCCCGATCTCGGAGGAGATGGAGGAGCTCGCGGAGGCGGAGGACGCCGAGGTCACCGCGGGCACCCCCGCGCACCTGCCGACGGTCCCCTCCCGCGGCACGATCGCCTCGATCGCCGAGGAACTCGGCATGCGCCGCGCCCGGGTCCTGTCCCGCTACGGCCTGCACATCGCCGCCGACCGCTGGGAGGAGTCGTTCGGCGCGAAGACCCCCATGGCCCAGGCGGCCCCCGCGACCTGCGTGAGCTGTGGCTTCCTCACCCCCATCGGCGGCTCCCTCGGGCAGGCCTTCGGCGTCTGCGCCAACGAGTTCTCCCCGGCCGACGGCCGGGTCGTCTCCCTCTCCTACGGCTGCGGCGGTCACTCGGAGGCCGCGGTCATGCCGAAGACCCCCCAGCCGGCCCCGCCGGTCATCGACGAGACGCGAGTCGACCCCTTCCCGCTCCGCCCCGCCTCCGACTCCGGTTCGGTACCGGCGACGGAGGACGAGACGTCGGCGGAGCTGGGCCACTCCTAGCGGTCCGGACGCCCCGTCACCCTCCGGACCGCGTGCCGCTCTTGCCCCTGCGGAGCGGCACGCCGTCCGACGGGCCCCGGGAGCGAGTCCGTCCGACGGCCCCTGGGCGTGAGTCCGTCCGGCCGGGCCACCTCACCTACGCCTCGGCAGCCCGGACCCCACCGCCAGCCGGGGCCGTGGGCCTCGACCAGGCAACCGGCGGCGGCCTGACCGGCCGCCGTACCCCGGGCCCCGTCCGTGTGAGGGGACCCGGGTGCCCGGCGTGGTCGTTTCGCGTGGGCGTGGCCCGCTTCGAGAGTGGGTGTCGCATATGCCAGTGACCCTCTCTCGAAGGAGAACCCATGCCAGGCGGCCTGCCCCCCATCGGCGCCGAGATCCCGTGCAGCATGCTCGGGATCAACACCCCGCTCAAGCTCAAGGAATCCCTGTTCAGCGTCGACTTCCGAGGCGGTATCAAGCACCGGATCGACGTCAACCCCGACGACCCGATCAACAGCGTCCGGATGCGCACGGTCGGCTTCAGGATCACGGCGGAGCTGCCGTCGGACAACGGCGACGGCGGCGGAACCATCACCGTCGAGCAGAACGACGTCGACGTCGACGCGCAGAGCCTGCTGAGGCTGACCCAGCAGTTCCCGCCCAGGTACGAGAACGTGTGGGTGCTCCCCTTCACGATGGTCGTCGACCGGCCGGGCCACGGCGAGCCCCTGATCCTGACGACCAGGGACCCGGCCAGGCTCGTCGCCCAGCTCACCCAGTACCCGCCGCGAGGCGACCTGTACCAGCTGCGGAACCCCGTCGACCTGGTGGACCCGGAGCGGCCCGACGTCACGGTCGCCACGCTCCAGAAGCTCCCGGTCAAGGTCGGCGGCCTCTAGCCGACGCTCCCCCGGTGAGGCGGTACCTTCGTGCTCACGTCGATGAGGAGAGACAACGTGAGCAAGTTCGTGCGGCCCGCAGCCGAGGGTGCCGACCCGTTCGGGACCGCCCGTCTTGGGCGAGGTGTCCTCGACGCCTGGGCCACCAGCCCCGCCCGGTTCCGGGAGGACGCCAACGCCGAGGAGGACCTGGTCCTCGGGGGGTACCGGGACCGGCTCGTCGTGGAGCTCGCGCAGAACGCCGCCGACGCGGCCGCCCGCGCCGGCGTCCCCGGCCGGTTCCGGCTCACCCTCCGCGACGGCGTCCTGTTCGCCGCCAACACCGGCGCCCCGCTGGACGCGGTCGGTGTCGAGTCCCTCTCCACCCTGCGTGCCTCGGCCAAGAGGGGGGACAGCGACAGCGCGGTCGGGCGGTTCGGCGTCGGGTTCGCCGCCGTGCTGGCCGTGACCGACGAACCCGCGGTCGTCGGGCGGCACGGCGGGGTCCGCTGGTCCCTCGCCGAGGCCCGGGAACTGGCCGAGGAGACCGCCCGGCACAGCCCGGGGCTGGGCGACGAGATCCGCCGGCGTGACGGTCATGTCCCCCTGCTCCGGCTCCCGTTCGCGGCCGAGGGCACCGCCCCGGACCCGTACGACACGGTCGTGATCCTGCCGCTGCGGGACACGGCCGCCACCGATCTCGCCGAGCGGCTCCTCGACGCCGTGGACGACGCCCTGCTGCTCGCCCTGCCGGGGCTGGAGGAGGTCGTCGTCGAGAAGGACGCCGACACCGTCCGCACCCTGCGCCGCCGCACCGACGGCGCGCTCACCGTCGTGGAGGACTCGCGGGAGGGCACGACCCGCTGGCGTACCGTTGCCGCGCACGGCCGGCTCACCCCCGACCTGCTCGCCGACCGCCCGGTCGAGGAGCGGCTGCGGCCGCACTGGTCGCTGACCTGGGCCGTGCCCACCGACGGCCAGGGCGCCCCCGACCGCCCGCGCACCGCCGCCGTCGTGCACGCCCCCACCCCCAGCGACGAGCCCCTCGGGGTGCCCGCCCTGCTCATCGCCTCCTTCCCCCTCGACACCACCCGCCGGCACGCCGCCCCCGGCCCGCTCACCGACTTCCTGGTGCAGCGCGCGGCCGACGCGTACGCCGAACTCCTCGCCGACTGGCGGCCGGTGGGGGAGGGGATCATCCACCTGGTGCCGGGCCCGCTCGGCAGGGGCGAGCTGGACGGCGCGCTGCGCCAGGCGATCCTGGAGCGGCTGCCGCGCACCGCGTTCCTGCCGCCCGCCGTCGAGCCCGGCGACGACAGCGAACTGCCCGAGGCGCTGCGGCCGCGCGACGCCGAGATCGTGGAGGGGGCGGGGGCCGACACGGTCCGCGTGCTCGCCGAGGTGCTGCCCACGCTGCTGCCCGCCGGTCTCGAACGCCGGGTCGAGCTGCGGACGTTGGGCGTCGCCCGCCTTCCGCTCGCCGACGCCGTCGACCGCCTGGCCGGTCTGGAGAAGGACCCGGACTGGTGGTGGCGGCTCTACGACAGCCTCGCGGGCGTCGACCCGGACCGGCTCTCCGGCCTGCCGGTGCCGCTCGCGGACGGGAGGACCACCATCGGTCCCCGCCAGGTGCTGCTCCCCACCCCGGACGCGACGGCCATCGACCCCGAGGTGCTCGCCCGGCTCGGTCTCAAGGTCGCCCACGAGGACGCCGCCCACCCGCTCCTGGAGAAGCTCGGCGCCCTGCCGGCGTCCCCCCGCGCGGTCCTGACCACCCCGCAGGTGCGGGCGGCGGTCGCGGCCTCGCTCGACGACGACGGGGGTGTGCTCTGGGAGGAGGACGCCCCGGACGCCGAGGAGCTGGCGGACACCGTGCTCGCGCTGGTGCGGGACGCCGGCCTGGAGCCCGGTGACGAGCCGTGGCTGGGCGCGCTGGCCCTCCCGGACGAGGACGGCGAACTCGCCCCGGCCGGTGAACTGGTCTTCCCCGGCAGCGCCTTCGCCCGGCTCGTCCGGGAGGACGAACTGGCGGCCGTCGACGCCGACCTGGCCGGGAAGTGGGGCGAGGGCCCGCTCGCCGCCTGCGGGGTCCTCGCGAACTTCGCGCTCGTCCGCGCCACCGACGTCGTCCTCGACCCGGACGAACTGGAGCCCCGCGAGGGCGACTTCGCCGAACCCGACGACGCGGGCCTGCTCGACGCCGTCGACGTCTGGTGCGAGGACATCCTCGACCGCTTCCCGGACACCCCCGTGCCGCCGGTCGCCACCGAGCTGATCGCCGTCCGCGACCTCGACCTCGTCGACGAGGACCACTGGCCCGAGGCCCTCGCCCTGCTCGCCCAGCCGCCGCTGCGCGACGCCCTCACCCAGCCGGTCCGCATCCTGCTGCCCGACGGCACCCACGAGGTCGTACGGCCGTACACGGCGTGGTGGCTGCGCGGGCACCCGGTGCTCGACGGCCGCCGCCCCGCCGGTCTGCTGGCCGCCGGCGGCGACCCGCTGCTGCGCGGCCTCTACGAGGAGGCCGACGCGACCGGCTTCGAGGACGAGCAGGTGCTGCGGGCGCTGGGCGTACGGACGTCGGTGGCCGCCCTCCTGGACGAGCCGGGCGGCGCCGCCGAACTCCTCGACCGCCTCGCCGACCCGGACCGCTCCGTCACCGGCGCCCAGCTGCACGCCCTGTACGGCGCGCTGGCGGACCTGGACCCCGAGCAGGTGACGCTCCCCGAGGAGCTGCGGGCGGTGCTCGACGGCCGGGTGGAGGTCGTGGACGCGGCGGACGCGGTGGTCGTCGACTCACCCGATCTGCTGCCGTTCACGGCCGGTGTCCCGCTGCTTCCCGTCCGGCCGTCGCGGGCCGCCGAGCTGGCCGAGCTGTTCCAGGTGCGGCGGCTGAGCGAGTCGGTGACGGGGTCGGTGGACTCGGAGGGCACGGAGCACGACGTCCCCGAGTCGGTGCACGTCCTGCTCGGCCCGCGCACCCCGCGGACGTACGTCGAACACGAGGAGCTGGTGGTCGACGGCGTCGAGATCGACTGGCGCCTGACCGGCGACGGCGTCCTGCACGCCGCGACCCTGGAGGGCGTCGCGGCCGGCCTGGCCTGGGCGGCGGGGCAGTGGCCGCGCCGCTTCGAGGTGGCGGCGCTGCTGGAGGACCCGTCCCGGACGGAGGAGCTGGCACGGGACCGCTGGTTCGACTGAGCCGTCGTCCGCAAGGGCCCGCGACAGTTTCCGCGCACAACTTTCAAAAGTCGTACAACCTTTCGCCCCCTGCAGGGATCTGAACGGGGGAGTCATCCAGACTCACCGATCACTTCCATGCAGGGGAACGCATGCGTATACGCGCCACTGTGGCCGCCGTCTCCGGCGCCCTGGCACTCTCCGCCTTCGCGATGCCGGCCGCGCACGCCGCCGGCGGCTCGTCCTTCGGCACCGACGCGACGAAGCTCTTCGCCGCCGCGCACTCGGCGTCCGGCAAGACCGCGTACACCGCGACCACCGCGGACGACGACGCTCCGTACGCCATGAACGTCACCTTCTCGAACGTCAAGATCGCCAAGGCGGTCACGGTGGGCACGAGCGCGCACGTCGCCACGTCGGTCACCTACACGCTGACCCACGGCGCCGACGTCGACATCACGGCCGCGGACTTCTTCTCGGGCGCCTACATCTACAAGGGCTCCTACGACGACCCGGCCAACTTCCTGATCGGCGACGACCCGGCGAAGTGCACGGTCACCTCGGCGACCACCGCCAGCTGCAAGGGGAACATCGACGTCTACCCCGGCGAGGGCGAGCTCTTCAACTCCGACGCCGGCCTCTGGCACGCCGGTGCCCTGGCCATCGCGTACAACGGCCAGGACCCGACCAGCAACGACTTCGACATCACCAAGGTCGGCTACGCCGACCAGGGCGCCCTCGGCAGCACCCAGGTCCAGCGCCTGTCGAAGCTGACGGTCAACGCCGCCCCGGAGCCGGTGAAGAAGGGCAAGACCATCACGGTCACCGGCGCCCTGACCCGGGCCAACTGGGAGGACAACAAGTACCACGGCTACGCCACCCAGCCCGTGGTGCTGCAGTTCCGCAAGAAGGGCACCAGCACGTACAAGAACGTCAAGGGCATCAAGTCGTCCTCGACCGGCACCCTGAAGACGACGACGAAGGCGACGGTGGACGGCTACTACCGCTTCTCCTTCGCCGGCACCGCGACGACCCCGGCGGTCAACGCGACGGGTGACTACGTCGACGTGAAGTAGCAGCACCGAGCAAGACCGGGAGCAATCCCAAGGAGACGTAATCCGGTTGCAAAAGAAACAAAATCTGACCGGATTACGTCTCACTCGTACAACCCCGCCCACCCCTCGTGGATCTGATCACCTGAGTCAACAGACTCCCTAGATCTCTTGGGCCTCGCGCCCACTGTTCCCACTGGGGAATCCATGCGCATTCGTGCCACTGTGGCCGCCGTCTCCGGCGCCCTGGCCCTCTCCGCCCTTGCAGTCCCGGCCGCGCAGGCCGTCGGTGACTCGGGCACGCCGTACACGCTGAACGCGAGCTTCTCGAACCTGTCGATCGCCAAGTCGGTCACAGTCGGCACCACCGCCAAGGTCAGCGTCAAGTACACGTACAAGCTGACGCACGGCGCCGACGTGGACATCACCGCGAAGGACTTCTACACGGACGCCTTCCTGTACAAGGGCTCCTACAGCGCCCCGGCCACCGAGCTGTACGGCGACGCCGACTCGGGGACCTGCACCGCCACCTCCTCGACCACCGCCACCTGCGCCGGTTCCGTCGACATCTACCCGGCCGACGGCGACCTGGAGAGCGCCTGGGCCGGCAGCTGGAACGTGGCCGCCGAGGCCGTCGCCTTCAACGGGCAGAGCCTGACCAACCCCGATCTGAGCAAGGTCGGCTACAAGGACCAGAGCGGCCTCACCACCATCCTGGTCAAGCGCGCGTCCAAGCTGACGGCCAACGCCACCCCGGAGCCGGTGAAGAAGGGCAAGACCATCACGGTCACGGGCACCCTGACCCGCGCCAACTGGGACACCAGCAAGTACGGCGGCTACGGCAGCCAGTCGGTCAAGCTCCAGTTCCGCAAGAAGGGCTCCAGCACCTACACCACGCTGAAGACCATCAAGACGTCCTCCACGGGCGCCCTGAAGACGACGACCACCGCGACGTCCGACGGCTACTACCGCTTCTCCTTCGCGGGCACCTCGACGACCTCGACGGTCAGCGCCACGGGCGACTACGTCGACGTGCAGTAGTCCCGCAAGGGTCAGCGCCCCGTAAGGGGCGCGGGGAACTGCGCGACAAGCCCCCACCGGCCCGCGCGGTTCCCCGCCACCGCATCACACCGGATACTTCCGCTCCACCCACTTCCACACAAGCTCCAGCACCGCCGACGCCACCACGGCCACGCCGACGGCAGTCCACGGCATCACCACCCCCACCAGCTTCAGCGCGAAGAAGGTCTGCAGCGCCGGTACGGCGAGTACGAACACGAAGGCCACGCCCATCGAGGCCACCAGGGCCACCCGCCACCACGTGTACGGGCGGGCGATGATCGCCAGCACCCACATCGAGATCAGGAACAGCGTCAGGGTCGCGGCGCTGGTCTCGGCGTCCAGGGACCCGGTTCCCGTGTAGTAGTGGCGGGCGACCAGATACGTCACGAAGGTCGCGACGCCGGCCACCACACCCCCCGGGATCGAGTACCGCATCACCCGGCGGACGAAGTGCGGCCGCGCCCGTTCCTTGTTCGGTGCCAGGGCGAGGAAGAAGGCCGGGATGCCGATGGTCAGGGTGGAGAGCAGGGTCAGGTGCCGCGGCAGGAAGGGGTACTCGACCTGCCAGCAGACCACGAGGACCGCGAGCAGCACCGAGTAGACCGTCTTGACCAGGAACAGCGTGGCGACCCGGGTGATGTTGCCGATCACCCGGCGGCCCTCGGCCACGACCGAGGGCAGCGTGGCGAAGCTGTTGTTGAGCAGGACGATCTGGGCGACCGCCCGCGTCGCCTCCGAGCCCGAGCCCATCGAGACCCCGATGTCGGCGTCCTTGAGGGCGAGTACGTCGTTCACGCCGTCGCCGGTCATCGCGACCGTGTGCCCGTGCGACTGCAACGCCCCCACCATGTCCCGCTTCTGCTGTGGGGTGACCCGTCCGAAGACGGTGCCCGAGTCGAGGGCCTCGGCCATCTCGCCGGGCTCGGCGGGCAGGCGGCGCGCGTCCACCGTCGTACCGGTGAGGCCGAGCTTCGCCGCCACCGCGCCCACCGACACCGCGTTGTCGCCGGAGATGACCTTGGCCCGGACGTCCTGGTCGGCGAAGTAGCGGAGGGTGTCGGCGGCGTCCGGGCGGAGCCGCTGCTCCAGGACCACCAGTGCGGTGGCGCCGGCCCCCTGCGCCACCTTCGGGTCGTCGAGTTCCCGGCTGGCGCGGGCGAGCAGCAGCACCCGCAGCCCTTCCTCGTTGAGGCGTACGGTTTCGGCCAGTGCCGGGTCGTCGGCGCCGAGGAGCACGTCCGGCGCCCCCAGCAGCCAGGTGCTCAGCTCACCGTCGCCCTCGCTGAAGGTCGCCCCGCTGTACTTGCGGGCGGAGGAGAAGGGCAGCGACTCCACGCACCGCCAGTCCTCGCTGTCCGGGTAGGCGTCGATGATCGCCTGGAGGGAGGCGTTGGGGCGCGGGTCGGACTCGCCGAGCGAGCCCAGCACCTTGCGTATGTACGTCTCGTCGACCCCGTCCAGCGCCCGCAGCTCGGTGACGTCCATGCCGCCCTCGGTGAGGGTGCCGGTCTTGTCGAGGCAGACGGTGTCGATCCGGGCGAGGCCCTCGATCGCGGGGAGTTCCTGTACCAGGCACTGCTGGCGGCCCAGCCGGATCACGCCGATCGCGAAGGCGACGGAGGTGAGCAGGACCAGGCCCTCGGGGACCATCGGGACGATGCCGCCGACCGTGCGGGCGACGGCGTCCTTGAGGCCGTTGTTCTTCACGACCAGCTGGGTGGCGACCAGGCCGATCGCGGCCGGGACCATCATCCAGGTCACGTACTTGAGGATGGTCGAGATACCGGAGCGCAGCTCGGAGTGGACGAGCGTGAAGCGGGACGCCTCCTCGGCGAGCTGGGCCGCGTACGCCTCCCGGCCGACCTTGGTCGCGGCGAACGCGCCACCGCCGGCCACCACGAACGAACCCGACATCACCTGGTCGCCGGGGCGTTTGACGACCGGGTCGGCCTCGCCGGTGAGCAGCGACTCGTCGATCTCCAGGCCGTCGGCCTCGGCGCACACCCCGTCCACGACGATCTTGTCCCCGGGGCCGATCTCGATCAGGTCACCGAGCACGATCTCACTCGTGCTCACTTCGACGGCGGCCCCGTCCCGGCGCACGGTCGGCCGCGCCTCGCCGATCACCGCGAGCGAGTCCAGGGTCTTCTTCGCCCGCCACTCCTGCACGATGCCGATGCCCGTGTTGGCGAGGATCACGAAGCCGAACAGGCTGTCCTGGATCGGCGCCACGACCAGCATGATCAGCCACAGCACACCGATGATCGCGTTGAAGCGGGTGAAGACGTTGGCGCGCACGATCTCGCCGAACGAACGGCTGCTGCGCACCGGTACGTCGTTGACCTGGCCGCGCGCGACGCGCTCCGCGACCTCGGCGGATGTCAGGCCGGTCGCCCTGATCGGCACCGGCAGCGGTACGGGATGCACAGGGTCGAGCTCGGCGCCCGCGTCGATGTGCTGCATGCCTTCGACGGTACGTGCGGATTTGCGCGTTCACCTGCCGAGTGCCCGGAAGATCCGACCAGGGGAGGACCTAACTCGTGCGCAGGTTGTAGACGCCGGGGGCTTCGCCCACCCGCCCGCCCGACTCGGTCCCCTGAAAAGCCGGGGCACTCTCCATCCTGCCCGGCCTCTGTGGCGCGAGGTCCGCCGCGGTTGGGCGCTCCGCCGGAAGTGCCGCGATCTGCCGACTGCCGACCGCGGCGCCGTCGTGGCTGGTCGCGCAGTTCCCCGCGCCCCTTACGGGGCGCTGCCAGTCCGTCCGGCGTCCGAGGGCGAGGTCCCTACTCGGCCGCCGCAACATGCGCCTTGATCGCCGCGTCCCGCCGCTTCACGTAGTACACGCCGATCAGGCCGAGGCCCCCGCCGGCCAGGCAGGTCCAGATCCACCAGGTGTGGCCGTGGTCGGAGTACCAGCCGTAGAAGGGGAGCTGGGCCAGGAAGAGGACGAACCAGATGATCGTGCCGCCGATGATCGTCGGGACGACAGGGCCCTCAAGGGGCTCCGGTGCCTCGTGCTGGGGGATCCACTTCGCCATGGCGCTCAGCTTACGCACCTGCCGGGTCTACGCGCGGAGATAGCGATCTGGGCATCATACGTTCATACTGAAACCGTTTGTGTTTGACCACTTCTGATCGTAGGAACCTCCAATGTCGACCCCGGCTTCCACTCAGGCCCCCGCCCCCGAACAGCCGGGTGCGACCCCCGCGTACGGCGCGCTGGATCGTTACTTCAAGATCTCCGAGCGGGGCAGCACCCTCGCCCGCGAGGTGCGCGGCGGCTTCGCCACCTTCTTCGCGATGGCGTACATCATCGTGCTGAACCCGATCATCCTCGGCAGCGCGAAGGACATGTACGGTCACCAGCTCGACCACGGTCAGCTGGTCACCGCCACGGTGATCACGGCCGCCTTCACGACGCTGCTGATGGGCGTCATCGGCAACGTCCCGATCGCCCTCGCCGCCGGTCTCGGCGTGAACTCCGTCGTCGCGCTCCAGCTGGCGCCCCGGATGTCGTGGCCGGACGCCATGGGCATGGTGGTGCTGGCCGGTGTCATCGTGATGCTGCTGGTCGCCAGCGGACTGCGCGAGCGCGTCATGAACGCGGTGCCCTACAGCCTGCGCAAGGCGATCTCGATCGGTATCGGCCTGTTCATCATGCTGATCGGCCTGGTGGACTCCGGCTTCGTCACCCGTATCCCGGACGCCGCCCAGACCACCGTCCCGCTCCAGCTCGGCGCCGACGGTCACCTCAACGGCTGGCCGGTGCTCGTCTTCGTGCTCGGCGCGCTGCTCACCCTCGCGCTGATCGTCCGCAAGGTCTCCGGCGCGATCCTGATCTCGATCGTCGCGATGACCGTGCTGGCGCTGGTCATCAACGCCGTCGCGCACGTGACGACCTGGGGCCTGACCGTCCCGAAGTGGCCCGGCAACCCCGTCGCCACCCCGGACTTCGGCCTGCTCGGCAAGGTCAGCCTGTTCGGCGGCTTCGGCAAGGTCGGCGTGCTGACCGGCATCCTCTTCGTCTTCACGGTCCTGCTGTCCTGCTTCTTCGACGCCATGGGCACGATCATGGGCGTCAGCGACGAGGCCAAGCTGACCGACGCCCAGGGCTACATGCCGGGCATCAACAAGGTCCTGTTCATCGACGGTGTCGCGGTCGCCGTCGGCGGTGCCAGCTCCTCCTCCGCCACCACCTGCTTCGTGGAGTCGACGGCGGGTGTCGGCGAGGGCGCCCGCACCGGCTTCGCCAACGTCGTCACCGGCGGGCTCTTCACCCTCGCGCTGTTCCTGACCCCCGTCGCCACGATGGTCCCCTCCCAGGCGGCCACCCCGGCGCTGCTCGCGGTCGGCTTCCTGATCCTGGCCGGTTCCGTCAAGGAGATCGACTGGGCCGACTACACCCTGGCGATCCCGGCCTTCGTGACCATGGTGATGATGCCGTTCACCTACTCGATCACGAACGGCATCGGCATGGGCTTCATCACCTTCGTGGTGATGCGCCTGGCCGTCGGCCGGGGCAGGGAGATCCCGGTCGCGATGTACGTGGTCGCGGCGGTGTTCGCCTTCTACTACCTGATGCCGGCCCTCGGCCTCACGTGACCCGCACGGGGCGCGCCGGTCGCGTGAGGCCGGCGGGCCCCGTTCAGGAGACGAAGTCGCTCTTGTAGAAGACGCTCGCGTCCAGGGTGTCCGGATCGGTGCTCGTGGTCTTCGACGAGAAGCCGAAGGCCAGCCGCGGTGCCCCGGAGACCATCCAGATCGCCGTGCCCTGGGGCTCACGCCCCGGCAGGGAGGCCCCGGCGGTCGTCTGGAACTTGTCGTAGTACGAACCGCCCGTGTCGTTCAGGTCGAGCGTGACCAGGTACGAGGGGCCGCCGGGGCCGCCGTACAGGAGATAGGCGTACTGCCCGCACAGGGTGATTCCCTGGAACAGGTCGTCGTCGGTGAGGCCGAGCTCGTCGTTGTTGGGGATGGCCCGTTCGACGAGCCGGTAGCCGTCGCTGAGGCGCCCCGCGACCGCGTCCGCCATGTCGAAGACGGCCAGGCGCCACACCCGGGAGGCGGAGTCGCTGGTCGCGTAGCGGATCAGCAGCCGGTTGGTGTACGGGTCGATCGCCGGCCGGGGCAGCTTGACGAAGCTGGAGATGGTCGGGGTGCGGTCGTAGATCGTGATGCTGGGGTTGAAGTACTCGAGGGTCAGTCCGTCCGTGAACCGGAAGCGGGACAGCTTCTCGCCGGCTCCGTTGTCGTCGGAGTCGCTGCCCTCGATCCACAGGTACGGCGTCGAGCCCGAACCCACCGGCTCCACGCCCATCGAGGAGCCGTGGCCGAACCCCTGGACGGCCATCGTGCCGAGGACGTTGCCCGAGAGGTCGGTCTGGGAGATCCACAGGTCGCCGTTGTGCCCGGCGCTGTCGCCGATGCGGTGCTGGGCGAAGTAGATACGGCCGTTGACGTTGTCGTATGCGAAGGACTGCATCGCCCAGTACGGCTGGTGGAGGGTGGCGCGCCAGACCGGGTTGCCGCCGTCGCCGGACAGGACGAAGTGCTTCGAGGCCGCGACGGAGGCCTGGGCGGTGCCCGCCGCCACCAGTGGCGCCGCCGCGCCGACCGTGGCCGCGCCGACGAGTCCGGCGCCGGTGCGCAGCAACTGGCGTCTGCTCGGGTCCCGCTGTTGCCTGACGGACATTCCGTCGTCCATGGGTGGTAGCCCCCCTGTTGTTGCCGGGCGGGCGCCCGGCACGAGGGGTTAACGCTAGACGAACGGGAGTTGACGTCGCATCAGTGTTCGTCGAAAACCTGTCGGGTCCGGACCGGCCTGGATCCGTCAGGTCTGTCGGGTCTCTCAGGTGACCCCGTAGAACCTCTCCGTCTCCTCGACGGCGGCCGAGAACCGCTCGTCGAAGTCGTCCCGGACGAGCGTCCGGATCACGTAGTCCTGGACGCTCATCCCCCTCTTCGCCGCATGGCACCGGAGCCGGTCGAGCAGCTCCTTGTCTATCCGCAGACTGAGCACACTGGTCCCCATGGATACGAGGGCGCCACATCCGCGCGCCCGATGCGTCACTTTCCGGATCCAGCTCACTCGTAAGGGTGACTAGGTGGTTCAGTGGCCGAGGTCACGGGCATATCGGCGTGTCCGAGTGGTCTTTAGGTAGAGTAATGAGTTACTCTAAAGAACATGCCGGACCTTACCCATGGCGACGACGCGGCCGCCGTGAACTCACTCCGCTCCGCCGTGATGCGACTCTCGCGACGGCTCAAGCACCAGCGGGTCGACGAGTCACTGAGCCCCACCGAGATGTCGGTGCTGGGCACCCTCTCCAACTGCGGCCAGGCCACCCCCGGTGAGCTGGCCCGCAAGGAGCACGTCCAGCCGCCCTCGATGACCCGCATCGTGGCGCTGCTGGAGGCCAAGGGGCTGGTCCGGCTGGAGCCGCATCCCGAGGACCGGCGCCAGAAGGTCGTCACCAGGACCGAACAGGCCGAGGCGATGCTCGAGGAGAGCCGCGCCAAGCGCAACGCGTTCCTGGCCGGCCTGGTCGACGGCCTCGACGAGGACGAGTGGGCGAAGCTCCGCGCCGCCGCCCCCGTGCTGGAGAAGCTCGCACACCTCTAGGACCCCGAGAGAAGGAGGAGGCGAATCCGTTTGAGTACGGGACCCGGAACACCTTCCGCCCCCGCACCGACCGCCCCTACCACCCCCGCAGCCCGCGGCTCCTCGATGTTCAGCTCGCTGAAGGTCAGGAACTACCGGCTGTTCTTCGCCGGCCAGGTCGTCTCGAACATCGGCACCTGGATGCAGCGCATCGCGCAGGACTGGCTGGTCCTCAGCCTCACCGGCTCGGCGACCGCCGTAGGCGTCACCACCGCCCTCCAGTTCCTGCCGATGCTGCTCTTCGGCCTCTACGGCGGGGTCCTGGTCGACCGCCTCAACAAGCGGCGGGCCCTCCTCGTCACCCAGACCTCCATGGCCCTCACCGGCATCGCGCTCGCGCTGCTGACCCTCTCCGGCCATGTCCAGGTCTGGCACGTCTACCTCGCCGCCTTCGTGGTCGGCCTCGCCACGGTCGTCGACAACCCGGCCCGCCAGTCCTTCGTCTCCGAGATGGTCGGCCCGGACCAGCTGCAGAACGCGGTCAGCCTGAACTCCGCGAACTTCCAGTCCGCCCGCCTGGTCGGCCCGGCCGTCGCCGGCGTCATGATCACCGGCGTGGGCACCGGCTGGGCGTTCCTCTTCAACGGCCTGTCCTTCGTCGCCCCCCTCGTCGGCCTGCTGCTCATGCGCGCGCGTGACCTGCACGTCGTCGAGCGCGCGCCGAGAGGAAAGGGCCAGCTGCGGGAGGGCCTGCGCTATGTCGCCGGGCGCCCGGACCTGACCTGGACCATCATCCTGATCGGGTTCATCGGCACCTTCGGCTTCAACTTCCCCGTCTACCTCTCCGCCTTCGCGGACGACGTCTTCCACGCCGGCGCCGGCTCCTACAGCCTCTTCAACACCCTGATGGCGGTCGGCTCGCTGGCCGGCGCCCTGCTCGCGGCCAGACGCGGCACGGCCAGGCTGCGGGTGATGCTCGCGGCGGCGGTGGCCTTCGGCGGGGTGGAGCTGGTGGCCGCGACCGCCCCCTCCCTCTGGCTCTTCTCCCTGCTCATGGTGCCGATCGGCATGTTCGGCATGACCGTCAACGTCACCGCCAACACCACCGTCCAGATGGGCACCGACCCGGCCATGCGGGGGCGGGTGATGGCCCTCTACATGATGGTGTTCATGGGCGGCTCGCCCATCGGCGCGCCCATAGCCGGCTGGATCACGGACGCGTACGGCGTCCGGGCGGGCCTGGCGGTGGGCGGCGCCATCGCGGCCGCGGCCGCCGTGGTGATCGGCCTGGTCCTGGCCCGGGTCGGCAACCTCCGCCTGTCGGTCGGCTGGCACGGCGGCCACCCGCGGGTGCGGTTCGTGCCGAGAAAGCCGGCCGAGCAGCAGGAACAGCTGGCACCGGTGGCGTGAGAGCCGCCTGAGGCAGCTACGGACGGCCACTGGCCCGGAGGCGGACGCGGACTACAGCCTCCGGGCCAGTACCTGTCCGGGCCAGCTGTCGTCGCCCGCGACGGCGACGGTGAAGGACTCGGTCGGGGTGAAGCCGTTGCTCTCGTAGAAGGCGACCAGCTTGCGGTCGTCGCCCGCGTAGCAGTCGACGCGGAGCAGCGAGATCCCGGCCCGGCGGGTCTCCGCGGCCGCGTGGGCGAGCAGCGCGGCGCCGACGCCGGTGCCCTTGAACCGGCGGTCCGAGGCCAGGATCTGGATGTACCGCTCGGGCTCGTCGGCGGGCGCGAGGTAGGAGCCGGGCGCGTCGGTGAGGGTGAGGGTGGCGGCCGGGACCCCGTCGTACTCGGCGACGTAGGGGCTGCCCTCGGTGACGTACCGGGTGATCATCTCCACGGCCCTCGGGTTCTCCGACCAGGGCGTGGCCCCCCACTGCCGGGTCCGGCCCTGGGCCGCCAGCCACGCCACGGCGCTGTCGAACATTCCGAGGATCACCGGGATGTCGTCGGCACGGCCGTCCCGGATCCTGATCTTCCCGTTGCTCCCCGTGCTTTCCATGCTCCCCATGCTTCCCATGCAGCGATTCATGCCGTCCCGCGTTCCGCGCGCAACCGCGTTTTTGGCAGGGTTGCCCCATGAGACTCTTCGCAGCCGTGCTGCCCCCGCCGGAGGCGGTCGCCGAACTCGCCGCCGAGGTCGACAGGTTGAAGCGGCTGCCGGGCGCGGCGGCGCTGCGCTGGACCGGCCGCCCCGGCTGGCACTACACGCTCGCGTTCTACGGCGAGGTCGACGACGACGTCGTACCGGCCCTGTCGGAGCGCCTCGCCCGCGCGGCCCACCGCACCCCGCCCTTCGCGCTGGCCGTCGCGGGCGGCGGGCAGTTCGGACACGGCAGGGCCCTGTGGGCGGGTGCCGACGGCGACCTGGACACCCTCCGGCTGCTGGCCGACCGCGCGGAGGCGGCGGCCCGGAAGGCGGGCCTGCCGATGGGGGAGCACCGCCGCTACAAGGCCCACCTGACGGTGGCCCGCAGCCGGGACGCGGTGGCGGCAGGGCCGTACGTCGCGCTGCTCGCGGAGTTCGCCGGCCGGAGCTGGACGGTCGGGGAGCTGGCGCTGGTGCGAAGCAATCTGCCGGCGTCCGGGGTGCCGGGGGAGCAGCCGCGGTACGAGGTGGTCGACCGCTGGGGGCTCGGGGCGGCCGGTTAGGCTCGTTGCCGTGGACCCGAAGACCCGGAACCGGATCATGGCCGGTGCGCTTGTGTTGTTGTTCGTGGTGGTTGCTGTGGCCTCTGCGGTGAGGTGAGGGCCGGTCGGCCGGCCGGCTGGGGAACTGCGCCGCCGTTTTCGGCTGCGGGCCGTCTGTGGCTGGTCGCGCCCGCGGGGCGGTAGCCGCATATCGGCTACCGCCCCGCGCCCCTGACGGGGCGCCGACCCTGAGGTCGGTTACCAGGCGAAGGCCTCCGGGGACGGGCCCGGGCCCGGGAAGATCTCGTCCAGGCCGGCCAGGAGCTCCTCGCTCAGTTCCAGCTCCACGGCCCTCAGCGCCGACTCCAGCTGTTCGCCGGTGCGCGGGCCGACGATCGGGCCGGTCACTCCCGGACGCGTGAGCAGCCAGGCCAGGGCGGCATCGCCGGGCTCCACGCCGTGCTTGTCCAGGAGGTCCTCGTAGGCCTGGATCTGGGCGCGGATCGTGGTGTTGGCGAGGGCGTCGGCGGCCCGGCCACTGGCCCGGCGCCCGCCCTCGACCTCCTTCTTGATCACACCGCCGAGCAGCCCGCCGTGCAGCGGCGACCAGGGGATGACCCCGAGGCCGTACTCCTGCGCGGCCGGGATGACCTCCATCTCGGCGCGGCGCTCGGCGAGGTTGTAGAGGCACTGCTCGCTGACCAGCCCGATGGTCCCGCCGCGCCGGGCGGCGATCTCGTTGGCCTGGGCGATCTTGTAGCCGGGGAAGTTCGAGGACCCCACGTAGAGGATCTTGCCCTGCTGCACCAGCACGTCGATCGCCTGCCAGATCTCCTCGAAGGGAGTCCGCCGGTCGACGTGGTGGAACTGGTAGACGTCGATGTAGTCGGTCTGCAGCCGCTTGAGGCTGGCGTCGACCGCGCGCCGGATGTTCAGCGCGGAGAGCTTGTCGTGGTTGGGCCAGGCGTCGCCGTCGGCGGCCATGTTGCCGTACACCTTGGTGGCGAGCACGACCTTGTCGCGGTGGACGGGGCTCTTGGCGAACCAGTTGCCGATGATCTCCTCGGTCCGCCCCTTGTTCTCACCCCACCCGTACACGTTGGCGGTATCCAAAGATCAATTTTGACGCCATGATCCGAACCGCATACCGTCACCTCTTGTGCGCGATGCGTGACACAGGGGAGAGGGAGAACGAGCATGGCGAGAGTTCTGGGTGTGGTCCGTCTGTCGAGGGTGTCGGACGAGACCACATCACCGGAGCGTCAGCGTCGGTCCATCCAGCGATGGGCCGATCAGGAGGGGCACGTCGTCGTGGGGTGGGTCGAGGACATCGACGTGTCCGGCGGGGTCGAGCCGTGGAAGCGTCCGGAGTTCGGCAAGTGGCTTCCCTCGACCGTCGGGAAGGAGGTCAGCGCGATCGAGCATCGGATCGCGGTGGAGGAGTCGCGCGCCGACGAGTACGACATCATCTGCGCGCTGAAGATCGACCGTCTCTCGCGGCGTGTGCTCCACGTGCACACCCTCCTGGAGTGGTGCGAGAAGAACGGCAAGGAGGTCGCGACCGTCGAGGACGGGATCAACCTCAACACGCAGATGGGGAAGCTCCTCCTCAGTCTGATCGCGTCGTTCGCGGAAGGGGAGCTCGAAGCCATCAAGGCGCGGGCCAAGTCCTCGTACAACCACCTGGTGAAGGAGGGGCGCTGGCGCGGCGGCCGCACTCCGTACGGCTACCGGGAGGAGAAACAGGAGACCGGCGACGGATGGAAGCTCGTCCCGGACGACTACGGGACCGACACTGCCGGCACGCTCCGTGAGATCGTCCGCCGTCTCCTCACGGGCGAGTCGGCGAACAGCATCGCGCAGTGGCTCAACGAGGACGTGTCGAAGACCCCGACGTCACTCGACGCCCAGATGATCCGTAGCGGCAAGACCCCGAAGGGCAGCCGCTGGACCGCCGCGAACACGGCCAAGGTCGTACGTTCCCGCTGCATCCTGGGGCAGATGGAGGTGTCCGAGGAGGTGATGGTCGACGGGAAGAAGACGACACGACGCCGGGTCGTCCGGGACGCGGACGGCCAGCCCCTCCAGCGCGCGGAGCCTCTGATCACGCACGAGGAGTGGGAGCTGGCCAACAAGAAGCTGGACGAGAACACCAGCAAGCGCAACGGCAACCGCAAGGGTGGGTCGCCCTTGCTCCGGGTCGCATTCTGCACATGTGGGGAGCCGGCGTATCTCGGCCCCGGCCGTAACTGGCCCTACTACCGCTGCGCCTCCCGTACCACGCACAAGCCGTGTCCGACCGGGAGCAAGGGCATCGCGGCGCACACGCTGGAGGACGCTGTGGGAAGGGCGTTCCTCCTCGCTGCCGGGGACGTCGAGATCGTCCGGAAGGTCTTCCGGCCGGGCGTGGACTACACGCGCGACATCGAGGAAGTGAACCGCGCCCTGTCGGACCTCAGAGAGGACCGCGAGGCGGGCCTGTACTCCAGTGAGCTGGGCAAGCAGGAGTACCGAGAGGCGTACAAGCGGTTGGACGCTCGACGTGAACAGCTCATCGCGCAGCCCACGCGCCCGGACACCTGGGAGGAGATCCCGACAGGAGAGACCTACCGGGAACGGTGGAGCACGTTGTCGACCCAGCACGAAAAGGGCAGGGAGCTACGCGCCGCAGGGGTCAAGGCCGTCATCCATGCCGAGCCGATTCCCGGGATGACCGCCGCGCAGCTCACGGCTCCCGATGGCCATGACGGGATGTGGCAACACCCAGTCGGGAGGGTTCAGGTTCTGATCCCGATGGACTTCAAGCAGCGTCTGCGCAACATGGCGGCGGTCCACAGCGAAGGCTGACCGACAACTGCATGCCACGAGGAGGGCCCTGTGGTCGGGGCCCTCCTGCGCGTTTGTAAAATGCCCGGCAGGTCGCCGCCGTCGCTCCCGACTGCACGAGACCGAGTCCAGGCCCGAAGCCTTGGGCACCACCTGTGAAGCGCTGTGCCTTTCGCATGGCCACCCCCGCGAAGAAGGGAGACACATGTCCCGCCGTCCGGCGGGGGTCGCTGGCGCACCCGTGTGCGCCTCACAGGAAGGAGCCACAACCAGTGGCCATCAGCTTCGGTCATGACCGCCCGTGGGGCGGAGTCTCACAGCGCGAGTATCGGCGCATGGCGCAGGAACCCTGGCACCCGCTCGCCTACCGAGTGCACTTCGCTGCGCTGGGCTGGGCCGACCGCCAGGGTCATGCACCCTTCACCCCCGGGAGGTTGGCCACTCTGCTGGGCAAGGAGGGCAAGCCCCTGTCCGACCAGAGCACGACCAACGCGGTCAGCCGCGCCAAGAGGTTTGGGCTCGTCTCGCCCCGGTCAGGTGCCGCTTGTCTGGTCCTGCCCCCTCACCTCTTCCAGAAGGGGAAAGGTGCACCGGTACCGTGCCGCGTCCATCAAGACCGGTGACCACACATCGCAGGTGTAGCCAGCACACGCCGAACGTGTAGTGGCATGGGCAGTGACCTGCGGAAAGGTTCGCTCGCTCTCTCTTCCGTTACTCCTCCCAGTTGCGGCCCCGTAGGGGCCGACAGAAGGAAGCGGCTTCGCGTCTTGCGGCAAGCGGAGCGGGGGCGCGACAGCGCCACATGAGACAGGCGTCGGCGAAGTATTAGACAGCATGGGCGGCCGGATGGCCGCCACAGCCCGAAGCCTCTACGACAATGCGGCCCCGCAGGGGCCGACAGGAGCAAGCCCAAGGGGGCGCTGCCGCGCCCGCCCCACAGGCAAAGCCGTAACGCTTCGTTCCTTGCACTCCTTCGCCGTCGCCAAGGAGGCAGCACAAGCCCTTGACCAGGCGCTACGCCGCCGCCGTCTGAAGTACAGGCCACCCTGAAAGACCCTGAAATCGTGGCAGGATTTGAGCCGCCAACACATGGCGGTCGACCAAGCCTCCTCAAGGGGTCATCCCCCACCCCTTCGCCGTCGCCCTCATGCCGTTTCGGTTGGTGGCAGTGCGCGAGCCTTCGCGTTCCCTGTGCCGCCGCCATACGAAGGCTGGCGTGGCTAGGGCTGACGGCGTGCGAAGAGGACCGCACCTGGAACGCCCTCGTCGGGGGCGATCAGCATGTGGGCCTCGACGATGAACCCGGCATCGCGAAGCCAGGCCGCCACCTGGTCAGGCTGGCGGCGGTGAACGTGGACGTTCATCGGGTGGCCGCCGTAGCCCTGCGTCTTCAGCCTCGACCCGTCGCCGACGTGAAAGCCGAGCAGCAGTGGTCCGCCGGGACGCAATACGCGCCGGAAGTGGCCAAAGACCGTGGGCACTGCTTCGTCGGGGACGTGAATCAACGACCAAAAGGCGAGCAGGCCAACGACTGAAGCATCGGCGAGGTCGAGGTCGGTCATCGAGCCCACCTCGAACCGCAGGCGGGGGTGGTCATGCCGAGCCACGTCGATCATTACGGATGAAAGGTCGACGCCGAAAGCGTCCACGCCCAGATTGTGCAGGTGAGCGGTGACGTGTCCAGGTCCGCAGCCCACGTCCGCCACTGGCCCACCGCCGGCGGCGTGCACCAAGTCGGCGAACAGCGCCAGAGCCGCCCGAAGATACGGCGCCCCGGCCAGAGCCTCGCGTAGCTGGTCGGCATAGCTGACCGCGACCGTGTCGTAGGAGGTCCGGGTGTCTGCCAACCAGCGGTCCGCGTTCATGGCTCGACAGGGTAGTGCAGCGATCAGGATGACGAACCAGATCAACTGAGATCAATGACGAATGAGACCAGGTCACTTGAGACGGACACCGGATCCTTCGAGATGGGGCAGCAGCACTGACAGTCACGCAAGCGCAACGCTCGACCGTGGCGCAGCGTGACCGGTCACGGCCGTCCTGAAAACCAAGGTTTGCGAGACGGGATGGCAAGCGTCCCTGAAGGGGGTGTAGCGCTGTTCAAAACCCGTCTCGAAACTCCAGTCTCAGGCTTGACGTATTGAGATGAGTTCTGAGACGGTCCCGGCTGTGACGACGACCACGATCATCGGTCAGCTCATCGGTTACGTCCGCGTCTCCACCAATGACCAGGAAGCGCAGTTGCAGCGCGACGCACTGACGGCCGCAGGCTGCGCCCGGATCTTCGAGGACAAGACATCGGGCAAGAACACCAACCGGCCAGAGCTCACGGCCGCCCTGGACTACGTGAGACCCGGCGACACCCTGTGCGTGTGGAAGCTCGACCGCTTCGCCCGTTCCCTCATCGACCTTGTGACCATGGTCGACACCCTTCGGGAGCGGGGCATCGGGTTCAAGGTGCTCACGGGTGCACTGGCCAACATTGACCCTGGTACGGCAGACGGCCGTCTCATGCTTCAGGTGGTCGGGGCCATGGCGGAGTTCGAGCGCAGCCTCATCAAGGAGCGCACCCGCGCCGGACTCGACGCAGCCAAGGCGCAGGGGCGTACCGGTGGACGGCCGTCCGCCGTGAACGAGGACGCGCTGGCCGTGGCCCGCGCGAGGAAGGCGAAGGGAGAGAGCGTCAGTGCCATCGCCAAGGCTCTGGGCGTCTCCCGGGCCACGCTGTACCGGCACCTCGGAGACGACTCCTGACGGCGGAACCTGATGCCCTTGCCTGGAGCGGACTCGAAGCAGTTGGCTTGTGGCCCATGAAGTACACCCAGCTCGGACGCACCGGACTCAAGGTCAGCCGACTCGTTCTCGGCACGATGAACTTCGGTCCGCAGACAGACGAATCAACCAGCCACGGCATCATGGACGCCGCTCTCGACGCGGGTCTGAACTTTCTGGACACGGCCAACGTCTATGGGTGGGGTGAGAACAAGGGCCGCACCGAGGAGAT
Source organism: Streptomyces sp. NPDC047061 (assembly GCF_040643955.1). Taxonomy (NCBI): domain Bacteria; kingdom Bacillati; phylum Actinomycetota; class Actinomycetes; order Kitasatosporales; family Streptomycetaceae; genus Streptomyces; species Streptomyces sp. NPDC047061. Next base: position 118,707 of record NZ_JBEYVI010000024.1, read on the forward strand.
CATCGGTACTTGGTTCGCCCAGGGTGGCGGGCGGCGCGACAAGGTCGTCCTCGCCACCAAGGTGTACGGGAACATGGCGGGCGACGGGGACGTCTGGCCCAACCACGACAAGCTCTCCGCGGTGAACATCCGCCGGGCCGTCGACGCCTCCCTCAAGCGGCTTCAGACGGACTACATCGACATCTACCAGTTCCATCACATCGACCGGGCGACGCCGTTCGAGGAGATCTGGCAGGCGATCGACGTCCTGGTCCAGCAGGGCAAGATCCTCTACGCGGGGTCGTCCAACTACCCCGGCTACAAGATCGCCCAGGCCAACGAGACCGCCGCCCGGCACGGCCGCATGGGCCTGGTCAGCGAGCAGTGCCTCTACAACCTCGCTGAGCGCCGCGCCGAGATGGAGGTCATCCCGGCCGCGCAGGACTACGGCCTCGGTGTCATCCCCTGGTCTCCGCTGCACGGAGGACTGCTCGGCGGCGTCCTCAAGAAGGAGGCCACACAGGGGCGCCGGGCGAGCGGCCGCGCTGCCGACGCGCTCAAGGACACCAAGACACGCGAGCAGATCCAGGCGTACGAGAACCTCCTCGACAAGCACGGCCTGGAGCCCGGTGAAGCGGCGCTCGCCTGGCTGCTGACCCGCCCCGGCGTCACCGGCCCGATCGTCGGCCCTCGCACGCAGGAGCAGCTGGACTCGGCGCTGCGCGCCCTGCAGCTGGTGCTGAGCGAGGAACTGCTGACGTCTCTGGACGAGATCTTCCCCGGTCCCGGACCGTCTCCCGAAGCCTTCGCATGGTGAGGTAGCGGGTCTGTGTCGGAGCCGTCGCCTTCTGCTTGCGTTCGAGGCGAGTTGGAGGCGGCGGCTTCGTCGTTTCCACTCGGGGTCCGCAGGAGCGGTGAGCGTCAGCGATGCGCTGCTGCGCCTGGCGTCAAAATCGCCGGTTGGCGGTGTCGAAGAAGTTGATGCCGGCGTCCAGCGCCGCGTCCATGATCGTGTGGCTGTCGGCCTCGTCGGTCTGCGGGCCGAAGTTCATGGTGCCGAGGACGAGTCGGCTGACCTTGAGTCCGGTACGTCCGAGCTGCGTGTACTTCATGGTCACCCAGCCAACGGCGTGGAGTGCGCTCTAAGCAAGGACTTCCGGTCGGTCGACCGGGGAGAGCCGGTCGGTCGAGCTAGTCGGTCGGGAACTCGTCGGTCTTGAGGACGAGGTCGACGACTGTGCCGGTCAGGTCGATGTCGGTGCCGAAGTCGACCCGTGTGGGCTCGTCGTAGTCGCCGTCCTTGGGGTCGGTGTAGACGTGGCAGCGCCCCTGGTAGGGGTCGGCGACGACATAGACGGGGACCTCGGCCTCCGCGTACGCGGTTCGCTTCGGGCCGTAGTCGTTGGCGGCCGTGCCCTTGGAGATCACCTCGGCGACGAACTGGACGTCCTGGTAGCGCCAGTGGCCCGTGCCGTCGGGCTTGGCCGAGTCTTTGAGCAGGGCCACGTCCGGGCAGAAGCCGTTCTCGTGGCCGGGGAAGTCGATGCGGACGTCAGAGAAGACCTTGGTCTTCCGGCCGAACCTGTCCTCCACGGACCAGAGGATCTGCCGGATGATCTGCCAATGCGTGTTCCGCTGCGGCACCATGAATACGTTGCCCCCGACGATCTCGACCCTGAATCCTTCGGGGACGGGCATCCGCTCAAGGCGCTCGAACCACTCGTCCAGGCGCTTGGTGTTGGCGTCGGCGTCGGCCATGTCGATCCGGTCCTCCAGGACGGTCATCGTGGCGCTCCTCCCCGGCCGCCCCACGGACGGGTGCGGCCGCGCGGTTCAACGATACGTACGGTGACCGGGCAGCGGCGGAATTCGGTCAATCCGATCCCGGCTCGTACTCCTGTCCGATTCCCCACCCCTGCCACATCGTCTCCGCGAACGCCTCCGCGATGCGGTGTTCGCCGTTCGCGTTCGGGTGGGTGCCGTCGTAGGTGTCCGTGTGGATGTCGTAGGACTCCGGCGGCGAGGCCATGAGGATCGGGGAGCGGGGCTCGTCCAGGTCGGCCGCGGCCTTGGCGAGGAGCTCGTTGAAGAGGGCCACCTGCTCCGCGAACGGGCCGTCCGAGGTGGCGCGGATGTTCGGGATCACCGGCAGCAGCACCATGCGGATGCCGGCCCTCGCCGCCCGCGCGTTCGCGACGAAGACGCGCATGTTCGCCGCCGTCTGCTCCGCGTTCGTGTAGAAGCCCAGGTCGATCAGGCCGAGGGAGACGAGGAGGACGTCGGCGCGGCAGGAGCGCACCGCCTCCCCGATCAGCGGCGCCATGTGCAGCCAGCCCTCGCCCCAGCCGGCCAGGTGGGCGCGGGGGAAGTCGGGATCGGCGTAGCCGTACGAGACGGGCGCCTCGGCCAGCTTGTCGTACAGCGTCTCGCGGGGCCCGACCAGGGTGAACGGGCCGCCGTACGTCTCGCACAGGTGCTGCCACATGCGGTACCGCCATGTGTGTTCGCCCGTGCTGCCGATGGTCATCGAGTCCCCGACGGGCATGAACCTGAGCATCCGCTCATGATGGACGATCAGAGGGAGAGGTGGGGTGTGAGGACCGACACGTCCCCCCGCGGCCGGACACAGTGCGGGATGGCAGGCTTGGGCCATGCGTCCACGATCGCTCGCCCTGCTCGCCGGTGTCCTGCTCACGGGTGCCCTCGCCGCCGCACCCGCCTCCGCCGCCGACGGCAGCGGCGACAAGGGGTTCACGATCACGGATCCGCGGATCAAGGAGTCCAGCGGTCTCGCCGCCTCGCACCTGCACCCCGGCATCTACTGGACCCACAACGACAGCGGCGACGGGCCGTACATCTACGCCGTCGACAGCGCGACCGGCAAGACCGTCGCGAGGATCACGCTCAGCGGTGTCGGCACACCCCGCGACGTCGAGGCCATCTCCATCGGCCCGGACAACCAGATCTACGTCGGCGACATCGGCGACAACCTTGACGGCAGCTGGGCGTACGTGTGGATCTACAAGCTGCCCGAGCCGAAGAAGCTCGTCGACCAGACCGTCCGGGCCACCCAGTACGTCGTCAAGTACTCCAACGGGGCGCGGAACGCCGAGTCGCTGATCGTCCACCCCAAGACCGGGCGGGTGTACATCATCGACAAGAAGGAGGACGGCGGGCATCTCTACGAGGGCCCGGCGACCCTCTCCCCGACGGGTACGAACATCTTCAGGCCCGTCGCCGCCGTCGACCTCTGGGCCACCGACGCCGCCTTCTCGCCCGACGGCGAGCAGCTCGCTGTACGCGGCTACTTCGGCGGCATCTACTACGACTGGAACGGCGGCGCGATCAAGCGCGAGGGGCGGCTCGACGTGCCGCTCCAGAAGCAGGGCGAGTCGCTCAGCTACTCCGCCGACGGGACGAAGCTGATGTACGGGAGCGAGGGCGCCGACAGCCCGGTGCAGGCCGAGGACGTGCCCGGGGGGTCGGGCAAGGCGTCGCCGTCGGGCGGCGGGAGTTCGGCGGCCGCGGGCAAGGACGACAGCGGGTCCGTGGGGGGCGGGGCCAAGGTCGGTGCCGTCGTCCTCGGGGTCGCCGCGCTCGCCCTCTTCGGGCTGCGGAGGCTGCGGCGCCCGACCGCACGCCGTCACTGACCCCTCCCCGTGCGTCACCCGTCCGGCTCACCGGCGCGGCGGCGGCACGCCGGTCCGTGCACGCTGGGAGACGTCCCGCGGGACGGGGGCGGCAACAGGCGATCGGGTCCCGCTTCACGGAAATGGGAGCACCCATGCGCCGCAACGTCCTGCGCCTGGCCGGGAACCTCTGCCTGCTCACGGCAGCCCTGGGCCTGACCGTCCCGGTGACCGCCGGCACCGCCACCGCCACCTCCGCCGAGCCCGCCCGGACGGTCCGGGCCGCCGCCCTTCCGCAGTTCCGCTCGATGAGCGTGCCGGTCGAAGGCGACTTCGCCCGCCCGAGCCCGAACGAGGCGGTTCACATCAAGGGCACCGTCGACGTCACCGTCATCACCCTCCCCAATGCGGCCGGCGGCGGCACCGCCCAGATCATCAGCAGCCTGAGCAACACCACCGCCACCGGCCTGACCAGCAACGGGAAGTACTACCTCGTCGGCGCCCAGCGGATCAACGCCCCCTTCTCGGCGGCGGAGACCACGACGCTCAACGTCAAGCCGACGTTCGTACTGGTCCCGCCCACGGGAGCGCCCAGCCGGGTCCAGCCCATCACGGTGACGGTCGTCGTCACCTCGACCGGCGTGATCAACTCCATCACCGCAGCGGTCGGCTGATCCCGCACTCCGCCCTGGGGCGGGGCGCCGACTCCTTCCATTGACATCCTCCCCGTCTTAAGAGAAGGGGATTCCAACCCGGGTGGGTTGAGGTTCACGGGCGCTCGAACGGCTGGTCGCCGCTGTCACCCCTCCGGCACCGGCGGCTCGCCGGGGGCGCGGGATTCCGCCCTGTCCTGCCGCGACGTTGATGCTCGCGTTCTCATCGGCGTTGCAGGTAAACCCGCAGGACACGCAGACGAAGTCGGCTTGGCTCTTGCGCGACTTCTTCTCGATCCACCCGCAGGCACTGCACCGCAGACTCGTGTAAGGCGCGGGAACGTCCTCGACCCGGCCGGGGGCCTTGTGCTCCGTGCGCCGCCTCAGCAGGCCCCAGCCCTGGGCGAGGATGCCCCGGTTCAGCCCGGCCTTCTGCCTGACCTTCTTGCCAGGCTGCTCCGCGGTTCCCTTCGCGGAGCGGGTCATGTTCTTGATGTCCAGCTTCTCGAACCGCACCAGGTCGTAGCTGCGGGCGAGCATGGTGCTGGTCTTCTCGCACCAGTCCTTGCGCCGGTTCACCTCACGGGTCTTGAGCCCGGCGACCTTCGCGTACGCGGCGGCCTTGCGAGCACTTCCCTTCGGGGCCCGGGCCGCGCGCCGCTCGTGCTTGCGGACCTGCGCGCGCTCCTTGACCGTGAGCTGCGGACAGTTCAGCTTCCGTCCGTCCGACAGGGCCGCCGTGATCCTCACGCCCCGGTCGATACCGATGACCTCGCCCGTACCGGGCTTCTCGACCGGCTCGGGGATGACCGCGAACGCGATATGCCACTGATCGTTGCGGCAGGTGACGCGAAACGTCTTCGCAGCGGGAAGCCCCGCGCCCTTGCCCTTGATACTGAGGCGGAAACGGACCCAGCCACAGCCGGGCACCTTGACCTGCGCCCACCGTCGGCTTAGCTTCCGTACGCACACGGAGCGGCCCATGACCTGCTTACCGGTCTTCTGGTTCAACTTCGGGCTGCCGTCCGGCTCGTACTCGGGTACGCGGTCGGTACCGATGACGCGGAAGCCCTCGTGCTCGTGCTTCCTGCGCCAGGTCGGCTCACCGAAGCCGGAGGTGAAACGGGCGTTCTTGGCTGTGGCGAAGTCCTTCAGGGCCTGCTGCCGCACGTCCGCGTTCCCGGCCGCCAGCCACTCGTTGTCCCGCCGGGCCTCGGTGAGCTGACGGCACTGCTCTGCGAAACCGGGCGCGGACCTGCGGCCCGGCCTCCAGTGCCCGTGCTGCTCGACGGCCAGATTCCAGACGTACCGTGCGTGCGCGCAGTGCAGGATCATCTGCTCCGCCTGCGCGGGCGTCGGGTACATCCGGAACCGTGACATGCCGCGAACCTAGCCCGCACGTTCCCCACCCGCGCACGCCATCGACCAACATCACCCGAGTGAGTGACAGCTCCCGCCAGCCGCCCCGACAAGCCACCAGCCACCCGATCTCACCCCCCCCATTACCACCGCCTGTGCATGGCCACCCTCGGCGTCATGGGCGTTGATGCTGAATCACCCTGACGGTGGTTCGGTTTCTTCTGCCCCGCTTGGCGGGAGCGGGCATCCACCCCGACCCCTAGGATCAGGCATCCTGCCCGAGAGCAAGGCGGAGCGGGGCGCAGCAGGTCAGGAGCATGTGGAACGCGTCGTACACGCAGAGCGGGGCGACCGTGACGGCGGTGCACGCCTCGTAGACGGTGCGATCCCGGTCGCGGGCTCGGCGAGCTTCGGCTTCGGGGGCGCTCCCGGGGGCGGGGGCGTGCCGGCGGTGACGTGCACGGCGGCGTGAGGCGGGGCGTGAGGGCGGGGTCGTCACCCGGGTGGCGGACCGGGGTGCCCGAAATACACGGCTCCGGGCGCCGGTGCCGCAGGCTGTTCCCGCCGGTCGTCGACAGGGGCGGCCGGACACCGCACCGCGACGGCTGATGGAGCTGACATGTCCCACGTGCCCGCCGACCTCCGCTACACCGACGACCACGAGTGGATCCGCACCGAGGCCGACGGCAGCATGACCGTCGGCATCACCGATCACGCCCAGAAGACCCTCGGCGACATCGTCTTCTTCGAGCTGCCCAAGGTCGGCACGAAGATCCAGGCAGGTGACGCCGTCGGCACGGTCGAGTCGGTCAAGGCGGCGTCCGACATCTACAGTCCGCTCGACGGCGAGGTCGTCGCGGTCAACGAGGAGGTCGCCGAAACCCCCGAGGAGGTCAACATGGACCCCTACGAGATGTGGCTCTTCAAGATCAAGCCCAAGAGCGGGGCGGCGTCCAACGGGCTGCTCGACGCCAAGGCGTACGCGAAGCTCGTCAACTAGGGCGGAACCCAGGGCGGAACGGCCGAGGGGCGCCCGGTGTGGGTACACCGGGCGCCCCTCGTCGTGGACCGCAGGCGGTCAGAGCTTCTCGATCACGTAGTCGACGCACTTCGTCAGCGCCTCGACGTCCGCCGGGTCGATCGCCGGGAACATCGCGACGCGCAGCTGGTTGCGGCCGAGCTTGCGGTAGGGCTCGGTGTCGACGATGCCGTTGGCGCGCAGCACCTTGGCGACGGCGGCCGCGTCGATCTCGTCGGCGAAGTCGATCGTGCCGATGACCTGCGAGCGCTTGGCCGGGTCGGCGACGAACGGGGTGGCGTACTTGCTCTCCTCCGCCCAGGTGTAGAGGCGGGTCGAGGAGTCCTTCGTACGGGCGGTGGAGAAGGCGAGGCCGCCCTGGCCGTTCAGCCACTCCAGCTGCTGGTTCAGCAGGAAGAGGGTGGCCAGGGCCGGGGTGTTGTACGTCTGGTTCTTGCGGGAGTTGTCGATCGCGGTGGGGAGCGAGAAGAACTCCGGGACGTGGCGGCCGGACGCGTGGATGCGCTCGGCGCGCTCGATCGCGGCCGGGGAGAAGACGCCGATCCACAGGCCGCCGTCGGAGGCGAAGGACTTCTGCGGGGCGAAGTAGTAGACGTCGGTCTCGGCGATGTCGACCGGGAGGCCGCCGGCGCCGGAGGTGGCGTCCACGAGGACCAGCGCGCCCTCGTCGGCGCCCGCGACCCGCCTGATCGGCATGGCGACGCCGGTCGAGGTCTCGTTGTGCGTGAACGCGTACACGTCGACGCCCGCCTCGGCCTGCGGCTCCGGGTGGGTGCCCGGGTCGGAGGCGATGACGGTGGGCTCGGCCAGCCACGGGGCGAGCTTGGCGGCCTTGGCGAACTTGGAGGAGAACTCGCCGAAGTTCAGGTGCTGCGACTTGTCGTCGATCAGGCCGTGGGTGGCGACGTCCCAGAAGGCGGTGGAGCCGCCGTTGCCGAGGACGACCTCGTAGCCCTCCGGGAGGGAGAACAGGGCGCTGATGCCCTCGCGGACCTGACCGACCAGGTTCTTCACCGGGGCCTGGCGGTGGGAGGTGCCCAGCAGGGAGGTACCGGTGGCGGCCAGCGCGTCCAGCGCTTCCGTCCGCACCTTGGAGGGGCCCGCGCCGAAGCGTCCGTCGGCGGGCTTGATGTCAGCGGGGATCTGGATGTCAGCCACGGGGTGAGGTTAGCCGGTGGAGGAAACCTGGGCGAAACCTCGTCCGTCGGGTGAGACGCGTGGGCGACCGCCGGAGCGGGTGCTACCGCGGGACGGGCTGCGGGACGTGCTGATTGAGTGGACGCATGTCGGAATTCTCGGAACTCGAGGCGGAACTGCGGAACGCCGTCCGGGGTGAGGTCGGCTTCGACGTCACGTCCCGGGCGCTGGTCACCATGGACGCGTCCAACTACCGGCGGGTTCCGGCGGGGGTGGTGGCCCCCCGGGACGCGGACGACGTGGCGGCCGTACTGGAGGTGTGCCGGACCCGTGGCGTCCCGGTGGTCGCCCGGGGCGGCGGTACCTCGATCGCGGGGCAGGCGACCGGCACGGGCGTGGTCCTGGACCTCACCCGGCACATGAACCGGCTCCTCGGCCTCGACCCGGCCACCCGTACGGCCGTCGTCCAGCCGGGCCTGGTCCTGGACCGCCTCCAGGAGGCCGCGGCCCCGCACGGCCTGCGCTTCGGCCCGGACCCCTCCACCCACGGCCGCTGCACGCTCGGCGGGATGATCGGCAACAACTCCTGCGGGTCGCACAGCGTGGCCTGGGGGACGACGGCGGACAGTGTGCACGAACTGGACGTGCTCACCGCGCGCGGCCGGCGGCTGCGCCTCGGGCGGGACTGGGCGGGCGCGCCCGACGGCCTGCGGGAACTGGTGGCGGGCGACCTGGCCCTGCTGCGCACCGGTTTCCCGGAGCTGCCCCGCCGTATCTCCGGCTACGCCCTGGACGCGCTGCTCCCCGAGAAGGGCGCGGACGTCGCCCGCTCCTTCTGCGGTTCGGAGGGCACGCTCGGGATCCTCACCGAGGCGACCGTACGGCTCGTGGAGTCGCCGCGCGCGCGTGCGCTGGCCGTGCTGGGGTACGCCGACGAGAGCGCGGCGGCGGAGGCGGCGGCGGGGCTGCTGCCGCACGGACCCCTCACCGTGGAGGGCATGGCGGCCGACCTGGTGCCGTCCGCCACCGGCCTTCCCCGGGGCGGTGCGTGGCTGTTCGTGGAGACCGGCGGGGAGTCGGCGGCGGAGGCACGGGCGCGTGCGGACGCGGTCGTGGCGGCGGCGGACGCCCTGGACGCGCTGGTCGTGACCGACGCGGCCGGGCAGCGCGCGCTGTGGCGCGTCCGCGAGGACGCGGCCGGTACGGCGACGCGGATGCCGGACGGCAGGGAGGCCTGGCCGGGGTGGGAGGACTGCGCGGTACCGCCGGCCCGCCTGGGCGCGTACCTGCGTGACTTCCGTGCCCTGCTGACCGCGCACGGCCTGCGCGGCACCCCCTACGGCCACTTCGGCGACGGCTGCGTCCACGTCCGTATCGACTTCGACCTGATGGGCGAGGCGGGCGTGGCCCGGTTCCGCCGCTTCTCGGAGGAGCTCGCGGACGTGGTGGTGGCGCACGGCGGGTCCCTGTCCGGGGAGCACGGGGACGGCCTGGCGCGGGCGGAACTCCTCCCGAGGATGTACGGCGACGAACTGGTGGCGCTCTTCGGGCGGGCGAAGGGGATCTGGGACCCCGACGACCTCCTCAACCCGGGCGTCCTGGTCAGGCCCGCTCCGCTGGACGCGAACCTCCGCTTCGCCGTCCTGCCCCGCGAGCCGGTCCCCGTGGCCTTCGGCTACCCCGCCGACGGCGGCGACTTCTCGGCGGCGGTCCGCCGCTGCGTGGGCGTGGCGAAGTGCCGGACGACCGGGCCGTCCGGCGCGTCCGTCATGTGCCCGTCCTTCCGGGTCACCGGCGAGGAGGAGCACTCCACCCGTGGCCGGGCCCGGCTGCTGCACGAGATGCTGGCGGGCGAGCTGGTGACGGACGGCTGGCGCTCGACGGAGGTCCGCGACGCCCTCGACCTCTGCCTGTCCTGCAAGGGCTGCCGGTCGGACTGCCCGGTCGGGGTGGACATGGCGACGTACAAGGCGGAGTTCCTGCACCAGCACTACGCGGGCCGGCGGCGCCCGGCGGCCCACTACAGCATGGGATGGCTGCCGAGGTGGCTGCGCCTGGTGGCCCGGACCCGCACGGCGGCGGCCGTCAACGCCCTCGCCTCCGTACGGCCGCTGGCGGCGCTCGCCAAGCGGCTCGGCGGCATCGCCCCCGAGCGGCGGATCCCGCGCCTGGCGGCCGAGCCCTTCAGCCGGTGGCAGCGGCGGCGGCAGCGCGGGCGGCTGCGGGGGTGGGCGGCCCAGGCGCGGGCGGGACGGCGGCCGGAACTCCCGGCGCGGCTGGCCTTCCTGTGGCCGGACACCTTCACGGAGTACCTGTCACCGGAGGTGGGCCGGGCGGCCGTACGGGTGCTGGAGGCGGCCGGAGTGGGGGTGGTGCCGCTGCCGACCCGGCGCTGGAGGGCACGGCGGTCGGACGACGGCGGACTGGAGGGTTTCGGCATGTCCGTCCTGAACCCGCGCCGGACCCGGGCCTGTTGCGGTCTCACCTACCTCTCGACGGGCCAACTGGACCGGGCACGGGCGGTGTTGCGGGAGACGCTGGACCTGCTGGAGCCGTTTCTGCTGCTGCCGTCGGACCCGGACCCGGATTCGGACCCCGATGTGGACTCGGACCCCGCCTTTGACCCGGACGGGGAGTTCCCGTTCCCGCCGCCGTTCGTCGTCCTGGAGCCCAGCTGTGCCGCCGCCCTCCGTGCCGACCTGCCGGAGCTGCTTCCGGACGATCCCCGGGCGGCCCGGCTCGCCGCGCGGGTGCTCACCTTCGCGGAGGCGCTGGAACGCCTGGCCCCCGACTGGGCGCCGCCCCGCCTGGACCGCCCGGTCACGGGGCAGACCCACTGCCACCAGCACGCGGTGCTCGGCGACACCCCGGACCGCCGCCTCCGCGAGGCCGCCGCCCTCACCGGCGACCTGGTCGGCGGCTGCTGCGGCCTGGCGGGCAACTTCGGCTTCGAGAAAGGCCACTTCGAGGTGTCGAAGGCCTGCGCGGAGGAACAGCTCCTGCCGGCGGTACGGGAGGCGGAGCCGGGCACGGTGGTCCTGGCCGACGGCTTCTCGTGCCGGACCCAGCTGGAGCAACTGGCCGGGGTGCACGCGAGACACCTGGCGGAGGTGCTGGCGGAGGTCCTGCCGAAGGGGCTGGAAGAGGAGGCGTGACGGCCGGCCGGGCGGCCGGGGCGGGACGGCCCGCCGTCGGTCAGATGATGAACGTGGGCTGCTCGGTGATGCGCAGGAGGCTGCGGCCGTAGATCTCGCGGCCGAGGTCGGGGTTGGCGACGCCGTGCCGGGAGGCGGTGCCGAGGTCGCGCCAGATGCGCTGGAGGGGGTTGGTCAGGGCGAAGGTGCTCGCGCCGGAGACGGAGACGAGGCGGTCCACGGCCTCGCGGGCGCGGACCGCGGCGACCCCGGTGTCCATGCGAATGCGGGCCCGCTGCTCGACCGTCAGTTGCCGGGCCCCGGCGGCGGCGTGGTCGAGGTCGTCGGCGGCCCGGTAGGCGTGCAACCGGGCGGTGTCGACGAGCGACGGCGAGCCGGACGCTCGGGGAGTCGGCCAGGCGCTCGTAGACGGTCAGGGACATGGGCTTGCGGGCCGCGGTGTCGAGGGTCAGTGTTACGCGACCTGCACTCCCGCTGGAGCTTCGCCTACACCTCGCCCACCGACTGCCGGGTGCTCCTCCTGCCCAGGGCCGGCCTGCTCGGCCAGCTGCGCCGGACCCGGCTGCCGGCCCTGACCGTCGCCCCCGCCACCGCTCCCGAGTCCCGGCTGCTGCTCGCCCATCTCGACACCGCCTGGGCCCTCTCGGAGCACCTCGGCCCGGCGGGCACCCATGCGGCGGGCGCGGCACTCTCCCTGCTGCTGACCGGGCTCATCGCCACCCACGCCCCCACCTCGGCCGCCGCCCCCACCTCGGCCCCCGCCGCCGCTCCCGCTCCTCCGCCGGCGCTGCGCGCCGCGGCCACGGCCTTCGCCGACCGGCGGCTGCGGGACCCCGGCCTCAGCCCCGCCGCCATCGCCGGTGCGCTGCACGTCTCCGTCCGCACCCTGCACCGCGCCTTCGCGGACGGCGAGAGCGTCATGGCCTACGTACGCCGGCGCCGTCTCGAAGGCGCCCGCCGGGAACTGGACCAGTCCGGGGGTGCGTACACCGTCGCCGGCGTCGCCGCCCGCCGGCAGTTCGCCGACCCCAGCCACTTCCGCCGCGCCTACCGCACCACGTACGGGCGGCCGCCCCGCCAGGGCCAGGCAGCGGACGCCTCCGCTGCCGACACGCCCTCACCCACCTGCGCGCCGAAACGATTCCCGGCGGGCCCGCGTCTGTTGTCCTTGATGTCGACGCCGATGTCGATGTCGATGTCGATGTTGACGCCGACGCCGACGTCGACGGTTTGGTCCCGTCCGCCGACCCGCCCAGGAGCACCGCCCATGACAGCAGCCCTCCGCCTCCGGCCCCTCTCCCGTGCCGAGCACCTCGCCTTCGTGGGCTCCCTGCCCTCCGTCAGCCATATGCAGGTGCCGTCGTGGGGGGACGTGAAGCCCGACTGGGAGGCGGAGAGCCTCGGGTGGATCGACGGGGAGGGGCAGGTCGTCGGGGCCGGGCTGGTGCTGTTGCGGGCGGTGCCCAGGGTGAAGCGGTGTCTGGCGTATCTGCCGGAGGGGCCCGCCATCGACTGGCACGACCCCGACCTCGGGCGGTGGCTCGATCCGCTGCTGGCGCACCTGAAGGGGCGCGGGGCGTTCACCGTGAAGATGGGGCCGCCGGTCGCCGTACGGCGGTGGAGCGCGGAGGCGGTGAAGGAGGCCATCGCCGATCCGGCCGTCCGGCGGCTGGGGGACGCGGAGCCGACGGCGTACGACGCCCGTGCCGCGGCCCTCGTCGAACGGCTGCGGCGGGCCGGGTGGCGGCAGGCGGAGCCGGGCGGGGAGGAGGGGTTCGCGGCCGGGCAGCCCCGGTACGTGTTCCAGGTGCCGTTCGCGGGGCGGTCGCTGGACGACATCCAGCGCGGGCTCAACCAGCAGTGGCGGCGCAACGTGAAGAAGGCGGAGAAGGAGGGCGTCAAGGTGGTGCGGGGCGGTTACGAGGACCTGCCCGCCTTCCACACCCTGTACACGGAGACCGCCGAGCGCGACCGTTTCATCGCGCGCCCCCTCTCCTACTTCCAGCGCATGTGGACCGCGCTCACCGCCGAACACCCCGACCGGATGCGCCTCTACCTCGCCCACCACGACGGCGACATCCTCGCCGCGGCCACCATGCTCACCGTCGGCGACCACGTCTGGTACTCCTACGGCGCCTCCACCAGCCGCAGGCGCGAGGTCCAGCCGAACAACGCCATGCAGTGGCGGATGATGTGCGATGCCCACGAACTCGGCGCCGCCGTCTACGACTTCAGGGGCATCACCGACACCCTGGAGGAGTCCGACCACCTGCTGGGGCTGCTCCGTTTCAAGGTGGGCGCGGGCGGGGAGGCCGTGGAGTACCCGGGCGAGTGGGACTTTCCGCTCAACAGGCTCCTCCACAAGGCGTTCGACCTGTACATGTCCCGCCGCTGAGGTCGGCCCGGGGTGCGGCCGACGCCTGTCCGGGGCCCGTCCGGCCCGGCTTCATAAGCTGGCTCTCAGGTTCATAAGAGAACTCTCAGCTTCGGGGTCGTTATACAGCTGTTACCCAGGTATTCACAGCACCTGTTTGCCGTTCGCGAGCCGACTTTGCCGTCGCTTGGGATTCGGGCCGTGTAAGTTCATCGGTGTCGGGCGGCGGGGATTGCCGAGGATGACGATCCAAAATCCCCGGACGTTGCCCCAAGAGAATTCTCGTACCATCCCGCACCACTTGCACTTCGAACTCTCAAGGAGTCGGAATGAGCCTCAAGAAGCTCGCCCCGCTGCCCCCCAAGCCCAAGAAGCAGCTGCCCCCGCCGCCGCCGCCGAAGCCCAAGAAGCGCGCTCCGAAGCCGGCTCCGAAGCCCATCCCGGGTCAGGACAACTAAGGCAGAAATGAAAAGGGCCGACGGTTCGCCGTCGGCCCTTTTCACTTCCTGAATTTCGGTGTTTCCAGCGTCGGAGAGCGGAGGTAGTGTGAAATGCGTGTGAAGGAGAGTGAAGGCACAGAATACGAGTACGACGTCGCCGACTCGGCATATCAGGACGATGACGACGAGTACGACGACGAGGAGGACGAGTACACGCCCACCATCCCGGCCCGTGCCGCCTTCCACCGCTTCTGGCCGCTGACCCGGGGCCTGCGCGGTTGGCTGGTGATCGTCTGGGTGTGCACGGTGATCGCCGCGCTCGCCGAGACCGAGGCCATCCTCCTCTTCAGTGACCTCACCGACCACGCCCTGCAGAAGGGCTCGCTGAGCGCCTTCTGGAGTCCGGCGAGCAAGTGGCTGGCCATCGCGATCGTCGGCGCGATCGTCGCGTACGCCGGCAACTCCCTGGCCGCCTGGACCACCGAACGCTTCGTCATGCGGCTGCGCGAGCACGTCTTCGACCACGTCCAGCAGCTGCCCCCGCACTTCTTCCAGCGCCACCGCCAGGGCGACCTGCTCTCCCGCCTGACCAGCGACGTCGAGGCCATCGAGACCATGGTGGTGTCCGGACTGATCGGCGCCGCCTCGGCCGTCTTCAGCGCCCTGTTCTACGCGGCCGCCGCGTTCTGGCTGCGCTGGGACCTGGCCGCCGCCACCTTCGTCCTCGCGCCCCTGTTCTGGCTGGCCGCCCGCCGCTTCTCCGGCTCCATCAAGGACGTGTCGCGGGAGGGCCGGGTCGCCGACGGCGCGATCACCTCCGTCGTCGAGGAGTCCCTCGGCAACATCGTGCTGACGCAGGCGTACGACCGCCGCGACGCCGAGCGCCGCCGCCTGCACGAGGAGGCGAACGCCTGGTTCCGCGCCTCCGTCCGCTCCACCCGCCTCAACGAGGCCTACGAACAGCTCGTCCAGGTCATCGAGACGGTCTGCGTCCTCGCCGTCATCGGCATCGGCGCCTGGGAGATCTCCACCGGCCGCATGACCCTCGGCCAGCTCCTCGCCTTCTCCGCCTTCCTCGGCTACCTCTACCCGCCGGTGCGCGGCCTCGCCCAGCTCGGCCTCACCGTCACCGCCGCCACGGCGGGCGCGGAACGGCTGATCGAGATCCTGGACGTGAAGCCGTCGGTCACCGACCCCCGGCGCGGCACCGGCACCGACACCGGCCGCCCGGACGGCGCCGTCGAGGTCCGCGACGTCGGGTTCAGCTACCCCGGCGCCGACGGAGCCGCCCTGGAGGGCCTCTCCTTCGCCGTCAGCCCCGGCGAACTCGTGATCATCACCGGCCCCAGCGGCGCCGGCAAGTCCACCGTCTCCAAGATGCTGCTCCGCTTCTACGACCCGGGCAGCGGCGAAGTCCTCCTCGACGGCGTCCCGATCCGCGACTTCCCCCTGGCCAGGCTGCGCGAGTACATCACTCTCCTCCCCCAGGAGACCCTCGTCCTGCACGACACCGTCCGCGCCAACATCGCCTGCGGCCGGCCCGGCGCCAGCGACCAGGCCATCGAGGACGCGGCCAGGGCGGCCGACGCCCACGACTTCATCGTCCGGCTCCCCGACGGCTACGACACCAGGGTCGACCCCAACTCCGCCCGGCTCTCCGGCGGTCAGCTCCAGCGCCTGGCCATCGCCCGGGCGATCCTGCGCGACGCCCCCGTCCTCGTCCTCGACGAGCCGACCACCGGCCTGGACGCGATGGCCGCCCGCCGGGTCGTCAAGCCGTTGCGCCGCCTGATGACCGGCCGCACGACCATCATGATCACCCACGATCTCAACCTCGCCCCCGACGCCGACCGCATCCTCGTCGTCGACCGCGGCCGCATCGTCGAGACCGGCCGCCACGACGAACTCCTCGCCCGCGGCGGCGCCTACTCCCGGCTCCACCGTTCCCAGAACAACGCGATGATGGACACCGGCGAACTGCGGCTCCCACTGTTCGCGGACCAGGGCGGCGCACCGGCGGCCGGGGCCGTGGGAGCCATGGGAGCTGTGGGGGCCATGGGAGCCGTGGGGGCTGTGGGGGTGCCGCAGGCCTCCTACGCGGGGGCGCAGGGCGGTGGGGACGGCGGATACGCCTACCAGCAGCCTTACGGGAACATGTACGACTACAACGTGTACGCGGCCGCAGGGCTATGGCCCCAGCCCGTGTACGAGTCCCACATAGAGGCCGCCTACGGGGCCGACGTGCCCACCACACTCCCCGACGGCCGTCCCCTGTTCCGCGACGAGGAGCCCTGGCCCGGTATCTGAGCCGCCTGCGGACGGTACCGGGGGCGGTTGAGCACCCCGATGAGAGCGGCGAGGTCGGCGGCGCCCGCCGGGTCGTCCGCGTAGCGGGTGGTCTGGAGCGGGCCGACCTCGGGAAGGACGACGCCCTCCCGGGCCAGGACGTGCACCAGGGTCAACAGGGCGGCGCGGGCGTTGCCGTCGGCGAAGGGGTGGAAGAACGCCACGTCGAGGTAGACGCGGGCGGCGCGGGCCGCCAGCGGGAGGTCCGGGTCGGTCGTCTCGCGCAGGCAGGAGGCGAAGTCGGCCGGGGTGCGCGAGGTCAGGCCGTAGCGCTCGCGGCCGTCCTTCGCATAGGCGTCGTTCGTGCGGAACGGCGCGTCCGCGGCGCCGAGGACCGCGCGCTGCCAGCCGGACAGCAGGGCGAAGCTCAGTGGGGTGCGGCGGGCGGCGTCGGCCAGGGCCGAGGTGTGGGCGGCGAGCAGACGTTCGGCGCGCACGGGGTCGCGTCGGCGCACCGGCCCTTCGCACCAGGTCCGGAACCCGTCGCCGGCGGACGGAACCCGCCGTAGCACCGGTGCGTGCCGCCAGTCGGCCTCGCGGCGGACACGCAGCCAGACCGCGAGGCTGTCAGTAGCGGTCATGGAGCTCCTCCAGGGCCGCCCTCTCACGGTGGTCCCGGTAGGGGGCGTGGCCGGTGAGGCCGACGGCGAGGTCGTCGCCGACGGCGTCGATCAGCGTCTGTTCAGGGCGGATCCAGCTCTTGAACCGGCCGCCGATCGCGCTCTCCACCGCTCGGTCGGCCTCGGCCCGGTCCATGCCGGTGCTGGTGAGGAACCAGCCCAGAACCATCGAGGCCTGCCCGTACCAGCCGCCCTCCGCTCCCGAGCAGTCCAGCGCGTACGTCACGAGGCGGACGCAGGCCCGCTCCAGGTGCCAGCTGCGGTCCTCGGGTGAGGCGTCCGGCGGCGGCGCCAGCTCGGCGAAGCGCTCAGCCATCCCTTCCAACCACTCGCGCCACTCCAACAGTGCGGCCACGACACGTGCCGCGGTCTCGTCGGGGGTCGTCACCGAGCTGGTCCCGGTGACCCAGCTGCCGATGGGCCCGCCGTACCGGTGGCACCAGTTCCAGCCCCAGGCCCAGTCGCCGTATCGCTCCCAGACGATCGCCTCCACCTGGCGTTCGCACCAGCGTTCGCCCTGCCACCAGCCCTCCATGCCGGAGAGCACGGGTGGCACCCACTCGCGGACCAGCGAGCGGAGGTGGGCCTCCTCGTCCTCGTCCCAGGCGAACGGGTTCCGGGCCGGGTCGAGTTCGGCCCAGCCCCGAACGAACCTGGAGGCGACGGGGGGTACGCGGTTCTCGGGGAAGGGCAAGGTGTCACGGTTGTACGTCAGCGCCGGCCACTCTTCCTGTCCGATGTGATGACCCCACCAGTCTCGGCTCGAAGACCTTCGCACCGCGAACGGTTTTCCCGAACACGCCCCGAGGCCAACGCGGGTGAGTGTTCGTCACATGCGTCTTGTTACACACCTATTGCACAAGGGATCTTCAAGAATCCTCCACTTGGTTCGTAGGCTGCGTACGCCAATGGGCTCGGCCGGGGGCGACCTGCCGGGCCCCTCGCGATCCCAGGGGGATTCACATGCGTATACGCGTCGCGGCCACCGTTCTGTCCGGTGCGGTCGCGCTGTCCGCGCTCGCTGTTCCGGTGGCCGCCCAGGCGGCGACCGGCCCGAGTGCGAAGGCGCAGCTCAGCTCCTTCTCCGCGAACTCCACGCACGCTGCTCGTACCACGCACGCCGCGAACTCCGCGCAGACCGTCCGGCCGAAGGACGGGATCGGGACCATCACCTTCTCGAAGGGCGTCGTCAACGGCGGCAAGGACATCGTCCTTGGCGCCACCACGAAGAAGTCCGTCACCGTGACCTACACCGCCACCAGTTCCAGCGGTGTCGCGCTCACGGAGGCCTTCCTCTGGCAGGGCACCGACCCCTCCAGCACGGACACCATCACCGGCGCCCTGGGCACCGACGACGACCCGGTCTGCACCGAGTCGACCACCCAGACCGGCGTCTACAGCTGCAAGGCCGTCTTCAACATCGACGCGGCCGTCGACATGGTGGACAACGGCGTCGCCGGCACCTGGAAGATCGCCCTCGGCGGCTACGACCTCTCGGCGAGCGCCAGCTTCGACGACAACGTCGGCACCGGCAAGATCAAGAAGGCCTCGAAGCTGACCGTCAACGCCACCCCGGAGCCGGTGAAGAAGGGCAAGACCATCACCGTCACCGGCAAGCTGACCCGCGCCAACTGGAACACCGGCACGTACGGCGGCTACGCGTCGCAGAAGGTGCAGCTGCAGTACCGCAAGAAGGGCAGCACCACCTACACCACCCTCAAGACCATCACCGCCGGCACCGGCGGCGCCCTCAAGACCACGACCAAGGCCACGGCCGACGGGTACTACCGCTTCTCGTTCGCGACCAACGCGACCACCGGCGCCTCGACGGCGACCGGCGACTACGTCGACGTGAAGTAGCCTCCGGGCGCCGCCTGAAGATTCGTTTCACTGCCGTTCGGCCCCGCCCCGCACAGGGGGCGGGGCCGAACGTGTTCCTGCCGGCATCTCAGCATCCAGGACAGTTCCATAAGGGGTTCACGCGCCTGTCGAAGTCCATTACCCTGGACTGAGAAGTGCATCGTACTGAACAACGAACCTACTGGACCGCCCGTGGCCACCCCCAGCACCTCACAGCCGACGCCGTCGCCGACGCCCGCGTCCGCCCCGGTGTCCGCGCCCGCCGCCACCGGCGCACCGGGCCGGCTCGGCTCGCTCGGTCCCGTCGGGCTGGTCCTGGCCGGAGGGATCTCCGTGCAGTTCGGCGGCGCCCTCGCGGTGACCCTGATGCCCAGGGCGGGCGCGCTCGGCGTGGTGACCCTGCGGCTCATCGCGGCCGCCGTGGTCCTGCTCGTCGTCTGCCGGCCCCGGCTGCGCGGCCACTCCCGCACCGACTGGGGCACGGTGATCGTCTTCGGCGTCACCATGGGCGCGATGAACGGCCTCTTCTACGAGGCCGTCGACCGCATCCCCCTGGGTCCCGCCGTCACCCTCGAGGTGCTGGGCCCGCTGGCCCTGTCCGTGCTGGCCTCCCGGCGCGCGATCAACGCGCTGTGGGCGGGACTGGCCCTGGCCGGTGTCTTCCTGCTCGGCGGCGGGGGCTTCGGGGATCTCGACCCCACAGGTGTCGCCCTCGCCCTGGGGGCCGGCGCCATGTGGGCCACCTATATCGTCTTCAGCGCCCGTACGGGCCGCCGCTTCCCGCAGGCCGACGGCCTCGCCCTGGCCATGGCCGTCGCGGCACTGCTGATCCTCCCGCTGGGCATCGCCGAGGCCGGCGGCAGGCTCCTGGACCCGACCACCGTCGCCCTCGGCTCGTCGGTCGCGGTCCTCTCCTCGGTCCTGCCCTACACCCTCGAACTCCTCGCGCTGCGCCGCATGCCCGCCCACACCTTCGCGGTTCTGATGAGCCTGGAACCGGCCATCGCCGCCACCGCCGGCTTCCTCGTCCTCGACCAGGCCCTGACGTCCACCCAGGCGGCCGCCATCGCCCTCGTCGTCGCGGCGAGCATCGGGGCGGTCCGTTCCCAGGTGGGACGCGGCCGACGGCCGGCGGGCGGTCCACAGCCGGACTCGGCGGGCGGGGTCCGGCCGGAACCGGCGGGCGGTGCGCACTCCGGCTCGGCGGGCGCCGTCCGGCCGGAGCCGGTGGCCGGCGTTCAGCCGGAGGGGAACGGCAGGGCGTCCTGATAGCCGTTCGAGGGCCGCTGGATCTTCCTGATGGTCCGGGCGTCCAGCGCGACCGGCGCGGACTTCGTGCCCAGCTTCCCGCCGGGATGCCAGTTGCCCGTGACGGACACCCACGTGTTGGCGGCCGGGATGCTGTCGCTGTAGATCCGCACCTTCACGGACTGCGCGTCCGCCGCGCAGCAGGAGATGATGATCCGGGTCAGATCCCAGCTCCCGCCCCCCGGGACCGGCGTGACCAGCCCGCTCATCTCCACGGTCCGCGCCCTGATGGCCAGCGTGCGGTCCTGCTGCACCCGGGTGGTGAAGTCCGTGAGCGTGATGGGCAGCGGTGAGGTCTTCGGCAGCGGATCGAAGTCGTCCTGCTCCGCCACGACCTTGGCGGGCTGCCGGGCGGCGGTGTACGCGCCGAGCGCCGGCGGGGCGTAGAAGAGCAGGCTCAGCGCGGGGAGCAGGAGCAGCCAGGCGACCCGGGGGACGGACGTGTGGTCGTGACCGTGGTGGTGTTCCGGCTCGTCGTGTGGTCCGGCGCCATGTGCGTGGGCGTCATGTGCGGGGCCACCATGCCTGCCGTGTCCCTTCCTGCCCTCGCGCGCGGCCGCCTCCATGACGCCCAGCACCAGCAGCACGAACCCGGACGCGATCAGCAGCGGCCGCATCCCGGGCTTCACGTAGCGCAGGCACAGGTCCGTGAAGAGGGAGGCGTGCAGCAGCCCGAGGCCGCTGAGCACCAGCAGGGTCACCTGGAGCGGACGTCTCACAGCAGTACCCCTCCGACCAGCACACTGCACAGGACCGCGACGACCGTCGTGGCGGTCGAGAAGCGGGCCGCGAAGGCCCGGCCGAACGTGCCCGCCTGCAACGCGATCAGCTTGAGGTCCACCATGGGGCCGACCACCATGAAAGCCAGCCGGGCGGTGGGCGAGAAACCCGTGAGCGACGACGCCACGAACGCGTCCGCCTCCGAGCACACCGCGAGGATGACCGCCAGCGCGGCCAGGAACAGGACCGACAGCCAGGGCGAACCGGAGAAGGTGTCGAGCACCGACCTCGGTACGGCCACGTTGAAGGTGGCCGCGGCCATGGCGCCGACCACCAGGAAACCGCCGGCCTGGAGGAAGTCGTGCTGGAAGCCGCGCCGGAACTCCGTCCAGCGGTTGTGCCCCGGCTGGTGCCCGGTGTGCCGGACGGCGGGCCGCAGCCACTCCTCCCGCCCCAGCCAGAGCCAGAGCCAGCCCATCACGGCGGCGGTGACCAGCGAGGCGAGCAGCCGGGCCAGCACCATGAGGGGGGTGCCGGGGAAGGCGATGGCGGTGGCGGTCAGCACCACCGGGTTGATGGCGGGCGCGGAGAGCAGGAACGCGAAGGCGGCGGCCGGGGTGACCCCGCGTCCGATCAGGCTGCTCGCCACCGGCACCGACGCGCACTCGCACCCCGGCAGCACGACCCCCGCGACTCCGGCGACCGGCACGGCGAGCGCGGGCCGTTTCGGCAGCAGCCGGGTGAACACCCGCTCCGGCACGAACGCGTTGATCGCCCCGGACAGTGCCGTGCCGAGCAGCAGGAACGGGGTCGCCTGCACGATCACGGCGAGGCACACCGTCTGCCAGGCCTGCAGCGCGGCCTTGCTGACGCCCTGGCCCACCAGGAAGAGAGCGGTACCGGGCACGACGGCGGCGGCCACGAGGAGGAGCGGCCAGAAGCGGGGCGGATCGCGCGGGGGCGGGTCCGCGAAACCCGCGTCACCCTCGTCACCCGCGTCACTCGCGTCCGCCGGGTGGTCGCCCGCCCCGACTGCCGGAGGTGCCACGACGGCGTTCGTCTGCGCCTCTACGGCGAGTTCATCTGTCCTCCGCACGCCCCGCACGCCTCACACATCACTCCATCGCCGGATGTTCGCATCGAACATAGGGCATGCCGGTACCCCTGCCCCGACGGGTTGTGCCAAGGGTTGCCCCAGGGTGACTCCAGATGTCGCCAAGGAGGACCGATCCGGGGCGGCGGCGGGCCCGCCTCCGGGCGGTGGCGGGTCCGTGCTCCGGGCCGTGGCTGCCCGCTCCGGGCCATGGCTGAGCCAAATTCATGCAAGCGTGCTTGATTGTTTCCGGGCTCGCTGCCATGCTCCTGCCCATGTCCGATCCGACGCCCGTCATCGACGACCTGCGTGAGGAGAGCGCGGAACTCGACCGGCTGGTAGCCGAGTTGAGGCCCGAGCAGTGGGCTCTCGCCACGCCCGCGCCCCGCTGGACCGTCGCCCACCAGATCGCCCATCTCGCCTGGACCGACCACTCCTCGCTGCTGGCCGTGACCGATCGGGACGCCTTCTCCCGTGAGGTCGAGAAGGCGCTGACCCAGCCCGGGGACTTCGTGGACAACGGGGCGGAGGAAGGCGCCGCGAAGCCCTCCGCCCAGCTGCTGGCTGACTGGCGGGCCGGGCGCGAGGCCCTGGCGGCGGCGCTGGGCGAGGCGCCCGCGCGGGCGCGTTTCCCCTGGTACGGCCCCCCTATGTCGGTCGCCTCCATGGCCACCGCCCGGCTGATGGAGACCTGGGCGCACGGCCTGGACATCGCGGACGCGCTCGGGGTGACCCGTACCCCCACCGACCGGCTCCGGCACATCGCCCGGCTCGGCGTCCGCACCCGCGACTTCGCCTTCGGCGTGCACGGACTGCCCGTACCGTTCGAGGAGTTCCGCGTCGAACTGACCGCCCCGTCCGGCGACCTGTGGGCATACGGCCCCGAGGACGCCGACGACCGCGTCACCGGCCCCGCCCTCGACTTCTGCCTCCTGGTCACCCAGCGCGCCCACCGCGCCGACCTCGCCCTCGAAGCCGTCGGCCCGGACGCCGACCGCTGGTTGGACGTCGCCCAGGCCTTCGCGGGCCCGCCAGGCCCCGGCCGCACCCCGAAGGGCGGCACCCCGTGACCCTGCGCATAGGCAACGCCTCCGGCTTCTACGGCGACCGCTTCGACGCGCTGCGCGAGATGCTCACCGGCGGCGAACTCGACGTCCTCACCGGCGACTACCTCGCCGAGCTGACCATGCTCATCCTCGGCCGCGACCGCCTCAAGGACCCCGCCGCCGGCTACGCCCGCACCTTCCTGCGCCAGCTGGAGGACTGCCTGGGCCTGGCCCACGAGCGGGGCGTGCGGATCGTCACCAACGCCGGGGGCCTCAACCCGGCCGGACTCGCCGACGCCGTACGGCAGCTGGCCGACCGGCTCGGGATACCTGTGCGCGTCGCACATGTGGAGGGCGACGACCTGACCGCCGCCCACCCCGGCAGCCTCGCCGCCCACGCCTACCTCGGCGGCTTCGGGATCGCCGAGTGCCTGCGGGCGGGCGCCGACGTCGTGGTCACCGGCCGGGTCACCGACGCGGCCCTGGTCACCGGGCCCGCCGCCGCCCACTTCGGCTGGCGGCCGGGGGAGTACGACCGGCTCGCGGGCGCCGTCGTCGCCGGGCACGTCCTGGAGTGCGGGACCCAGGCCACCGGCGGCAACTACGCGTTCTTCGCCGAAGCGCGAGCCCATGCGGGAGCCCACGCGCGAGCCCGTGCGGGAGCCGAAGCGGGGGCAGGCCGCGACCTGCGCCGTCCCGGCTTCCCGCTCGCCGAGCTCCACGAGGACGGCAGCTGCGTCATCACCAAGCACCCCGGCACCGGCGGCTTCGTCGACGTCGGCACGGTCACCGCGCAGCTGCTGTACGAGACCGGCGGCGCCCGGTACGCGGGCCCCGACGTCACCGCCCGCCTCGACAGCATTCGGCTGAGCCAGGACGGCCCGGACCGGGTGCGGATCGAGGGCGTACGGGGCGAGGCCCCGCCCCCCACCCTCAAGGTCGGCCGCAACCGGCTGGGCGGCTTCCGCAACGAGGTCGTCTTCGTGCTCACCGGGCTCGACATCGAGGCGAAGGCCGCGCTGGTACGGGACCAGATGGCCGACGCGTTCGCGCTCGCCAAGTCACCGCCCGCCGGGATCCGCTGGGAGCTGGTCCGCACCGACCACCCCGACGCGGACACCGAGGAGACCGCCAGCGCGCTGCTCCGGCTCGTCGTACGGGACCGGGACCAGGACACCGTCGGCCGGGCGCTGAGCGCGGCCGCCGTGGAACTCGCCCTCGCCAGCTACCCCGGCTTCCATGTGCTCGCCCCACCCGGGAAGGGCGCACCCTATGGGGTCTTCGAGGATGTGTACGTCCCACATGGTGACGTGCCCCATGTGGCCGTCCTCCATGACGGGCGACGGATCCCCGTGCCGCCGGCCCAGGACACCCTCGTCCTCCAGGACCCGCCCGAGCCACCGCTGCCCGAGCCGTACCCGGCCGGCGGCCCCACCCGGCGGGCGCCCCTCGGGCTCGTCGCCGGGGCCCGCAGCGGCGACAAGGGCGGCAACGCCAACGTCGGCGTCTGGGCGCGCTCGGACGAGGCCTGGCGCTGGCTCGCGCACACCCTGACCGTCGACACCTTCCGCCACCTCCTGCCCGAGACCCGCGTTCTGACGGTCACCCGGCACCCGCTCCCCAACCTCCGCGCCCTCAACTTCACCGTCGAGGGCGTGCTCGGCGAGGGGGTGGCCGCCCAGCACCGTTTCGACCCCCAGGCCAAGGCCCTCGGCGAATGGCTCCGCTCCCGCCACCTGGACATCCCGGAGGCCCTGCTGTGACGGTCATCGAGACCACCCTCGACACGAACACCCCCGACCACCGGGCGAACCGCGACGCCATGCTCGCCAAGCTCGCCGACCTGGAGGCCGAGCACGCCAAGGCCCTCGCGGGCGGCGGCCCGAAGTACGTCGAACGGCACCGCAAGCGCGGCAAGCTGCTCGCCCGCGAGCGCATCGAACTCCTTCTCGACCCCGACACGCCCTTCCTGGAGCTGTCCCCGCTGGCCGCCTGGGGCAGCGACTACGCCGTCGGCGCCTCGCTGGTCACCGGCATCGGGACCGTCGAGGGCGTGGAGTGCCTGATCACCGCCAACGACCCGACCGTGCGCGGCGGCGCCAGCAACCCCTGGTCGCTGAAGAAGGCCCTGCGCGCCAACGACATCGCCCTCGCCAACCGGCTGCCCTGCATCAGCCTCGTCGAGTCCGGTGGCGCCGACCTGCCCTCCCAGAAGGAGATCTTCATCCCGGGCGGCGCCATCTTCCGCGACCTCACCCGGCTGTCGGC
This sequence comes from Streptomyces sp. NPDC047061, assembly GCF_040643955.1. NCBI lineage: Bacteria > Bacillati > Actinomycetota > Actinomycetes > Kitasatosporales > Streptomycetaceae > Streptomyces > Streptomyces sp. NPDC047061. The sequence continues at coordinate 143,733 of NZ_JBEYVI010000024.1, forward strand.
CGCCGGCATCCCCACCGTCGCCGTCGTCTTCGGCAACTCCACCGCCGGAGGGGCCTACATCCCCGGCATGTCCGACCACGTGATCATGGTCAAGGAGCGCGCCAAGGTCTTCCTCGGCGGACCGCCGCTGGTGAAGATGGCCACCGGCGAGGAGAGCGACGACGAGTCCCTGGGCGGCGCGGAGATGCACGCGCGCGTGTCGGGCCTCGCCGACTACTTCGCCGTCGACGAACCGGACGCGCTCCGCCAGGCCCGCCGCGTGGTGGCCCGCCTCAACCACCGCAAGGCCCACCCCGACCCCGGCCCCGCCGAACCGCCGAAGTACGACCCCGAGGAGCTCCTGGGCATCGTCCCCGGCGACCTCAAGATCCCCTTCGACCCGCGCGAGGTGATCGCCCGCCTGGTCGACGCCTCCGACTTCGACGAGTTCAAGCCGCTGTACGGCACCAGCCTCGCCACCGGCTGGGCGAGCCTGCACGGCTACCCGGTCGGCATCCTCGCCAACGCCCAGGGCGTCCTGTTCTCCGCGGAGTCCCAGAAGGCCGCCCAGTTCATCCAGTTGGCCAACCAGCGCGACATCCCCCTCCTCTTCCTCCACAACACCACCGGCTACATGGTCGGCAAGGAGTACGAGCAGGGCGGCATCATCAAGCACGGCGCGATGATGATCAACGCGGTCAGCAACAGCCGCGTCCCGCACCTCTCCGTCCTCATGGGCGCCTCCTACGGCGCCGGGCACTACGGGATGTGCGGACGCGCCTACGACCCCCGCTTCCTGTTCGCCTGGCCCAGCGCCAAGTCGGCCGTCATGGGCCCGCAGCAACTCGCCGGCGTCCTGTCGATCGTCGCCCGCCAGTCGGCCGCCGCGAAGGGCCAGCCGTACGACGACGAAGGCGACGCGGCCCTGCGCGCCATGGTCGAGCAGCAGATCGAGTCCGAGTCGCTGCCCAAGTTCCTGTCCGGGCGGCTGTACGACGACGGCGTCATCGACCCGCGCGACACCCGCACCGTCCTCGGCCTGTGCCTGTCCGCCATCCACACCGCCCCCTACGAAGGCGCACGCGGCGGCTTCGGCGTCTTCCGGATGTGAGGGACCACGTGATCTCGACCCTGCTCGTCGCCAACCGCGGCGAGATCGCCTGCCGGATCTTCCGCACCTGCGCCGAACTCGGCATCAGGACCGTCGCGGTGCACTCCGACGCCGACGGGAACGCGCTCCACGCGCGCGTGGCCGACACCGCCGTACGGCTGCCGGGCGCCACGCCCGCCGACACCTACCTGCGCGGCGACCTGGTGGTGAAGGCCGCCGTGAGCGCCGGCGCGGACGCCGTGCACCCCGGGTACGGCTTCCTCTCCGAGAACGCCGACTTCGCCCGCGCCGTCCTCGACGCCGGCCTGGTCTGGATCGGGCCGCCCCCCGAGGCCATCGAGGCGATGGCGTCCAAGACCCGCGCCAAGGAGCTGATGGGCATCGCCCCCCTGGGCGAGGTGACCGAGTCCGACCTGCCGGTACTGGTCAAGGCGGCCGCCGGCGGCGGCGGGCGCGGCATGCGCATCGTGCGCCGCCTCGACGAACTGGGCGCCGCACTGGAGGGCGCGCGCGCCGAGGCCACCAGCGCCTTCGGCGACGGCGAGGTCTTCGTCGAGCCCTACCTCGAACGCGGCCGCCACGTGGAGGTGCAGATCCTCGCCGACACCCACGGCACGGTCTGGCCCCTCGGCACCCGCGACTGCTCACTCCAGCGCAGACACCAGAAGGTCGTCGAGGAGGCACCGGCACCCGGCCTCCCCGAGGGACTGGTGAAGGAGCTGCACGCACTGGCCGTACGCGCCGCCCGCTCCGTCGCCTACGTCGGCGCGGGCACCGTCGAGTTCCTCGTCGCCGACGGCCGGGCGCACTTCCTGGAGATGAACACCCGCCTCCAGGTCGAACACCCCGTCACCGAGGCCGTCTTCGACCTCGACCTGGTCGCCGAACAGATCCGTGTCGCCGAGGGCCACGCCCTCCCCCTCGACGCCCCACGCGCGCATGGCCACGCGATCGAGGCCCGCCTCTACGCCGAGGACCCCGCCCGCGACTGGACCCCGCAGACCGGCACCCTGCACCGCCTCGCCGTACCGGACAGCGTCCGCCTGGACACCGGCTACACCGACGGCGACGAGATCGGCGTCCACTACGACGCGATGCTCGCGAAAGTGGTCGCCCACGCCCCCACCCGCGCCGAGGCGCTCCGCAAACTGGCCCACGCGCTCGAAGCCACCACCCTGCACGGCCCCACCACCAACCGCGACCTCCTCGTCCGCTCCCTGCGCCACGAGGAGTTCGCGACGGCCCGCATGGACACGGGTTTCTACGACCGTCACCTCACCGAACTGACGGCGTCGGCCCCCGACCCGCACGCCCCCCTCGCGGCCGCCCTGGCCGACGCTCACGGCCGCTCCCGCTTCGGCGGCTGGCGCAACCTGCCCTCCCAGCCCCAGACCAAGCGCTACCTGATGGCCGGCGAGGAACACGAGGCCCACTACCGGCACACCCGCGAGGGCCTCACGGCAGACGGCGTACGGGTCGTGCACGCGGGCGCGCGTCTGGTCGTACTCGACATCGACGGCGTGCACCGCAAGTTCGAGGTGTCGAGCTACGGCAACCAGGTCCACGTCAACAACACGACCCTCACCGCCCTGCCCCGCTTCCCCGATGCCAAGGCTCAGCTGGCACCGGGTTCGCTGCTGGCACCGATGCCGGGGACGGTCGTACGGATGGCGGAGGGGCTGGCGGCGGGGGCGACGGTGGAGGCCGGCCAGCCTCTGCTGTGGCTGGAGGCGATGAAGATGCAGCACCAGATCACAGCACCGGTCACAGGCACGCTGAGCGAGTTGCGAGCCGTAGTCGGCCAACAGGTAGAGCCGGGCTCTCTACTGGCAGTAGTGCAAGCAACTTAGGGGCGCGGGGAACTGCGCGAGCAACCACACACAACCCGCACCCGAAGGAGCCACCATGCCCCCCCAAATCGAAACGGACGAACACAAGGCACTCCGCGCAGCGGTAGCCGCCCTCGGCGCGAAGTACGGCCGCGACTACATCACCCGAACCATCGCAGAGGGACGCCACCCGACCGAACTCTGGAACGAGGCCGGAAAACTCGGCTACCTCGGCGTCAACCTCCCGGAGGAGCACGGCGGCGGTGGCGGCGGCATCACCGAACTCTCCATCGTCCTGGAGGAACTGGGCGCCGCGGGCTCCCCGCTCCTCATGCTCGTCGTCTCACCCGCGATCTGCGGCACCGTGATCGCCCGCTTCGGCACCGAGGAACAGAAGCGGGCCTGGCTCCCCGGTCTCTCCGACGGCTCCCGCCTCATGGCGTTCGGCATCACCGAACCCGACGCCGGCTCCAACTCCCACCGCATCACCACCACCGCCCGCCGCGACCCGGCGAGCGGCGACTGGCTGCTCACCGGCCGCAAGGTCTTCATCTCCGGCGTCGACATGGCCGACGCCGTCCTGATCGTCGGCCGCACCGAGACCGTGTCCGACAAAGAGGGCCGCACCGGCACCCTCAAGCCCTGCCTGTTCATCGTCCCGACGGACGCCGAGGGCTTCCAGAAGCGCCCCATCGACATGGAACTGAACGCCGCCGAGAAGCAGTTCGAGCTGACCCTCGACGACGTACGGCTGCCCGCCGACGCACTCGTCGGCGACGAGGACGCGGGCCTCCTGCAACTGTTCGCCGGCCTCAACCCGGAGCGCATCATGACGGCCGCGTTCGCGATCGGCATGGGCCGCTACGCGCTCTCCAAAGCGATCGAGTACGCGCGCGAACGTACCGTCTGGAAAGCACCCATCGGCGCCCACCAGGCCATCGCACACCCCCTCGCCCAGGCGCACATCGACCTCGAACTCGCCCGCCTGATGATGCAGAAGGCGGCCCACCTGTACGACGCCGGCGACGACATCGGCGCAGGCGAGGCCGCCAACATGGCGAAGTACGCGGCGGGCGAGGCGTGCGTGAAGGCTGTCGACCAGGCCGTGCACACCCTCGGCGGCAACGGACTCACGCGGGAATTCGGGCTCGCCTCGTTGATAACGGCCGCGCGCGTGGCTCGTATTGCTCCGGTGAGCAGGGAGATGATTCTCAACTACGTCTCCCACCAGACCCTCGGCCTGCCCAAGTCGTACTGAGATCGCACTCAGGCCGTACCGAGGCCGTACCGAGGCCCGTGGCCGCCTTGGAGGAACCGTGTTCCGCAGTGAGTACGCAGACGTTCCGCCCGTAGAACTCCCCATCCACGAGGCCGTACTGGGCCGGGCCGCCGAGTTCGGCGACACGCCCGCCCTGGTCGACGGCAACGACGGCACCACTCTCACGTACGCACAGCTGAACCGGTTCCACCGGCGGCTCGCGGCCGCGTTCGCCGACGCCGGCGTCCGCAAGGGCGACATCCTCGCCCTGCACAGCCCGAACACGGTCGCCTTCCCGACGGCGTTCTACGCGGCCACGCGCGCGGGCGCCTCCGTCACCACCGTGCACCCGCTCGCCACCCCCGAGGAGTTCGCCAAACAGCTCAAGGACTCCGCCGCCCGCTGGATCGTCACCGTCTCGCCGCTCCTGGAGACGGCCCGCCGGGCCGCCGAACTCGCCGGCGGCATAGCGGAGATATTCGTCTGCGACAGCGCACCCGGACACCGCTCACTGCTCGACATGCTGGCCAGCGACGCCCCCGAGCCGCAGGTCGACATCGACCCCGTCGAGGACGTCGCCGCACTGCCGTACTCCTCCGGCACCACCGGCGTCCCCAAGGGCGTCATGCTCACCCACCGGCAGATCGCCACCAACCTCGCGCAGCTGGAGATCCCCGTCCCGTCCGGCCCCGGCGACCGCATCCTCGCCGTGCTGCCGTTCTTCCACATTTACGGCCTCACTGCGCTCATGAACGCGCCGCTGCGCAACGGCGCCACCGTCGTCGTCCTGCCCCGCTTCGAGCTGGAGACCTTCCTCGCGGCGATCCAGAACCACCGCATCACCGGCCTGTGGGTCGCCCCGCCGATCGTCCTCGCCCTCGCCAAGCACCCGCTGGTCGAGCAGTACGACCTGTCGTCCCTCAAGTACGTCATGAGCGCCGCCGCACCCCTGGACGCCAAACTCGCCACGGCCTGCGGCGACCGCCTCGGCATGCCGCCCGTCGCACAGGGCTACGGCATGACCGAACTCTCCCCCGGCACCCACATCGTCCCCCTCGCCGCCCTGCGCCAGTCGCCGCCCGGCACCGTCGGCAAGCTCATCGCCGGCACCGAGATGCGGATCGTGTCCCTGGACGACCCGCACAAGGACCTCGCCGTCGGCGAGCCCGGCGAGATCGTCATCCGCGGCCCCCAGGTCATGAAGGGCTACCTCGGCCGGCCCGACGCCACCGCCGAGATGATCGACACCGACGGCTGGCTGCACACCGGGGACGTCGGCCATGTCGACGCCGACGGCTGGCTGTACGTCGTCGACCGGGTCAAGGAACTCATCAAGTACAAGGGCTTCCAGGTGGCCCCCGCCGAACTGGAGGCCCTGCTGCTCACCCACCCGGGCATCGCCGACGCCGCCGTCGTCGGCGCCTACAACGACGACGGCAACGAGATCCCGCACGCCTTCGTCGTCCGCCAGCCCACCGCCGACGGCCTTACCGAGAACGAGACCATGCTGTACGTCGCCGAACGCGTCGCGCCCTACAAGCGCGTCCGCAAGGTCACCTTCATCACCGGCGTGCCCCGCGCGGCCTCCGGAAAGATACTCCGCCGCGAACTGCGTGCCCTCGCCAGGACCGAGGAACCCGAGGAGCGCCCATGACGTCGATCGCACCGTTGGTCGGACAGACACACACGCGTGCCGTCACCACCCTCAGCCTCGACGCCACCGCCACCCGCAACGCCCTGTCCGCCGCCCTCGTCGCCGAGCTCGCCGAGGCCCTCACCGACTGCGCCAAGGACCCCGACGTCCGCGCCGTCGTCCTCACCCACACCGGCAACACCTTCTGCGCCGGTGCCGACCTGCGCGACCCGCCCGACCCCGACGCCCTCGTCGGCCTCCTCCGCCAACTGGTCGAACTGCCCAAGCCGGTCGTCGCCCGCGTCACCGGCCACGTCCGCGCGGGCGGCCTCGGCCTCCTCGCCGCCTGCGACATCGCGGCAGCCTCCACCGAGTCCACCTTCGCCTTCACGGAGGTGCGGATCGGCGTCGCCCCCGCGGTGATCTCCCTCCCGCTCCTCCCGCGCGCCGACCCCCGCACCCTCGCCCGCTACTACCTCACCGGCGAACGCTTCGACCCCGCCGAGGCCGTCCACCTGGGCCTCCTCACCACCACCGCCGACGACGTCGACGCCGCCCTGGCCCCCGTCCTCGACGGCCTCCGCCGCTCCGCCCCCCAGGCCCTGGCCGAGACGAAACAGCTGCTCACGGCTAGGGTGCTGGAGACATTCGACCGGGACGCGGCCCACCTCACCGCACTCTCGGCCCGGCTGTTCTCCTCCGACCAGGCCCGCGAGGGGATGACGGCCTTCCTCGAACGACGGGACGCGGCGTGGGTGGTGTGAACACGGGTGCGAGTACGAGTGCGGGTGCCGGCGCGGGTGTGGGCACGTCGGAACGCGCGCCGAAACAGGACCGCAGCCGCGCCACCCGGCAGCGACTCCTGGAGGCCGCCGTGGCCTGCCTCGCCGAGCGAGGCTGGGCAGGCTCCACGGTGGCCGTTGTCGCCGAACGTGCTGGTGTCTCCCGGGGCGCCGCCCAACACCACTTCCCGACCCGCGAGGACCTCTTCACCGCGGCCGTCGAATACGTCGCCGAGGAACGCTCCACCGCCCTCCGCGCCCTGTTCCCGCAGGGCGCGACCGTCGGCGACCGCCGAGCAGTCGTCTCGGCCCTCGTCGACCTCTACACCGGCCCCCTCTTCCGCGCCGCCCTCCACCTCTGGGTCGCCGCCTCCAACGAGGACCAGCTCCGCCCCCGGGTGACGGAGCTGGAGGCCCGGGTGGGCCGCGAAACCCACCGCATCGCCGTCGACCTCCTGGCCGCGGACGAGTCCCGCCCGGGCGCCCGGGAGACGGTCCAGGGCCTGTTGGACATGGCCCGAGGCCTGGGCCTGGCCAACCTCCTCACGGACGACCGGTCGCGGCGGGAACGGGTGGTCCAGCAGTGGGCGGCACTACTGGACGAGGTGCTCGACAACGCCCCGTAAGGGGCGCGGGGAACTGCGCGACCAGCCCCCACACACCCGCACCCGCCGACCCACCGCCGTCACCCCCCTAGTGGGCGATATCCGCGAACCCCTCCACATCCTGCGGCCTCCGCGTCCCCGGCCCCACATACTCCGCCGACGGCCGCACCAACCGCCCCGTCCGCTTCTGCTCGAGAATGTGCGCCGACCACCCCGCGGTGCGCGCACACGTGAACATCGACGTGAACATGTGCGCCGGCACCTCCGCGAAGTCCAGCATGATCGCCGCCCAGAACTCCACATTGGTGGCGAGCACACGATCCGGCCGCCGATTGTGGAGCTCCTCCAGCGCAGCCTGCTCCAGCGCCTCAGCGATCTCGAACCGCGGCGCGCCCAGCTCCCGCGCCGTCCGCCGCAGCACCCGCGCCCGCGGATCCTCCGCCCGGTACACCCGGTGCCCGAACCCCATCAGCCGCTCACCCCGGTCCAGCGCCCGCTTGACGTACCCCACCGCGTCCCCGGTCCGCTCGATCTCCTCGATCATCCCGAGCACCCGCGACGGCGCACCCCCGTGCAGCGGCCCCGACATGGCCCCCACCGCACCGGACAGTGCCGCGGCGACATCCGCGCCGGTCGAGGCGATGACCCGCGCGGTGAACGTGGACGCGTTCATCCCGTGCTCGGCGGCCGAGGTCCAGTAGGCGTCCACGGCCGCCACATGCTTCGGATCCGGCTCGCCCCGCCACCGGATCATGAACCGCTCGACCACCGAGTGCGCCTTGTCGATCTCCCGCTGCGGCACCATCGCGTGCCCCTGCCCACGCGCGGACTGGGCGACGTACGACAGTGCCATGACCGCGGCCCGCGCCAGATCCTCCCGGGCCTGGTCCGCATCGATGTCCAGGAGCGGCTTCAGCCCCCACACCGGCGCCAGCATCGCGAGCGCCGACTGCACGTCCACCCGGATGTCACCCGAATGGACGGGGATCGGAAACGGCTCGGCCGGCGGCAGTCCCGGATTGAACGCCCCGTCGACGAGCAGCCCCCACACGTTCCCGAACGACACGTGCCCGACCAGATCCTCGATGTCGACGCCCCGGTACCGCAGGGCGCCTCCCTCCTTGTCCGGTTCGGCGATCTCCGTCTCGAACGCGACGACTCCTTCGAGCCCAGGTACGAAGTCGGACATGGGGCGGCTCCTCATGGGTGTAGGCGGAGGCAACTGCACCATAACCCCGAGTGCCAGAGTTGGGGAGCCCAGCGGCACTCAGTGCCACACTCCTCGCCGCCCGCCGGTGCCGCACAGAGCGATACGGCAAGATGACCGCGTGACCGATCGTGACGCCGCAGCCTCCGACGACGACCCCATCCTCGACCCCGCCGCGATGCGCAAGCACTACCGGGCCGAAGGATTCGAAGAGCACGACCTGGCCGCCCACCCCATGGACCAGTTCACCCGCTGGTTCGAACAGGCCGCGCGGGCGGCTGCCGACGGCATGATCTACGAACCCAACGCGATGGTCGTCGCCACCGCCGACGCCGAGGGCCGCCCCAGCTCACGCACGGTCCTGATGAAGCAGTACGACACCCGGGGCTTCGTCTTCTACACCAACTACGACTCCCGCAAGGCCCAGGACCTCGCCGCGAACCCGTACGTCTCGCTGGTCTTCCCGTGGCACGCCATCGCCCGCCAGGTCGTCGTCACCGGCACCGCCCGCCGCACCGGCCGCGACGAGACCGCCGCCTACTTCCGCACCCGCCCGCACGGCTCCCAGCTCGGCGCCTGGGCCAGCACCCAGTCCACGGTCATCTACTCCCGCGCCGAACTCGACGCCTCCTACGCGGAGCTCAGCGCCCGCTACCCCGAGGGCGAACAGGTCCCGGTCCCCCCGCACTGGGGCGGCTTCCGCATCGCCCCCCAGACCGTCGAGTTCTGGCAGGGCCGCCAGAACCGCCTCCACGACCGCCTCCGCTACGTGGCCGACCCCGCCGGCACCTGGCACGTGGAACGCCTCAGCCCCTGACGCCCCCACGGGCTCCGAAAACACAGACGACCCGCGAGCTCGGGTCCCTCCGCCATCTGGCGGAGAAGCCGGCCGGACGTACCGGCGAGCTCGCGGGTCGGGTGACTGCGTTGGATTAGGCCGGCTGCGTGCAACTCGTGCACGCCGGTCCGGCACCGCACATCGTGTGGTGGCGAGCCGTTAGCCCGCAGCCACCTCGCGCGTCCGGGTTTCACTCATTTACCCGATCACCTCCCTTCCACGTACTCGCCACTCTAAGAAGCTCCTGGGAGAGACTCAACCGCTTTTTGGAGATGCTTGCGGAGGCGCTTCTCGCCGGGTGCTGTAGCCGTACCCGTCGCCCCGCTGCAGAAGCTGCAGATTCCGGTGCGAGACGTTGAGACGGCCTTGGGGCGTGGAGAGACTGTGTTGCCCCCTGGCCCGGACGGAAATGTGCCCCGTCCAGGTACCTGCCCACTTGCCCGAGGGGACGACGGCACGCACGAGGTCCCCGGTGACGTACCCGAAGTGCTGCTTGGTGCGGGAGCGTCGCAGGCGCGGGAATCCGTACCGGTCGGGTGTGGTGCGAGCGTACGAGCCGCGTCCGGTGGCTTTTGCGACCAGGACCCGTTCGGGGAATCGTACGATCGCGTCTCCGCCCTCGTGGTCGAGGTGGCCGACGGACAGCGCGTCGAGGGTGTGCGTCTTGCCAAGGCCGCTTGCCATGCGGTTCGCCATGGTGAGGTGGCCGGGCCAGGCATGTACGGGTCGGTCCAGCGTCTCCAACGCTTCCGCGAGTCGCGCCTGCGTCGCGTTGTTCGATCTCGGTGCTCGGTAGCGGCAGTTTGCCGAGCGCCGTCGGTGTCGGTATCCGGCGCGTTGCCCCATGGCGTGGTGGATCCGGTCGCCGCGGTGCTGGAGCTCTATCGAGAAGAGTCCGCGTCGGACGGTGACGACACGACCGTCTGTGCCCGTCTCCTTCTTCTCGTCGGTGAGGGCGAGTCCAGTGCCTTTGGAGCCGGGGTCGATGCGTAGCTGCAAGCCGTCGACGGCCGATTCGGCCTGCGTGCGGTCCTTGAGCCGGATGGCGAAGGGTGTCTGTCGTACGACGACCGCTCGTCCTTTCTGGAGGAGTTCGCGGGCGCGGGCCGGGTGGCAGGGCATGAGTGGGTGCCCGTCCCTGGAGAGGACGAAGACTCTGCCGTCGCCGCTTCCGCCCGCGTACTCCGGTGGGTGTGTGGGAGCGTCACCGCTCCCGTTCTCTGCCGCCTGCGCCACCGGGGCGGCGCGCTTGGCGTGTCGCCGACGGGCCTCGGTGCCGGTCCCGTCGGTCTCCCCTCGCCCATGTTCCCTGTCGGCGCCCCGCGCGGTGGCGGGGTGTCCGTGAGCCGTTTCGTCCCTGCTCCCGGGGGTGTCTGCGCTCACGGGTTCCAGAGCAGGCTGCTGAGGAAGTACAGCCTGGTGGGTCTGCTCGCCTGCGGGAAACGTAGTCATCGGGGGCACCTCCCTGATCCTTCGATCGTGATGACTGGGGCTGGTCACTCGACGGCTCTGTGGCCGGGGAACGAGTGACCTCCTTTCGGCGTATGCAGGTGAAGCTACTGATCCGGACCGCAACTATTGCCTTGATCGAACCGGAGTCGCTCGTTTATGCGGATCTTGCCGATCTTCCGAACGCGCACGTGATTTTCCTGCTAGGGCCTGTGTGGTCGATCTTTGGGGCGATGGCGTCTGGCACTCGTGCATCTGGTTGTCGAAGGTCTCGTCGAGTGAGGTAGAAGGACGGCATGGATACCGCCGTACTTGAACAGATGCTGGACGAGACCTTCGATCACGCTGTCGTGCACCACGGATACAGCAACTACATGCGCGACTACGAGGTCATCGTCTACGCGGCGGCTGATCCCCGTACCGGCATCACGCCGTCCCACCTGCGGTATCTCTTCCGGTACTGCGTCGAGGCCCGATGTGAGACGTCAGTGCCGGCGAAGACTTGGCGGATCTCGTTGGACGACCGGCTCATCGACCACAAGACCGGTATCGACCTCGACGGATACGTCTGGGGCGTGAAGTGGCACAGCCTGTACCCGGGAGCCAGGCTTCTCCCTGAGTCGGAGGGAGCCCGCCGCTGGTCCAAGGCTCTTGGGATCGACTTCCATGAGGTGTGTATGGAGACCAGCGCACACAACCTGACTTTGCTTTTCTCGGATCTTCAGGTGAGCGAGGTCCCGGTCGGATACGCACCCTTCGTCACGGAGTAGGGGCCAGGGTTCGTGTGATCTTGTGACCACCGCAACCGGAGAAGGCCCTCTACCGTTCCGGTATGACAAAGCGGCGGGTGATTCTCAGTGGGTCCGTGTTCGAGGAGGAGATCGGGTATGCGCGGGCGGTGGTGGACGGGGACTGGGTGCATGTGTCCGGGACCACCGGGTTCGACTATGCGGCGATGGCGATCTCCGAGGACGTGGTGGAGCAGGCCGAGCAGTGTCTGCGGAACATCGGGGCGGCGCTGGCGGAGGCCGGGTGCGGGTTCGGGGACGTGGTGCGGGTGCGGTATCTGCTGCCGGTGCGGGAGGACTTCGAGCCGTGCTGGCCGGTGCTGCGGCGGGTGTTCGGGGAGGTGCGGCCCGCCGCGACGATGATGGTGTGCGGGCTGTCGGATCCTCGGATGAAGATCGAGATCGAGGTTTACGCGCGGCGGTCGGCAGAAGGGGAGGGCGACGCGTGAGTGATCTTCGGGTGGTCCTCGTCGACGGCGACGAGGCGTTGGAGGAGTGGCGGTATGTGCACAACGTGGTGGTGCCGCCTGCCGCGATGTCGTTCGAGGAGGCTCGGGAGCGGCTGGTGCGGGGGTATCGGCTGGAGAACGCCTACGACGGGGACGTGCTCGTGGGGTGTTCCACCGTGCGGCCTGCCGTCGGTGGGGTGGTGACGGTGATCGCGCGGGTGTTGCCGGAGTTTCGGCGGCGGGGGTTCGGTGCGGCCTTGTACGAGCACGCGCTCGGGTATGGGCGTGCGCAGGGGGCCGGAGTCGTCGAGACGTGTGTGCTGGGGGTCAATGAGGACGGGGTGCGGTTTGCCCGGCGGCACGGGTTTGCGGAAGTCGAGCGGTATGTGCTCGACGGGGGGAGTGACGAGTGGGTGGATCTGCGGCTCGAGCTGTGAGGCCGTGGTGGGCGGCGGGTTGCAACGATTCCCTCAATCTTGCGGGAACACAGTGTGGGCTGCGTCACGTTCGAGTTGAATGAAGGGCAGCGAGTGAACCGACGCGCCGTGCGTGCGGACGCAGCCTGATGGGGGTCCAGGTGAGTGCTTCCCGGCGTAGTGGGGCCACGGACGAGCTGGGGCCCGACGAGCCCGAGCCGGAACCGGAGCGGGATGCTCCGGAGGACTCGGGCGGCTCCGACCTGCTCGCCGCGCTGCTCGACGGCATGGACGCGGCGCTGTGCGCGTTCGACGCGGACGGCTTCGTCACGCACTGGAACCGTGAGGCCGAGCGGATCCTCGGGTGGACGGCCGCCGAGGCGGTGGGCCGGCACGGGTTTGCCGGGTGGGCGGTGCGTGAGGCGGACGCGGACGAGGTCGAGGGGCGGCTGCTGTCGGCGATGCATGCGCCCGGTCGGCAGGTGCACGAGTTCGCGCTGCTCACCAAGGACGGCGGGCGGGTCCTCGTACGGACGCAGTCGGCGGCCGTGCGCGGGCCCGACGGGAAGCCGGCGGGGGTGTACTGCGCGTTCAGCGAGGTGCACGCGCAGATCGACCTGGAGCGGTCGATCGCGCTGAGCGAGGCCCTGTTCGAGGACGCTGCCTGGGGCGTCGTCCTCGTGGACGCGGATCTGCGGCCGGCCGTCGTCAACGCGCATGCCGCGCGGGCGCTCGGTATCGGGCGTACGTCGGCGCTCGGGCGGCCGCTGGGGGAGTTGCTCGCGCTGGGCGTGGAGGATCTGGAGAGCGCGCTCACGCATGTGCTGGCCGAGGGGGCGCCGCCCGCGCCGGCGGAGATGTGGGTGAGCGTACGGACGCCCGAGGGCGAGCAGCGGCGCTGCTGGCGGTCCGGGTTCCTGCGGCTGGCGTCGCCGCTCGCCGAGGAGCCGGTGCCGCTCGGGGTGGGCTGGCTGTTCCTGGACGTCACGGAGGCCAAGCACGCGGAGCAGGATGCGGCGATGCTGCGCTTCCGTGCCAACCAGTTGCATCGTGCGGCCCGTGCGGCGGCCGAGTGCGAGGACCCGGCGGAGGCGGCGACCGTCCACCTGGACTTCGCGCTGGCCGGGTTCGCGGACCATGCGGTGATCGACCGGGTGGTGGGCGGATCCCGGGCCGACGGGGAGGTGGGGCCGGTCCGGCTGGTGCGGATCGCGGCCACGCCGGCCGGGGCGCCGGGGCCGAGCATGCTGACGGGGGCGGCGGGGCTGCCGGTGCGCTACGAGGAGGGGCATCCGGCGTTGCAGTGCGTGGTGCGGGCCGGGAGTGTGCGGGCGGACGCCGGTTCGGTGCCGCTGGACCGGGCGCGGGCCTGGGCGCTGGACCGGCAGTGGCCCGGTGACGTGGTGCACGCGTTGTGCGCGGTGCTGCGCAGCCGGGGGCGGACGCTGGGCGTCGTGACGTTCCTGCGCGGGTCGGCCCGCAACCGCTTCGAGCGCGCGGACGCGACGTACGCGGAGGACGTGGCCGTGCGCATCGCGACCGCGCTGGACCTCGCCCACCTCGCGAAGGAACGGCAGCAGTAGCAGCGACAGCCGCTCAGTGCTGGTAGAAGATCCGGTCGCGGTACTCCTCGAACACGCGGGCGTTCCATTCGTGGCCGCCGTCGACGTTGCCGGAGCGCAGCAGCGGGGGTTCGGTGCCGCGGTCGGCGAGGGTGGCCGCGGTGGTGGCCAGGACCGCCTGGAGCAGGGCGCTGGTGACGACCGTGGAGGCGGGCGCGAAGGGTGCGGGGATGGTGTCGAGGGTGAGCTCGGCGTCCCCGACGGCGATCTTCGAGTCCAGGACGATGTCGCAGTGGTCCTTGAGGTACGTGCCGGAGGAGTGCCGGGAGGTGGTCTCGGTGGCGTACGCCACCGACGTCACGCCGATGACCTTGGCGCCGCGCCGGCGGGCCTCGACGGCCATCTCGACGGGCAGGGCGTTGCGGCCGGACAGGGAGATGATCACGAGGGCGTCGCCGGTGCGCAGGGGCGAGGTGTCGAGGACGGCGGTGGCGAGTCCGTCGACCCGTTCGAGACGGGAGCCGAGGGTGGCGGGCATCACATCGACGCCGACGAGGCCGGGGGCGGCGAGGAGGTTCATGAGGGCGAGGCCGCCGGCGCGGTAGACGACGTCCTGGGCGGCGAGCGAGGAGTGCCCGGCGCCGAAGGCGAAGAGGCGGCCGCCGGAGGCGACGGTGTCGGCGAGGAGGGTGCCGGCGGCGGTGATGGCCTCGGCCTCCTCGTCGCGGACCCGTTGCAGGAGGCCGATGGCGGCGTCGAAGAACAGGTCGGCGGGCGTGCCGTCGCTCATGCGGTGCCCCTTCGCAGCGTCAGCGTCAGCGTGTGCGTCAGCGTGTGTGTCGCGGATCACCCTCAGGTCTGGACCAGGTCGGTGTCAATACGGCCTGTGCGGGGGCCGGGGTGGCGGCTGGGGGTGGGGACGCTTACCGGCGCTTACAGGGTGCCGCCGCGCCCACCCGTGCCGCCCTGCGGCACGCCTGCCCGCAGCTGGGTGGCTGTGAAAGGGACGTCGGCCCGCACCCTCCGTTTTTCCGGTGTCCCCCGCTTGTCAGTGGGATCCGGCAGAATTGGTTGCAGGGCCAGCGCACGCGGCCGGGGCTTCCGGCAGAGGTAATCGAGGGGCACGTATGTCCGGACTGATCGACACCACGGAGATGTATCTCCGCACCATCCTCGAGCTCGAAGAGGAAGGCGTGGTCCCCATGCGCGCCCGCATCGCGGAGCGGCTCGACCAGAGTGGGCCGACGGTGAGCCAGACGGTGGCGCGGATGGAGCGGGACGGTCTGGTGTCCGTGGCCAGCGACCGTCACCTGGAACTGACCGACGAGGGCCGCCGGCTGGCGACGCGGGTGATGCGCAAGCACCGCCTCGCCGAGTGCCTGCTGGTCGACGTGATCGGCCTGGAGTGGGAGCAGGTGCACGCCGAGGCGTGTCGCTGGGAGCACGTGATGAGCGAGGCCGTGGAGCGGCGGGTGCTCGAGCTGCTGCGGCATCCGACCGAGTCGCCGTACGGCAACCCGATCCCGGGGCTGGAGGAGCTGGGCGAGAAGGACGGCGCGGACCCGTTCCTCGACGACAGCATGGTGTCGCTGGCCGACCTGGACCCGGGCACGGACGGCAAGACGGTGGTCGTGCGCCGGATCGGCGAGCCCATCCAGACCGATGCGCAGCTGATGTACACGCTGCGGCGGGCGGGTGTGCAGCCCGGTTCGGTGGTGAGCGTGACGGAGGCGGCCGGCGGGGTCCTGGTGGGCAGCGGCGGTGAGGCGGCCGAGCTGGAGGCGGACGTCGCCTCCCACGTGTTCGTCGCCAAGCGCTGAGCGACGCCCGCTGAGTGCCGTCCGGTGAGCGCCGCCGGCTGGGCGGCGACCGCCGGGCGTGCCGCAACCTGAGCATCGTTCAACTTCTGTTGCTGGTGGGGAAGTTGATGCCTTCTCTCGACGTCTCACCCGTGTGTGTCGAACGCGTCGAATCGAAGATTCAGTGCTCCGAATCGCAGCGCTGGAACGTTTCGCGTGCAAGGCTGTCGCGAGAGGCATATGACCTGAGGGGGGCGGGGAGGATGTGCCGAAGACGTGGACACGGACATGTGCGTGGACGTGGGATTGGCCCCGGCACCTTTCGGTACCGGGGCCTGTCCTCCCCAGTGCTGACCCGGAGCCCCGAGCTCTCAGGGTCATCCCCTCGGACCGTTTTCCCCGAGCGGTCCGCCCCCCGCAGAACAAATCCCCCCGGCGGCGCCGATCATGCCTGAGGAGGGGTCACTCGAATGAGGGGTGTTGCCCGCGGGAACCCGGTTTTCGAATAAGGGTTCGATAGTCTGCAGTGGTACCGAAGCACCACGAAGCGATACGAGGCGACACTAGGCACGCGGAGCTAGGGGGGTGCCAGGCCCATGGCACGGCGCATCGACGTGACAGGAGTCGGCGGCGTGAACCTCGCCGCCTGGGAGTTCGCGGACCCGCCCAAGACGGAGGATCCTGGCCACTCGTTTCCCGGCGTGCTGTTACTGCACGGCCTGATGGGCCGCGCCTCGCACTGGGCGTCCACCGCCCGCTGGCTCGCCGGACGGCACCGTGCCGTCGCCCTCGACCAGCGCGGCCACGGCCAGAGCGACAAGCCCCCGCAGGCCGCCTACACCCGTGAGGCGTACGTCGAGGACGCCGTGGCCGCCGTCGAGCAGCTGGGCCTCGCGCCGGCCGTGCTGATCGGCCACGCCATGGGGGCCCTGACCGCCTGGCAGCTCGCCGCGAAGCGCCCCGAGCTGGTGCGGGGTCTGATCATCTGCGACATGCGGGCCTCCGCGCTCGGCGCGGCCTCGCAGCGCGAGTGGTCCGACTGGTTCAAGTCCTGGCCCGTTCCCTTCGCCACGCTCGCCGACGTACGCAAGTGGTTCGGCGAGGACGATCCCTGGGTGGAGCGGCCGAGCCCCGCGCGCGGGGAGTTCTACGCCGAGGTGATGCACGAGTGCGCCGACGGCTGGCGGCCCGTGTTCGACCCGGACCAGATGCTGAAGTCCAGGGAGACCTGGGTGTACGACGCGCACTGGGAGGAGCTGGCCCAGGTGCCGTGCCCCACGCTGGTCGTGCGCGGGGTGGACGGGGAGCTGGGGCGGGCGGAGGCGCAGGAGATGGTCAGGGTGCTGCCGAAGGGGGAGTACGCCGAGGTGGCCGATGCGGGGCATCTGCTGCCGTACGACCGGCCGGATGCCTGGCGGGCGGCCGTGGAGCCGTTTCTCGATCGGGTGGGGGAGTGAAGGGCGCCGACGGGGCAGGGGCCGCGCGAGGTAGGCGGCTGCGGGTCCGTTGTGGCTGGTGGCGCAGTTCCCCGCGCCCCTTTCGGGGCGCAGTTCCCCGCGCCCTTTGCGGGGCGCTGATCGTCGGCTAGCCCTTGCTGACAGCCGTCAGGATCTCCGGCAAGCAGGCCGCCGTCCGCGGGGCCGCCAGGCGTAGCCCCGTCCACGTGATCGTCGCCCCGTAGATCGTCCCCACCGGCAGCAGCAGCCAGGTCCACTCCGCGCCCCCCGCGCTCGCGTTCAACGCGATCGTCAGCGCGATGACGGGGGCGCACAACAGGGCCGCCGACACCATGCCGCCGAAGATCGCGACGCAGGCCAGGCCGGTCTGGCCGGGGGCGACGTTGCGGTGGCCCTCCTGGGGGATGGAGTACGGGAAGCGGGCGGAGGTCCAGGCGCCCGTCGCCAGCATCGCGCCGAGCAGGGCGAAGGCGAGGCCGAGCACCTCGGGCAGCCGGGGCCAGTCGCCCAGCACGGCCGTGGTCAGGACGGTCACCAGCGTGGTGTACGGCAGGGTGATCACCAGCAGGGCCAGCGCCCGCCCGCGCAGTTCGACGTAGGCGTCCCGCGCGGAGGAGACGGTCATCGCGACCATCCAGAAGGCGGAGGTGTCCTGCCCGAACTGGTTGTACATCTGGATGCCGAGCATGCCGGCGGCGAAGCACGCGAAGTAGATCGACCCGGTGCCCTGCAGGGCGTTGAAGACGGGCACGATCAGGCCGATGGCCAGCGAGGTCACCCAGGCGGCCTTGGTCTTGGGGTCGCGCCAGACGTAGCGCAGGCTGCGCGCCATGACCGTGCCGGTACGACCGCCCGGCAGCAGCCGCCCCGGCCGCCCCAGTCGCCCCAGCCCCCCGCCTTCCGGTGAACGCCCCCGGGCGGCCGCTTCGGGCGCCTGCAGCGTGGAACCGTCGGGTGCGGTCATCAGCCGGGTCAGCGTCCGCGCCCAGGCGCCGACGAGCAGCGCCAACGCGGCGAGGGACAGCGCGAGTTGGAGGAGCGCCGTCCCGTACGACCCCTCGCTCGCCGCGTGCACCGCGCCGATCGCCGACGCGGGCGGCAGCCACCGCACCACGTCCGCCACCGGCGCGAGCCTGCCGAGCCCGGCCGAACCGAGGCTCTGGGCGCCGAAGTTGACGAGCTGCGCCCCGACGGCGATGACCAGGCCGCTCAGCACCGCCAGGTCCCGTCCCTTGCGGCTGCTGAGCAGCCGTACGTTCGCGGCGGCCACGGCACGTGCGAGGGCCACGCAGACCAGCAGTGCGAGGGGTACGGCGACGACCGCGACGCCGTAGCCGGCCGCACCGTGCGCCACCGCCACCGCACAGCCCACCAGCAGCAACAGGCTGAACAGGGGGCCGATGCCGACCAGCGAGGCGGCCAGCAGGGCCCGTACCAGCGGCCGGGGCCGCAGCGGGAGCATCACCAGCCGGGTCGGGTCCAGGGTCTCGTCGCCGCCCGGGAAGAACAGCGGCATCACCGCCCACCCCAACGCCAGCACGGCGGCCCCCAGCACGGCCACCGCGTCCGCGTGCGCATGCCCGCGCAGCAGGACCAGGCCCAGCAGCTGCAGCACCGCGAACAGCAGTGCGACGACCGCCGACGCGACGAACGCGGCCCGCCGGCCGCCGGACTGCCGCAGCCCGTTCCGCAGCAGCGACAGCTTCAGCCGTACGACGGTGGCGGTCACGTCCGTCATCGGGCCGCCCCGCCGCCCAGCCAGTCCAGGTCGGAGGCCGCGTCCCGGCCGCTCGCCCCGACGAGTTCGAGGAACGCGGCCTGGAGGGTGGGATGCGCCCCGCGCACGTCCTCCAGGGTCCCGGTCGCGCGGATCCGGCCCGCCGCCAGCACCGCGACCCAGTCGCACAGCGACTCGACGAGCTCCATCACGTGGGAGGAGAAGACGACGGTCGCGCCGGAGGCGGTGTACCGCTCGAGGACGCCCCGGATGGTCTGCGCGGACACCGGATCGACGCCCTCGAACGGCTCGTCCAGGAAGAGGACTTCGGGGTTGTGGAGGAGAGCGGCGGCGAGCCCGATCTTCTTGCGCATGCCGGTCGAGTAGTCGACGACGAGTTTGTGCTGGGCGCCGGCGAGGTCGAGCACGTCGAGGAGCTGGGTGGCGCGCTTGTCGACCTCGGCGCCGGGGAGGCCGCGCAGGCGGCCGGAGTAGCCGAGCAGTTCGCGGCCGGAGAGCCGTTCGAAGAGGCGGAGGCCTTCGGGGAGGACGCCGATGCGGGCCTTCACGGCGACCGGGTCCCGCCACACGTCGTGGCCGACGACCTCGACGGAGCCGTGGTCCGGGCGCAGCAGCCCGGTCACCATGGAGAGGGTGGTGGTCTTGCCGGCTCCGTTGGGTCCGACCAGCCCGACGAACTTCCCGGCGGGCAGCGACAGGTCGATCCCGCCGACGGCCACCTGCTGCCCAAACCGCTTCCAGAGCCCACGCACACGCACGGCATCGGTCATGCCAGCACCTTATGCGGGGGCCGGTGGCGGGGGGTTTCACTTACCGGCGCTCGCAGGGTGCCTCCCCCAGCCTTCGGCCGGGGGGACCCCCAGCGCCCACCCGTGCCGCCCTGCGGCACGCCTGCCCGCAGCTATGTAGGACACGGCTGTGAAGCGCCCCGTAAGGGGCGCGGGGAACTGCGCGACCAGCCACGACGTACCCGCGGCCGCCGACAAGACCGCACCCGGCAGCCCAATAGGCGCCTACCGATCCCGCCCGCACGCATAAGCCAACGGCGAGATCAACTCCTCCGCGTCCGGCAGCCACCGGTTCGCGGCCGTCGGCCGGCAGGCCCACTGCACCGCCCCCCGCGACCCGTACCGCGTCGGCGGAGCGGGGACGTACGCCCCCTCGCCGAGCGCCGTGAGGTCCAGTGACGCCGGTGACCAGCCGATCTTCCGTACCAGGTCCGGCACCTTCACCGACGCCCCGGGAAGAACGAAGAACTGCATACGGCGATCCGGCGTCAGGGTCACCGGCCCCAGCGTGAGCTCCATCCGCTCCATGCGCGCCAGCGCGAGGAACCCCGCCGTCTCCGGGACGGACAGCGCGTCGAAGGTCCGCCCCGTCGGCAGCAGGATCGACGCCGTCGGCTGCTTCTGCCACATCCGGCGCGCCACCGTCGCACTACCGGTGGCCTGCGTCGCCCAGTCCGGGCGCGCCGCGTGCGCGCCGGGCGCGACGCACGCGACCTCACCACAGGAACAGCGTTGCACCCCCTCGACCGCTTCCAGCCAGGTGCCCGGGAAGACGTCCCAGTGGCGCTCCTCGGCGTAGCGTACGGCGGTCTCCAGCAGCGATTCCCCGCGCTGCTTCGGAATCTGAGCGGCTTCGGTGCCGGCGATCGTCTCTTCCACGCTCAACACAACTCCCGCGCCCACCTGGAGTTACGGGCGTAGCGCGCGCGGGGGAGGAGCATCTTTTCCGTAACTGGGGCGCATGGATGCACGTGTGGGGGCGCGCAGGAGGAACCGGGGCGTGAGCGGGTAGTCACACGTGGGGGGTTGGTGGCGGTCGTACCCGTGATTCCGCCGCCTTTACCCGGCAATCCTCGCATGTCCCGCATTTTCGGTATGTCCGCTGGGCAGTGATCGTCAGGGCCGGATCTTTTCCCTACAGGGAGTTCGCAGGGGGTACGCCATGGCCGCAAGGCCGCTTGTCGCGCGGCAGCCGAACGAACGGTTGCAGGCGCTCATCCAGGAGGCGGGGTGCTCGAACGCCGGGCTCGCCCGCCGGGTCAACATGTGCGGCGCCGAGCACGGTCTCGACCTGCGGTACGACAAGACGTCCGTGGCGCGCTGGCTGCGCGGCCAGCAGCCGCGGGGCCGGGCGCCCGCGATCATCGCCGAGGCGCTGGGGCGCAAGCTGGGCCGTACGGTCACGATCGACGAGATCGGCATGGCCAACGGCAAGAACCTCGCGTCGGGCGTCGGTCTCCAGTTCTCGCCGACGGTGCTGGGGGCCATCGAGCAGGTCTGCGAGCTGTGGCGCAGCGACGTGGGGCGCCGGGACTTCCTGTCCGGGTCGTCCGTGGCCGCGTCCGCGCTCGTCGAGCCCAGCCGGGACTGGCTGATCTCGGCGCCGGACGCGCAGGTGGCGCGGCAGGCGGGGCCGCGGGTCGGGCAGGCGGACGTCGCGGCGGTGAAGGCGATGACGCAGGCGCTGACGGATCTGGACCACCAGTTCGGCAGCGGGCATGTGCGTCCCGTCGTCGTGCACTACCTCAACAGCGTCGTCTCCGGACTGCTGGCTGGCTCCTACCGGGAGTCCGTGGGGCGGGAGTTGTTCGCGGCCGTCGCCCGGCTCACCGAGCTCGCCGGGTACATGGCCGTCGACACCGGCCAACCCGGTCTCGCCCAGCGGTACTACATCCAGTCGCTGCGCCTCGCGCAGGCGGCCGGCGACCGTGGCTACGGCGGCTACGTGCTCGCCTCCTCCATGAGCCACCTCGCCGCCCAGCTCGGAAACCCGCGCGAGATCGCCCAGTTGGCGAGGGCGGCGCAGGAGGGGGCGCGTGGTCGCGTGACCCCGCGCGCGGAGGCGATGTTCTTCGCGGCCGAGGCCCGGGGCCACGCCCTGCTGGGCGATGTGCGGTCGGCGCAGCTGGCGTCCGGGCGGGCGGTGTCGGCGATGGAGGCGGCCGATCCGGCGTCCGGGGACGACCCGGCGTGGATCAAGCACTTCGACGAGGCCTATCTGGCGGACGAGTTGGCGCACTGCCACCGCGACCTGGGGCAGGCCGATGCGGCCGCCAGGTGCGCGCAGCAGTCGCTGGACGGGCACCCGGAGACCCGGGCGCGGCGCCGCGCGATCGGCTATGTGCTCCTCGCCACGGCGCAGGTGCAGCAGCGTGAGATCGAACAGGCCTGTGCCACCGGGACGAAGGCGGTCGAGCTGCTGGAGACGGTCCGCTCCAACCGGGGCGCCGAGTACCTGGAGGACTTCCAGCAGCGGCTGGAGCCGTTCCGGGACGAACCGGTCGTCAGGGAGTTCGGCGCCCGGCTGGACCTGCAGGCAGCGGCATGAATTCATGCCCCGCGGTTGCGTAAACGTGTGGGAAACCACACGTTGCCGCGCACGAAGCGGCATATACAGCGCACCGCGGGGCGGCTTTGTTACTGCTGTGACAGGGAAGAAGATCGCGCCCTTGGCTGCGTGGCACCCGGCTGAGGGGACCCGGTAGCGTGAGCAGACGATTCACAAGGTCCCCCATTAGTAGGAGTCCCGGTGACGCAGAGTGGACAGGGCGAGCCCGCGCGCGAAGGCATCGTGCTGCCCTCCGACGGTGGCGAGCCCCTGCTGCCGGGTATGACGGGCAGCCCCGTCCCCGTCGCGCAGCCGCCCGCTCCGGCCGCCGCGCCGTCCGAAGGGCAGTCCTGGGGCCAGCCGTGGGGCCCCGGCCACCAGCAGAGCCCGCAGCCCGAGCCGCCCGGCCAGGGCTGGCCGCAGGCGGCCGGCCAGGCCGGCCAGGAGTGGGCCGCCCCTGAGCACCCGCTGCCGCCCGCCTGGAACGCCCAGTCGCACGTCGCCCAGGTCCAGGCCGCCCAGGCCCCCGGCGCCGGTGCGCTCCCGCCGGAGGGGGCGCCGGCCCCGTCGTACGGCGGCGGCTACGAGCAGTCGTACGGCTACGACGCCCAGCCCCAGCAGTCGTACGGCGCCCCGCTGCCCCCCGCCGCCGGCCATGACCCGTACGGCGCTCCGGGCGTCGCGCTGCCGCCCGCCGTCCCGCAGGGCGGCCACGGCGGCTACGGCGGTGCGCTGCCGCCCGCCGACGAGGGTGCCACCCAGTTCATACCGCCGGTGCCCGCCGCACCGGTGGACGAGGGCGCCACGCAGTACATACCGCCGGTCCCGGCGGCCTCCGAGGGCGCCACCCAGCTGATCCCGCCGGTGGGTACCGGCGCGCTGCCGCCGGAGATGTCCCACGGGCAGACCGCTTTCGGCGGGGCGCCCGCCCCGGTGCACTCCGACGCCGACGCCACGCAGTACATCGCGCCGTACCCGGCCGGTGGCCTGCAGGGCGGCGGCGCCGACCGGCAGCCGCCCGCCGAGTTCGACAACCTCTTCCGCAGCGCGCCGGGCGGCGAGCCCGCGGCCGCGTCCACGGCCTATCTGCCGCGCTTCCAGGAGCCCCAGAGCGGCTACCAGCAGCCCCAGGGCGGCTACCAGCAGCCGCCGGCGTACACCCCGCCCCCGACGTCGTACGACCACCACGACGACGACGGCGACGGCCGGGGCGGTCGTGGCAGGTCGAAGGTGCCGGTGATCGCGGCCGTCGGGATCGGCATCGCGGTGCTCGGCATCGGCGCCGGTGCCCTGCTCAGCGGGGGCGGCGGGGGCTCGGACGACGCCAACAAGACGGTGGCCGCGTCCGCCCCGGCCACCGACGGATCGTCCTCGGCCGCGTCCGACCCCGCGAAGGCGCAGGCCGTCGCCCTGGACAAGCTGCTCGCCGACAGCGGCAGCAGCCGCGCCTCGGTGATCAACGCCGTCGCCCAGGTGAAGCAGTGCCAGGACCTGGACGGCTCCGCCTCCGACCTGCGCAACGCCGCCCAGCAGCGCACCGAGCTGGTCACCAGGCTGTCGAAGCTGGCCGTCGACAAGCTGCCGGACCACGCCGAGCTGAGCACCGCCCTCACCAAGGCCTGGCAGGCCTCCGCGAACGCCGACAGCCACTACGCGGCCTGGGCCGACCAGGCCAAGGGCAAGCACGGCTGCCGCAAGGGCCAGGCCCGCACCACCGGCCAGACCGCCGCCGGCAACCGCGAGAGCGGGACCGCCAGCAGCCAGAAGGTGAAGGCGGCCGCGCTGTGGAACACGATCGCGAGCAAGTACGGACTGACCCAGCGGCAGCCGACCCAGCTGTGACCGCGGCCGACCCGGCCGCGACCACGGCCGGTCGGCCGGCGCGTGCGCGCCGGCACCTGCGCCTGCCGGTCAGCTGAGGTCGGCGTTCTCCAGGACCTTGGTCATGTCCAGGGCCTGCTTGTTCGCCGACTGCAGCAGCCCGCCCTTGACCGTCTGGACGTTCACGTCGGCGTTGACCAGCCGGGCGAAGCCGGCCGCGGCCAGCTTGCCCTGGTAGGGCCAGGACAGGGACGGGGTGAGGCCGCCGGTGGAGACCTTCAGGCCGTCGTTGAGGGTGTGCCGCACACTGTCGGAGCTGACGTCGCCGTCGCCGATCTTCTCCAGCACGGCGGTGAGGACTTGGTAGGCGATCCAGGTGGTCTGCACCCCGGCGTCGGCCGGGTCGATCCGGTTGTCGCCGAAGGCCTCCTTGCTGATGACCTTCTTCATCTGGTCCCAGCGCGAGTCCGACGCCACCGGGTACCAGCCGGTGATGTACGACCCCTCGTACGGGCCGGACGCGCCACCGGTGGAGTTGATCACCGTCTGGTCGACGCTGCCGACCTCGGCGGCCGTCTTCACCTTCGGGTAGTCCTGGCGGGCGCGCTGGAAGTTGTCCATGAAGGTGGCCGTGCGGTCACCGAGCTCGGGCACCACGCAGCCCGTCTTCGCCGCGTTCGAGGTGGCGCTCTCCAGCGCCTTCTGCGACTGCTGGTCGTACTCGGTGAGGTCCTCGGCCGCGAGCTGGTCGTTCGCCTTGGCGTGGCCGCCCGCCTGCAGGCCCGAGTCGAGCAGCTGGGGCAGCTGGTCGCCGGCGATGGTGTCCGGGCGGACCAGGGTGACCGGGCCGCAGGAGTCGGCCAGCGCCTCCCCGAGTCCGGACAGCAGGGTGAGCGAGCCGCCGTTGACCGGGTAGGAGACGGGGCTGGTGAACTCGTTGTTCGACGCCCCGTAGCCGCCTATGTAGGGGATGGCCGCGCCCTCCAGCGGGGCGAAGTAGGAGTCGCCGAACTGGCTGTAGGAGCCGACCACGGCGACGACGTTCTGGTCGACCGCGCGCTGGGCGCAGTTCGCGGCGCCCACGCTGGTGTTGTGGTCGTTGCAGGTGATGAGCTTGAGTTTGTGGCCGTGGATGCCGCCCTGGGAGTTGACCCACTTGATGTAGGCGGAGGCGATGGCGGGCATGCCGGGTTTGTTGGTGGCGCTGGTCCCCTGCGGTGCCCAGGTCATCACCTTGATCTCGTCGTCCGTCGAGGTCGACATCCCCGGGATGGCGCCGCAGCCGGCGGCGAGGGACGCGCAGGCCGTCATGGCCACCGCGGACAGGGCGGTGGCTCTCACGCGCCGGTGTGCCGCGGGGCGGATGCTGCTGACGGTGGTGCTGAGGATGGGGCGCCTGCCGGTCATGGACACGCACGATTCCGCCACATCACTAACCGGGAAGTGACCTATGGTCAACGAAGGGTGACGTCAAGGTGAATTGCGGGGGGCCTGTTAAGGGTGTGTGACGAGGAACGTACGATCGACGACCGTGCAAGGTTCGGAGAACTCTTCCCGTCGCGGCCGTCGCTCCTCCACCATGGGCGACATGCCACTCAATGACATGCCATGGTGGCGCTGGCGCAGCAATGTGCGCTCCGCGCTGCACATGCTCTCCGACCCGGACTTCCAGCGGAACGTCTGGCTGGCCGGTCAGGACGGGTACGGCGACGTGACCGACGCGGTCTACCGGCTGGTCGAGGACACCTGGCTGGACAGCTGGTCCGCGGAGAAGTACGTCGGGACGATATTCCGGGACTCGCAGGAGGCGGCGCTCGTCGACACCGCCGTGCTGCGGGTGCTCCGGATCATGCACCAGGTCGGGCCGGACGCGCCGGTCTCCGCCTACCTCGACCACCAGGGGTGGCCGGACGCGGTCCGGGCGGCCCGGGACGCGCACATACGCCTCGCGGCGAGTGACGGCGACGACCCGGACGCCCCGCCGCGCACCCTCGAGGTGCTGCGGATCATGACGCGGGCGGCGTGAGTCCGCGAAGCGGACGCTGACGGCCGGGGCGGGCGGGGCATGAGATTCTGTGGTGCATGACCGACGAGTCCACCCGAGCCCAGGCTGTCCCGGCCGACCAGTACGTCCTCACGCTCTCCTGCCCGGACAAAAAGGGCATCGTGCATGCCGTGTCGAGCTACCTGTTCATGACCGGCTGCAACATCGAGGACAGCCAGCAGTTCGGGGACCACGACACGGGCCTGTTCTTCATGCGCGTGCACTTCTCGGCCGACGCGCCGGTGACGGTCGACAAGCTGCGGGCGAGCTTCGCGGCGATCGGTGACTCCTTCCACATGGACTGGCAGATCAACCGGGGCGACGAGAAGATGCGCATCGTCCTCATGGTCAGCAAGTTCGGCCACTGCCTGAACGACCTGCTCTTCCGCGCCCGCATCGGCGCGCTCCCGGTGGACATCGCGGCCGTGGTCTCCAACCACACCGACTTCGCCGAACTCGTGGACTCGTACCACATCCCCTTCCACCACATCCCGGTGACGAAGGAGACGAAGGCCGACGCCGAGGCCCGGCTGCTCGACCTCGTCCGCGAGGAGAACGTCGAACTGGTGGTGCTGGCCCGCTACATGCAGGTTCTCTCGGACGACCTGTGCAAGCAGCTGAGCGGCCGGATCATCAACATCCACCACTCGTTCCTGCCGAGCTTCAAGGGTGCGAAGCCGTACCACCAGGCGCATGCGCGGGGCGTGAAGCTGATCGGTGCGACCGCGCACTACGTCACGGCGGACCTGGACGAGGGTCCGATCATCGAGCAGGAGGTCGAGCGGGTCGGCCACGACGTCACCCCGGACCAGCTGGTGGCGATCGGCCGCGACGTGGAGTGCCAGGCGCTGGCACGGGCGGTGAAGTGGCACGCGGAGCGCCGCATCCTCCTCAACGGCCGACGGACGGTCGTCTTCGGCTGACGGCACCTTTCCGTTCGCCCGTTCGCCCAAGGGGCGGGACGGTCCGGTCTCGTCGGCGGGTGCGGGTGGTTCGTGGTTGCTCGCGGGTGGCCACCGAGAACGGCTCGTCGAGGACGGCGATCCCGGCCTCCTTGAAACGCGCG